>JANRJQ010000004.1:545000-845000 GCA_033763895.1 Chloroherpetonaceae bacterium | reverse complement strand
TCTAACTGAAGTTAGGCTTCAGGAAATCGAACGGGAATTGGCTGATTTACGCGAGGAGCAATCGCGAATACAAGCGAAGTGGCAACGGGAAAAAGAGGCCATCACAGAATTACGACGATTGAAGAGTGAAATAGAGTCAGCAAAGGTTCAGGCAGAAGAATTTGAGCGAAACGGTGATTTCGGTAAAGTAGCAGAATTGCGCTATGGTAAAATTACCGCCTTGCAAAAAGAACTTGAATCAGCTAAAACAAGACTCGAAACGATGCAGCAAAATGGTGCGATGATGAAAGAGGAAGTCGGTGCAGAGGATATTGCGCAAGTGGTGGCCAAATGGACAGGGATTCCTGTTTCAAAGATGTTACAATCGGAGCGGCAAAAACTCCTTTCGCTTGAATCTGAATTACACAAACGCGTAATCGGCCAAGATGAAGCCATAAAAGCAGTAGCCGAAGCCGTAAGGCGGGCAAGGGCAGGGCTTTCAGATGAACGGCGGCCAATCGGATCATTCATTTTTTTAGGAACAACTGGCGTAGGTAAAACGGAATTAGCCAAGAGTTTAGCTGAATATTTATTTAACGACGAAAATGCCTTGGTACGAATTGATATGAGCGAGTATATGGAAGCTCATAGCGTATCAAGGCTGGTTGGTGCACCGCCGGGTTATGTGGGGTATGATGAAGGCGGGCAACTCACTGAAGCAGTAAGGCGACATCCCTTTTCTGTTGTGCTCTTGGATGAAATAGAAAAAGCGCATCAAGATGTCTTTAATATTCTTTTACAAGTGCTTGATGATGGCCGGTTGACCGATAACAAAGGTCATGTAGTTAACTTTAAGAATACCATAATTATCATGACAAGCAATTTGGGTTCGCAACTGATTCAAGATCAACTTCAATTCATTACCGATGATAACCGACGGGAAGTGGTATCAAAGTTAAAGGTTGAAGTGTTTGAACTGTTAAGAAAAAAAGTGCGCCCTGAATTCTTAAACCGAATTGATGAGGTGATTATGTTCATGCCACTTACCCGAGATGAAACGAATGCCATTGTGCAGATTCAATTTGAACGGATTCGGGAATCGGCCCAAAAACAAGGCTTAACCCTTGAGCTGAATGAAGCGGCAAAAGATTGGTTGTCACAATTGGGCTACGATCCTTCCTTTGGTGCTCGGCCACTCAAGCGCGTGATGCAGCGAACAATTGTCAATACATTGGCAGAAAAAATTCTTTCAGGCACTTTTCGTGAAGGGGATCAAATTGAGATTGGATTAAATGGGACAGAAATCACATTTACTAAAAAATGAGAAGAATATTTATAAATGATATTGGAGAAGTAATATAAAGTTGAAAAGCCCCGAAATCGGGGCTTTTCAACTTTATAAAAGATAATGGCTTACATTTTCTTTTGAAGATTCTTGAAAAATTCGCTGCTGGCTTGCGGTGGTGGTGTCGCAGGGTTCGCTGGCTGAGCAGAGGGCTCTGCCGGTGTTGTGGCGGAACTGGTTTTAGAGCCAATGCGCTGCAATGTTATTTTGCTAATCAACTTCAATGTTTCCATTAAACCTTGACCTTTAAAGGCAACTGCTTCAGAATAAGGAAAGTTGTAAGCAGCATTTAAGGTTGATTGGAATTCATCGATGGTAATTGGATTAGCCACATCTCGCTTATTGTACTGCAATACAACCGGAAACTTGGCCATATCAATCCCATACTCAGAAAGATTATCTTTAAGGTTATTCAAACTTTCAATGTTTTCAGGCATTTTTCCTTGCTGAGAATCTGCGACAAAAACAACGCCATCAACGCCATTAAGCACCAATTTTCTTGTGGTATTGTAATAAACCTGACCCGGAACGGTGTAAAGCTGAAACTTAGTATTGAAGCCTTTCACTGAGCCCAATGAAATTGGCAATAAATCGAAAAACAGGGTGCGAT
Source organism: Chloroherpetonaceae bacterium (assembly GCA_033763895.1). Lineage (NCBI taxonomy): Bacteria > Pseudomonadati > Chlorobiota > Chlorobiia > Chlorobiales > Chloroherpetonaceae > Chloroherpetonaceae bacterium. The sequence goes on along the minus strand of JANRJQ010000004.1, from coordinate 843,066 downwards.
CTTGCTCTGTGGCAAGTGAAATCATCTTGCTTGCGGAATCTTGCGGAACCATTTGATGAAGCACTTGCAAGTTGGTGGTTTTTCCGCTCATCCCCGGACCGTAGTAAACGATCTTAATAATGATTTCCTTATTCGCGTAATTGATATTTGCCATTGCTGATAAAGTTATGTGTTTGAAAATTCTACTGTTGCAATTCGATTCAAGATTAATGAAGCGGATTCGATGGCTGTTTGAACTGCGTGCAAATTGCGCTTCTGACTATAAACCACAAGGATGAGATCATAAACCAATTGGATTATAATTAATTTATCACTCATCGAAATACAAACCTGATTTGGAGACTCACCCAAAACTTGAAGATGCTTTGTCGCATCACTTGTTAAATAGCAAATGACCGGCGAAAGGGCATCATTGAATTCCGTCCCGGGAAATGAAGATACCAAATGCATTCCATCGCTATCGACAACGGAAACACCGATTACCCCTTGGATTCCGTTAAATACGGAAAGAACTTCACTAAAATTTGTCATGAAAACCCCTGCGCTTTATTTGCAGGATATGAGAAAAAGTTACAAAAAGCTAATCGATTTCTAAATCAAAAACTTAAAAGATATCGAACAAGTTGCTTTAAAGAATTTTTTTGAGCGTTGCTGATTCACGATCAATTGCTTTGAATATATCACCCGAAGTAATTGATGCCGGTGAAATTACAATAAACAGTGCTTCACTCTCTTGGACATTGCGCACCATCACAATTTTGTTTCCGAAGCGAAAGGTGATTTCAGAAAGTGTTCCTCCCCCAATATTCTTTCCGAAAGCAAAAACGCCGGGCATCAACTTGGCAATTTCATCGCCGGTTTTCGTAATATCTAAAGTTGCTTTGACACGTTTATCAAGCATAAAACCACTGTGTGTGACTAAAAAAGCGGCATCAGCTTTCGCGGCATCGAGCACGCGATCAAGCATTTTCGCTGGGTCAAGGTCGGCTTGCGGCTTCGGTGCGGGTGCTTGTGGCTTAGCAACTGCCTTTGGAGAAGCGGCGCCGGGCTGAGCAACAGGTGCATCAGGCATTAACATCACTGCCTCCATCATCAGTTGTTCCCAACTTTCAACAATGGTAACAGTAGGCGAAATCTGATCAAGGGTTTCAAAACTTCCACCTTGCCAAGAAACGATTTCTAAAAACGCATCTTTTCCGCTGCGGTTTGGCGTTTCGGCATGCGTGATATCGCCTTTGTTGAAGCAAATAATACCTTGCCCTGAACCGTCGCTTTTTTGAATAAGAAATGTACATGTTGATCGTGAAAGGCAATTCATTTGGATCACATCCATTAACGAAAGACCCGGAATCACACCTTGAACCCCGCTATCGGCTTCGGCCTCGGCAGGTGCAGCAGTATGTTCTTTACGATCAAAAAAATCATCAACAACTTGTTGGAGATGGGTGAATTCAAATGGTTTTTCAAGATATAAAAGAGACCCTCGCCGAGAGGCCTCTTCCTGAACTGCGGTTGAACCGTAGGCGGTCATGATGATGACACCAATATCCGGATAGTTGGTTCTAATATGCCGAAGCAAGTCAATTCCCTGAAATTTGCTATTGGGCATCTTGATATCGGTAATCACCAAATCGTAAGATTCTTTTTTCAGCAATTCAACGGCTAAATCTCCGGTTGGGGCATGCTTAGCAAAGTAGTGTTGGTGTTGACCTAAAGTTTTTAGAATGCCGATGGCGATGTTTGGCTCATCATCAACAACGAGCACGCGGCGTTTTTGGACATCAGTAGCTACTGTGGACATAAATCAAATTCCCTTTTGAAACAAAAGGGTAAAAAATTCAGATGGAATTAATGAATACGGATTATTTACAAGGGTAATTTAATCAAAAAAAAGTGTCTCTTCAGAGAAAAGAACAGTCAAAATGAATAAATGAATCAAACCAAGTAAAATTATGACTTGTGAATAAGTAACCAATAACTTGAAACACTCGGCAAAATAAAAAAGCGGACTTGACACCCGAAAGGGCATTTCAAATGTAGAAGAACGCTAAAAGGGAACTTCATCATCGATTTCAGAACTATCGCGATTTTGAATTTCTGTAATCAATTCGATTCCCTCAGGTGTAAATCCAAAAAGCTCATCGGCGGTGAAAATTCGGCTGAAATCCGAGGGCTTGAAGAAAGGCTTAAACTTATCGGTGAATTCGTCAAGTCTGCGCAGGTAAAAGTCGATGTTTTGATCAGGCTTGTCTTTATTCCACTCCGATGAAAGTTTTCCTTTTTCTGCGTTATTTCCGATAATTCCGGAACCTGAAAGGTAGTAGGTCACACGGTCACCTTTTGAAGCAACTTTTTTTGCACGAATCAAAACTTCATAAGTGATTCGTTTCGGCTTACCATTTTTAACACCAAGTTTGTATTCATCCATTGATTCCTTGAGGCTTTCGGTTCGACTGAATTCCGAGACATCCATTTCTTTTTTGATAATTCGCTCGCGGGTGTGAATAAAGAGTTGATGCAGCCCCACGATATCGAAATCAAGCAGATGTTGGAACCCCTTTTTGACAAACTCTCGGCCAAATTTTTCTCCGCTACGTGAAACAAGGGACGACCCTTTGATTTTCAATTTGCCGTCATACGATTGAAGAACATAGTTCTTCTTCATATAAGAAATCATTTTTTTGAATCGACCATCGTAAGCGATTGAAATCCCTTCGGGCATTGTGTCGGAAACTGATTTCACCAAAGCGCGTTCATCGTCTTCACCTTGAACGTTGGGAGGGGGAATTAAAAGAATTCCATCGGTATCAACTTCCACCACGCGGCTTCCGCGTTTTTCGAATTCAACAATCATTTTTTTGGCGATTTCTTGGCCTTTGGTTGTAACCCGGTCGGCTTCGGCATAATCATTAAAGATTCCTGCTCGAAACCCAAGGTAGCCATACATTGCGTTGATGAGAATCTTGAAGGAATTCTGCATTGCATCATAAAGGTCACGCTCGGCTTTTTCGGAGGAAGTTTTGGCGCGGCGTTTCGCGGTAAAGCGAAGTTCTTTTAGGTCTTTAAGAATTTTAGGAAAAAGTTTTCGCTCATCTGACTTTGGGCAAATATCAAAAGTGAGCATAATGGATGGATAAAGCGATTCGACATCGGCATAAACGATTGGACCTAAAATTCCTTTAAGAAAAACTTCGGTAAACCCGCCCGACTCCTGCTGCCCGATTTGAGGCCGAGGAAGTGAGTGCTTTTGCCGCAAGTATTCGCGAACAAAGAGGGCTTCAATCTTTGCCGCAGGGCCCATTCTCGAAACCTGTCCGTAGGAAAAGGGCATCATTTGGGTCATATAAAAATTGCTCCCCGAAAGGAGTTCGGAAAGTTTTCCGGCTTCACGAACATCATCGAGCGCATAATTCAGAAGCTTCTCAGGATTGGTATCCCACGTATGGGCGATGTCTTCGTGAGCAATGTATGTGCGGGAATCAGAAGCAAATCCGAAGTACTTGGCGGATTCTTTGAGGCTATAGCTAGGCATTGCCCGCTTGACGGAATCAAAATATTGAACCAGAAACAAAGTATCCACCACATGACGGCCGGCGATTTCGCAGTAGGGGTAATCGATGGTGCGCTCGGCAAATCGAATGCTTGCCGGATAGCTGCGTGGGAGGGAGCCATCGCGACCTATGGTAAAGCGAACCCCATTAAGTTCACAGCGGCGTTGAATGTAAGGTAAATCGAAACTGAAAATGTTATGACCTTCAATGACATCGGGGTCGCGCTCTTTAATGATTTCAATGAGTTCAAGCAATAAGGCCTTTTCACTTTGTGCTTTTGTGTGAATGACTTTTTCCCAACCGGAGCTATCGGAAAGGGAGACAATGATGATTGGATCTTTACCGATTTCAATTTTTCCGGAACGAGTGGCTTCGGGCTTCCAGTAGGTTTCGATATCCAACTGTAATCGGCGCAAATCTTGAAAAGTCATCCCTTTGAAGAGCGTTTTCCCTGATTGGAAAAGGTATTGAGAAGAGGCGTCACCTTTGGCATAAATTTCTTCTACACGATTCCCGAATCCATCTTCATCGCTTACCAAGGTTTCTTTTGGGTTTAACCGACGCTTCGTATCGGCAACATAGTCTTGAGCGGCACGGTATTCCTTCCAACTTCTAAAAATGGCCAGATGCTTGTAATAATTATTGCCTTCGAGATCTTTCAACCAAAAACCATCAGCCGAGCGGAAGTCTTTCAAAAACCCGTGTTTGGATAGAAAGAAAAATGGATAACAGGGGTCATCTCGGTGGATCAGGCTTCCGGAACGATCTCGTTTATAGACGCGGATATGTGTATCGTTAAGGGTAGAAACAGCGATAATATTTTCTTCTGAATCTTTTCCATAAAGCAATTCATTCGAAAGAAACCCGGCGGCTAGAGAGAGCTTTTTTGCCTCTTCATTGGTCAGCTCGGGAGAACTTTCCGGTGAGGCGGCAACGGGTTGAGAAAATAAATCCATTTGTTGGTCAGAGTTTTTCAAAAATGTAAATGCGAAAGCAAATATCAAAGCCCATCAAATACCTAAGGATTCGTTAAAGGTATCCAAAACATCATTCAAAGAACGCTTCAACGAGAGGAAATCGTTAATTCTTCGAATTAAGTAAAAAGTTATAAGCAGAAGTCCCAAAATGAAAACCATTTCGGGAAAGATCGAAAAACGAAAATAGCAAAAAGGGAAACAATGATTGTTTAATCTGAATGGAGGTGAATGGGATGGAAAGCAAACGCTTCGGCGAAATGGCCACAATCAATTGATTGTTAAAGCGAGATGATATCAAGCCTTCTGCGAAGTTCATCAACCGTTTGGCGGGTTTCAAAAGAAGAATTGAGCTTAGACTCAATGGTCGAAACGGCATGCATGACGGTGGTGTGATCGCGGCCGCCGAAGTGAAGGCCAATTGTTTTAAGGGTTTTACCGGTTTGATTTTTCGAAAGGAACATTGCCACTTGACGAGCTTCCGCAATTTCCTGTTTACGCGATTTTCCTTTGAGGTCATTGGCAGAGAGTCCGAAATAATCGGCAACGACTTTTTCAATCATTTCAAGCGTTACGGTCTTGCTTTTTTCTCTGATGATATCACGTAAGGCATTTTTTGCGAGCGCAAGATCGATTTCTTGCCCTGAAATCGAAGCCGTGGCAAGGAGTTTAATAAGGCAACCTTCCATTTCACGAATGTTGCTATTGACATTGGTACAAATGAATTGCGAGACATCTCGCGCAAGGGTGATGCCGTGTTCTTCGCTTTTGCGGTTTAAGATGGCAAGCCGCGTTTCATAATCGGGCAGTTGCAAATCGGCTGAAAGACCGGAAGCAAAGCGTGAAAGAAGGCGTTCTTCGATATCGCGAATATCTTTTAACGGACGATCGCTTGAGAGCACAATTTGTTTATTGGATTGAAAAAGGGCATTGAAGATGTGAAAAATTTCTTCCTGCGTTTTTTCTTTTCCGGCAAAGAATTGAATGTCATCGATTATAAGCAAATCAATACTGCGATAGAACTCGGCAAATTCCCGAATTCGGTCGTTCTGAATGGCGCTTACAAAATCGATAGTGAATTTTTCGCTTGAAACATAAAGCACGAACTCAGCCTTTTGTTTTGCACGAGCATAATTGCCAATAGATTGGATTAAGTGGGTTTTACCCAGCCCGACTCCGCCGTAAATAAAAAGCGGGTTATAGCTGTTATTTCCGGGGTTTTCAGCCACAGATTTTGCAGCGGCGTAGGCCAAAACATTGCAATCGCCCTTGATGTAGTTATCGAAACTATACTTTGGGTTCAGGTAGCTTTGAAACCGCTCGACATTGGCGCGAAACAGCTCAGAAATTTTCCGATTTTGCGAAATGCGATAAGGTGTAAGCTCCGATTGCTGTTCGATATGTTGCTGTGGTAAAGTGAGCGTGACGGAAGGCATTTGGTCTTGCGTCTTGACCACTTCAACGGAGTAAAGCATTTTTGCCCCGGGCCCCACAAACTTGATTAAACTGCTGCGAAGAATGTTGTAATAATTTTCTTCGATGAATTCATAAATAAAATGGCTTTTCACTTGCACGGTAAGTTCTTCACCAACAAGAGAGACGGCCGTGATGGGTTCGAACCAAGTGCTGAAGGCTTGAGGATTGAGGTTATCGCGCAAGAAATCAAGGCACTGATTCCAAACCTCGGAGGCTGTGCGGCTTGACGCCAAAGGATCCGCAATTTGTTCCGCAGAGGGCTTTAAGTGCAATGGCTGATACGGTTGGTTTATTTCTTTTTGTGTGGATCCCGTGGCATTTACAAGCGATGGCGTTTTAGGTGTCGTCTCGTTTGACTTTTGGTCTTCAATGGATTCATGTGTCTGAGAAGATTCAGCAGGTGGAATTTCCAAAGAAATTTGAAGCGGATCCTTTTTTTGGCGGTCGGACTTTGCCGAAGCGGATTTTGACGAAAGGGAAGGCGACTCCGACCCCGAAGGCAATGGGGCAGAGGAAGAGATTTCGAGGCCGATTTTCATCAGCGAAGAAGTTGGTTTTTCAGCCATTATGAATGAAGGATCCTAAACTTTCAAATTTTTATTACTCATCCTTGAGTGCAAAAGCACATCAATCGAAGAGATAGAGAATTGTATGCTCAAAGAGTCGCATTTTCATTAACCTCTATGGAATTTCTCCTTAAAAAAGGCTTTATCCACATAGGCTTGCGGCAATAAGCGACTCTTTTGGCTAATATTGATAAAGAATACAGTTGACAAGTGCCCAAAAATAATGCGTTTTCAAGCCAAGGAAAACGCGTAAGTACCGAATTCACCGAGACTTAGGCGAAACGAAGCAGTAACATTGCCGTAACATTAGAATAACGGAAGTTTATTGGAGATTGGGGATGTGGAATTCTCCACATCTATCCACAAGTTATCCACATTTTTTTCCCGTTAATGATTCTTGGCTTATTTTTTCGAAAATTCGATAAAAAATTTCAAAAATCACGCCGAAATCACCCAAAAATGAGCGCTGACAACAATTCAAAAAATGCAGTTGTGAAATCAGCGATATTGCACCTTAAAAAACAGAGATTACCAAAAAAGAGAAAGTAAATAGTACGAATCAAAAGAAAAAAACAAGACTCTCGAAAGACAAATTCAAATTCAATTGTGAATATATCGCATCCTGCTATCGAAGCATAAAAAGCCATTTGTATGAATCACTCTCGCGCTCTGAATTGACAAGAGGCGACACTTCCCCAAGAGCTTGATAGCCCAAAAGGAAAAGATGAACCGACAAAGTGAAAAAAACGAAGCGGTGTGACCTCGAAATGAGGGGACAATAATACAATAAAGATATAATGAGTCAAACTTGTTTTTTAAAAAAAACTGTGGTAAGTTTGCGCTCTTTTCTGAAATACTCGGCCTAAAAAGTGCGTGCATTTCTCACGCGAAAAAAATCTAAGATTTTTGGATGATTCGTTACAGAGAGACAGTTTGAAAACATATTGGAATGGGATATTGCCCGCAGAAAAAAATTAACACTGAAACCTAACAAACGATGAAACGTACATATCAACCGCATAACCGGAAGCGTCGCAACAAGCACGGCTTTCGCTCGAGAATGGCGACAAAGAATGGTCGCAAAGTTTTGGCAATGCGCCGAAAGAAAGGCCGTTATAAATTGACGGTCAGTGACGAGAATAAACCTAAGTAAAATGAAGTTTTTAGGTTTACGAGGCGACTTAGAAGTCGCCTTTTTTTATTTCAAAAATTATTTATGAACTGATTTCGAATTAAAGTATGCTCAATCAAAATGTTTTAAAGGGAATCCTCCTCAAAATTGATTTTGGAAGATAAAAGTGAAGGAGGTTCAATTGAAGGAGGTTCAAATGATGAGGTCAATCAGCAATTGCAGTCTTAATGGGATTTGAATAAAGCAAAAGACACCAAAGTGGCAGGGCTAACAAAGGAAGAAATCATTCGCTCAAAAAAGGAGCTTGAGATGCTCTTTGATAAAAACGCTTCGAGTGTTGCAGTGCACAGGGAGGGCGGGGTGAAAATGCTTTGCAGAATCAAACGCCTCGATGTTGAAAAAATGGGAATGAATGAGAAGAACCCCTCCCTAATGGAAACGCAATTGGATGTTGAAAAGGAAACCCAAATACTGAAAGTTGAACAATCGAAATTGTTTCGAATACAAGCACTTTTTAGTGTGGGAAAAAGAATTGAGCCTAAAGCGACAAGACGCAATCGAATTAAACGCTTAATGCGAGAAGCTTTTCGTCTTCAGAAGGAAGTGATTTACAACTGCGGAGAGTCGGCAGGGATACAAGGCATACTGCAAATTGCGTTTTTATTTGTCGGTAGCGGCTCAAAAAAGGAAGGAGATCGAGATCGTTCAACGAAAAAAAATAAGCCAAAATTGCCTTCTTACAATGAAATTGCCGCTTGGATGACCAAAGGCTGTGAGAAGGTCATTCGAAAAGTTGCCTTAAAAGAGAAAGGGAGCTGAAAACCTAATCCAAGCCTTTTTCACAGATAGCCGGATGATGTGGCAATAAGATTTTAATTCTCCGGTTCTTCTTCCAACGATTCGTAAACGCCCCCACTCCAAGCACCGAAGGCAAGAAAAGCAACTGCAAAAGCAGGTCGCAAGAAAGCGCGGCTCCACTCAAAAAAATACGGGAGCATTTTGAATGTAATGGCGAAAGCGCACAATCCCAATAAAGCGCCTCCCACAATGCCGACGAGGATTCCCCAACGATGCAAGAGAAAATGAGTCAAAAACCCGAAAGCAAAACACCATAAGCTTAATATGAGCAATGCATAACCCAATACGGGAAATGAAGCATTGCTTTCTGCCGAGATGACGGATGGACCCAATACAAAAGAAGCTATGATCTGAAAGGGTAAAAGAAAAGAATCGAACTTGAAATAAGAAACAACTGAAAGTGCGAGCGGAAAAAACCCACATCCTGAAAGGCAACTGATTAGGCTTGCGCGAAAATCTAACTGAGATGTTAACATGATGTTTAAGTATTGTGCCGACCAAGGCAATTATCGCAAATCCCGCAGCGCTCGGTGTAATAAGCTTCGCCGAAATAATCCAAAAGATAATTTCGACGGCAACGCTGATAGTGAATATAAGAACTGACGGCGGCAAGTTTCTTTAGGATAACGGTTCTGCGTTGATCCAAAAATTGCCATCGGGCATCATTAAGAATTTCTGGGGTTGGCAAACGAAGAAGCTCGGCTTCAAGCAGATCTTGAGCTTCAAAATGTGCCATATTGATGCTGCGCCAATGCTGAAACACTTCAACGGAAATCGATGCAGGGATTCCGGACTTTTCAGAAAACGACGCCAACGAAAATGGTTTTGATTCCAAAAAAACGGAGTGGCTAAAGTATCGCAAAATCGCTTGAAAAACTTTGTGTTCTGAAGGGAGGGTAGGCCGTTGAAGATATTCTTCCATCGACTCTCGCGAGACAAAAAAGTGAAGTTTTTCCCCTTCGGCATTTGAGGTGTGGTTCTTTAAAAGCCCCATCCGCTCAAGAAAAGAAAAAATGGCATCAATAGGCGGAAATGAATCAGAAGGAAAATCAAGTGGGTGTACTTTATGAAGCATTTCCGAAAGAAAATCTCTTGGAACAGAAAAAAGATCGCCGGCAAGATGGAGTTTGAGTGGCTTAGGGGTGTTTGGTTTGTACCAGCTTGCAATCATTTGATAAAGACATAATGCTTGGCGTGCGGTGGGTGTTGCAGATGAAACGAGCACTTTGCGGCGTTCAATATCAGCCTCTTGAAAAAGAAGAACCGCATAGCTTTTTTTCCCATCACGTCCTGCACGGCCGGCCTCTTGATAGTATGCTTCAAGGGTATCTGGCGGCTCAAGGTGAATAACAACGCGAACATCGGTTTTATTGATGCCCATTCCAAAAGCATTGGTAGAGCAAATGATGGGATATTTTCCAGAAAAAAATCCGTCTTGAATTTCCGCACGCTTTTCATCAGGAAGTCCGGCGTGGTAAAACGCTGCGCGGTATCCATTTTGATTGAGATAAAAGGCAGTTTCTTCGGCAAGCTTACGGCTCATTGAATACACAATTGCTGAGCCCGGAACGGCCTTGAGGATTTGCATCAATTTGGCGCGTTTATTTTCAACTTCAAAGATAGAGAGTGAAAGGTTGGTACGTTCAAACCCTCCTACATAAAAGAAAGGGTTGAAAAGTGAAAGAAATTTTTGGATGTCTTGAAGAACCTCTTGGGTTGCTGTTGCAGTTAGGGCAACAATATTTGGTCTTTTCGAGGGAAAAATTTTCGATAAGGTACTCCCTATGGCCTGATAACTTGGGCGAAAATCATAGCCCCATTCTGAGATGCAATGTGCTTCATCGACAGCGATAAACGAAATTGATATCGAACGCAAAAGCAATTGAAATCGCTCGTTTTGTAGCCGCTCCGGTGAAACAAAAAGGAGCTTAACTTTCCCCTCTTCTAAATCGGAGATGATCTTGGTGCTTTGTGCCGGTGGTGTTTGGCTGGTGAGCGCTTCAGCAGGGTAATTTCGAGCTTTAAGGCCATCCACTTGATCTTTCATAAGAGCAAGAAGCGGTGAAATTACAATGGCGGTACCCGTTAAGACAAAAGCCGGAACTTGATAACAAACGGATTTTCCCTGACCAGTGGGCATGACCCCAAGGACATCGTGCTTCGAAAGAACTTCGAGAATAATGGATTCTTGCCCACCGCGAAACTCTCGATATCCAAAAAATTTGTACAAGACTTCAAGAGCCTTTGTTTTTAAGTTTTCACGCGAGGGTGAATCGCTTGAGGAAGCTGAGAGTGTCATTCTTTTAAGTTCACTTGGTTATGGGCTTGCAGTTTAAATCTGCTAAAAATGAAAAGAAAAATAGACGAAAAAAAGTCTAAAGATTTATAAACAAAAGGGAAAAAAATAGTCGCGTCTCTTTGGAATCAAGCCGAGTTTCTCGAACGGGTGAAGCGGAACACAATGGGAACGCATCAACTGATGTGATATTTAACCGCATTGCAGGTCTAAAATAATGTATATTTAAGGCTGTCTTTCAATCTTTAATGAATCTTTTGAACAGAACGGGTGAGTTCGGTTTTGAACGATTCTTAATTAATGCAATTCGGAAAAATGAGAGGGAATCGGCTTTGTATGAAAAACACAAACAAAGCACCCTTTTTGAATAAAGAGCAAAACCTGTGGGATATAAGTTAAATCAATTATCAATGAAGCAAGGAAAAAGAGCATTGATGATCATTCAGCTCTTTTTCTTTGTTTCGGGATGTATGAATCAAAATGAACCTCAGCTCCGAAGTGAATACTCGGCGGGAAGCAATGGAAAAGTTTATGGAGGATCCTATTCATACAGTGTTTCAATACCAATCGAATCTTTAGACCCCATCAATATCTCTGATGCTTCATCGATAACGCTAGCGCATCAAATTTTTGAACTCCTTGTCGATTTAGATTCCAAAACCCTACAACTGACGCCGGAGCTTGCCAAATCGTGGACGATTGAAGATGGTGGAACAACCTATACTTTCACTCTCCGAGATAGCGTGTATTTTCATCAAGACAATTGCTTCCCTCAAGGGGTGGTGAGAGCGGTCTCTGCTGAGGATGTGAAGTTTTCATTTGAACGGGTTTGTAACCCGCGATACTCGCCTGTTGGCTTCTATGTGTTTAAGGATATCGTGTATGGAGCTACCGAATTCTACGAGGAACAAAAAGCGGCATTGGAACAGGGACGCGAACCAAGAATAAATGAAGTGAAAGGTTTCGAAGTGGTTGACCGGCTTCGATTTCGGATTCGACTGAATAAGCCGTTTGGGCCTTTCTTAATGACCCTCACCAATGGGTTTTGCTACATCGTTCCCAAAGAAGCCGTGCTTTTTTACGGTGAAAACTTTGGGAGACATCCTGTGGGCACCGGTCCCTTTATGATCAAAGAAATGGGGGTGAAGGAAAACGGAATAACGAAATCAATTTTAATCAAACGAAATGATGGCTATTGGGGGAAAGATGAGTTTGGAAATTCACTTCCTTTCTTGAATGAAATTCGTGTCAGCTATATCCCGGATCGGGGGATGCAGCAAGCAGAATTCAAGAAAGGAAACTTGCTGGAATCTTCCGGTTTACCGGGTGATATCCGAAGTCTATGGTTGGATGAAACCGGACTTCGGCTGTCACCCGAGTATCAGAGAGACTTCCGCTATCAATGGGTTCCTGCTTTAGCAACCGAATTTTTGGGACTTCATGTCATGCAAGCCCCATTTACAGATGTAAAAGTGCGGCAAGCGATTGCTTTTGCGATTAACCGAGAACTCTTGGAAAGAACCGAATTGAAGGGCGAGGGTGTTGCGGCGAATTTTGGATTTACCCCACCTACAATGCCGAAATACCGCGCTTCGCTCATAAAGGGATTTAAGTACGACCCGAATCAAGCCAAAAAACTTCTGGCACAAGCGGGATTTCCAAATGGTAAAAATTTTCCTGAGTTAATTCTACACATTCCCGCAAACAGTGAAAAGACTTTGCGAATTGCGCGTGCGATTGAGCGAATGATAACCGAGACACTTTCTATTCGTGTTTCAATTCGTCAAATAGAGTGGGCGGAGTTAAATCGGAGCATTGAAAGTGGGAAAGTCGCTTTCTATAAGCAAGAGTGGGTGGCTGATTATGCAGAGCCCCAAAATTTCCTCAATCTTTACTACGGTAAACTTTTGCCAAAAAATCCAGATGAGCGAAGTTTCCCAAATATGCAACGTTACAACAGCCCGCAATTCAATTCGATTTATGAAAAAGCGTTATCAACCCCTAATGATTCGCTGCGATACAAGCTTTACCAACAGGCTGAGCAAATTGCTGTTGATGATGCTTCGCTTGTGATTCTTACTTATCCGAAAGAAGAGCGTGTGTTGCATGCAGAAGTGCGTGACAATCCCCTGAACGCAATGAGTCGTAACGATTATAAATGGGTATGGCTTGATCGGCTTGATAGCATAAAGAAAAAGTGAGCGAGTTTGGCGGAGGAAAATCGACTGCCGGGCACTAAGCGTCTAAAATAGGGCTAGCCTAAGGGCGATGAAATTCCACTCATAAAGGGAGTGACCGTTTTTCAAAAAATGAATTAAGTCATTCAAAAAATCATAACCCGAAGGAATGTTAACTGATTAAACTTCCGCTCTCCCTTCAAGAGCTCGGGTGAGCGTGGCTTCATCGATAAACTCTAATTCACTTCCAATCGGAATCCCACGGGCGATACGCGAGACTCTAACGCCTAAGGGCTTGAGCAGCTTCGAGAGATATAAAACCGTTGTTTCTCCTTCAACCGTGGGGCTTAATGCCAAGACGATTTCAGAAATAATGGGGGACTCAGGATTCGAAAATCGTGCTAGCAATTCCTTGACCTTCAATTCGTTAGGCCCGATGCCGTCAAGAGGGGAAATCACGCCGTGTAAAACATGATAAAGCCCGGTGTATTGATTGGTTTTTTCAAATGCGATGACATCGGCAGGAGACTCAACCACGCAGATGACGGTGCGATTTCGTTTGGGGCTCATGCAAACCGGACAAGGGTCTTGATGCCGATCGGTCATGTTACAGCAAACGCTGCAGTAAATCACTTTTTCTTTGGCTTCGGTAATGGCAGTTGCTAAACGCTTAACATTTTCAGGGGAATCGCGCAGAAGATGAAGCGCAAGCCTTTGAGCGGTTTTTTTCCCAATTCCGGGTAATTGCGATAATTCTTCGATGAGATTTTCAATGGCTTGGGAAGAATAGCGGTTCATAGATAAAATTATAGTTAAATTTTGTTAACGGAAATACGATTTGTAACTTTGTTACTTTTTGTTTTCAAAACAGATTAAAGCACTTTTGTTGGATTGAACCGATTTTCGACTTTTAACATTGAGCGAAAATAGGTCAAAATATCGAACCAGTGTTATACACCAAATAATATTATTAAGTTGAACTTTGTACCGCACTCGCCCCTTTTCTTCTCTCAAAAGATTCGCCAAAGCAAGAATATCGGGTTATCTATGAGGAAGATGCTTTTGCATGTCTTGGTTATGGTGTTCCTAAGCGGTTGTGGAACGATGAAAACAGTGGATTTGGAACTTAAGCAGGTATTTCTCATTGAATCCACACACCCGGTAGAACCTTCGGGACTTGAGATGCAAGACGGGAAACTTTGGTTTGTATGCGATAAAGATGACTCAACACTTTATTCCGTAACGCTTCCTAAACTGACTGATCGAACCTACGGCTCAGAGGGAACCGCTCGCATTCTAATTGAACCACTGTACCCAAAGGAAGAAAGAAAATTCCATATTTATTCCAATGGGGCATTGCCTGAGAAATGTGACTTTGAGGGAATCTCAAAATCTACGGATGGGAATTTTTATCTCGTTAGCGAAGCACAGTCCAAAATTATCAAAGTGAATCCCAAAACAGGAGAAACATTCGTATTGACGCCCGATTTAAAGCCTTTTGTCAAAGACTGCGGCATGCTTGTCAATCGCAATGCGGGTCTTGAAGGGATTGCGGTTGTAAGTGCAAAAGAATTTTTACTCTCAGCTGAACGGGAAGTGAATGGGATAATTTATGTCAAACTCGATGCGAGAGATTCAATTCAAAAAGTGGTGGGGTATTTAATTCCTGAAACAAAAGCGGAACTGAAGATGCCCAGAACGCCCGACTTCTCAGACATTTTTATTGAACCTGTTCAAGAAAAAAGTAACGATTCCCCGGCTCGTGAAGATGTCGAGAGGATATCACAAGAAAATCGAATTTTTCTTTTGTATCGCGGCGCAGAAGGCATACTTGAAATGGACTTCAAGGATGGAAAATTTCATGAAAAAGGATTGTGGCGTTTTTCGAATTGGGTCACCCATCCCGATTTTAGTTATCAAGATACCACTTACGGCTTAGCCGAAGGATTATGGATGGATGAATCACATATCTATGTCATTTTGGATAATAATCAGGACGCTCGAAGAAATGCCCCTCAAGACCGTCGTCCATTGCTGTTTATATTCAAGCGCCCGAATTGAAATCGTATTGAACTTGAAAGAAAAAGGGGTTGAAACCCACAACCGATTTTTTTTGAATGGATAAATTGCATTCACGTTGTATTTTCTTTTTCCCAAAACAATAAGCATTAAGCACATCACCATCATCACTTCCTGAGACCCTTACGGGAGGCCATTGGTTTTCAAAATAAATTCTAAAAATCTATGAGCACACAGCCATTCACCGTTCTTTGCCTTGCTAGTTATGAAAAGGGTCAAGAATTCATGCGCGAATGCAAGCGGCAAGGCGCGCGCGTTTTTCTATTAACTTCCCAAAGCATTGCCGGCGCTGATTGGCCACGTGAAAGTTTGGATGATATTTTTTTGATTCCCGATAAAGATAAAGAGTGGAACAGGCAAGATGTAATTTACGGGGTCAGTTATATGGCACGCAATCACCGCATTGATCGCATTGTCCCGCTTGATGATTTTGATGTAGAAACTGGCGCTGCGCTAAGGGAGCATTTGCGAATTGGAGGAATGGGCGATACTACCGCGCGATATTTCCGCGATAAACTTGCAATGCGTGTTCGCGCAAAAGAAGCTGCGATAGCGGTGCCCGATTTTGTTCATGTGCTTCATTACGATGCCCTTCGCGAATTTATGAAGCGCGTTCCGGGTCCTTGGTTAGTAAAACCAAGAATGCAAGCTTCAGCGCTTGGAATAAAAAAAATTCATCATGAGGAAGAGCTTTGGCGTCACTTAGACCACTTGGGTGATAAACAATCATTTTATTTGATGGAGCGATTTGTGGAAGGGGATGTTTATCATGTCGATTCAGTCATATCGGAGCGGGCCGTGGTTTTTGCGTGTGCTAGCAAATATGGCAAACCGCCAATGCATGTGGCGCATCAAGGCGATGTATTTACCACCAAAACGCTTTCTCCAACTTCGGCGGAGGCAAAAGCTGTATTGAAAGCCAATAAGACTGTCTTGCAAACGCTTGGGCTGGTGCGAGGGGTTTCTCATACTGAGTTTATTATGGGGAAGGACGGCACGGTTTATTTTCTTGAAACCTCAGCGCGGGTTGGCGGGGCGAATATTGCCGAACTTGTTGAAGCCGCTACGGGCGTGAACCTTTGGCGTGAATGGGCAAAGATAGAATGCGAACAAGGAGAAAAAAGCTATATGCCACCAATAGCAGAAAAAAATACTGCCGCACTATTAATTTCGCTCGCAAAGCAAGAGCATCCGGATATGAGTGCCTACAATGATCCCGAAGTTTGGTGGAAAATGAATCGGAAGCATCATGCCGGGCTTATTGTGACATCCCCAAAAGCCTCGCGGGTAGATGAACTATTAGAGAGCTACTTGCAGCGGTTTTACAATGACTTTTTCACGACAGCGCCATTGCCGGATAAGGCGACGAATTGAACCGATCTGTTCGAAGTTCAATGCGGTTTCTCAGTCAAGTAAAGTCGGATATTACCTTTTTTGATTTTATCCAATTGCAAAGAACCTAAAAGATTATGTCTATTAAGGTTGAGAAAAAAAATTTATTTCCATCAAATTATTCTGCTTAAACAAGAATTAGTATCTCCTAAAATCCTAAACTATGAAACAGTTTTATCAATGGACAATTACGCTGCCCATTTTAGCTTCCCTGCTTTACATGACAAATCTAATTCATGATTATGCAATACTTCAATTATTGGCAGGTGCGTTATTAATTGGCTCGGTGATGTCTGCGGTGCATCATTCAGAAATTATTGCCCATCGGGTTGGTGAACCTTTTGGAACAATCATATTGGCTGTTGCCGTTACGATTATCGAAGTTTCTGTGATTATTTCATTAATGATTTCAAGTGGTAGCGAAGGGGTAACTTTAGCACGAGATACTGTTTTTGCTGCCGTAATGCTGATATTAAACGGAATTGTGGGGATGTGTCTTTTTTTGGGAGGATTAAAGCATCACGAACAAACGTTTTCAGCACACTCGGTTCGAATTGCGTTGGTCTCTTTGGTTTCAATCGTGGTGTTTACATTAATCCTTCCTTCATTTACCACCACGATTTCAGGTCCCTACTATTCAACCACCCAACTTCTTTTTGCTTCGGCTGTGTGCGTTATCATTTATGCATCATTTTTATTTGCGCAAACAGTTCGGCATAGAGAGTATTTTTTAACGAGCAACGATTCACAAGAAAGCGAAACGCCGCATAAGGTATCGACACGTGACTTCCTCATCAGCACCGTATTTTTGCTTATTAGCTTATTGATTGTTGTTTTATTGGCTAAAACTCTTTCTCCAACAATTGAGAAAATTGTCTTGGGTTATCACTTGCCAAAAACGCTCGTTGGAATCATCATTGCGGCAATTATTCTTCTTCCGGAAGGCATCGCTGCCATTGCCGCCGCCAAAAACAATAAACTTCAGTCAAGTTTGAATTTAGCTTTAGGGTCTGCACTCGCCAGTATTGGCTTAACCATCCCTGCTGTTTCATTGGTTTGTTATGCCTACAATATGGAAATTATTTTGGGGTTGGATTCCCTTTCAATCATATTATTAATGCTCTCTACTTTCACAGTTATTCTTTCTTTGAACAGTGGAAAAAGCAACGTCGTGTATGGAACCGTGTTACTTGTAAATTTATTGGCTTTTATTTTTCTGATTGTTTATCCTTAGAGTTTTATTACCATTTTACTTAGCGATCGATTTCGTAAATTGGCGTGAAAACCCTCCTAAAAACAAATACCATCCTTAAATATTTTTTCAATGGGATGATTCGCCACATCGAGAATCTCGCGTGTCCTTTCTTCCTTAATACTTCCTCGAAAAATTAAGGGCGGTTTGGTAAAAACCATTTCAACTTAAAAATAGAAGCCGGTTTAAAGGTGAAATCTATCGCCGCTTACATTTTTGTATCTTTTTGAATGAAATCCGACCTCAAAAGTCATTTTTGAAGTTAAAATCAAGCTTAGGTTTAACGCTCAAATCAAAGCTTGATTTCAAGGTTAAATCAAAGCTTGTTTTGACGGCTGAAACAAAGCTTGATTTCAAGTCTGAAACAAAGCTTGATTTCAACGCCAACATTAACCTATTCTCACGGAAAGAATAACCTATTCTTTCCGTAACAATAAGGCTTTCTCACGGTTGAAATAAGGCTTTCTTTCCGATAAAATACCCTATTGTAATTTCGGCGCACTCAAAAAGCGTTTTTATATTAAAATCGCTCAAAAATTGAATTTCTGCAATGCCTCGCGAAGAAACTTCCCGTTGCATTGCCCAAGAATGGCGTATTTTGGGGTCAATTAAACGCATGAACCAAAAGTATGAATGTCTTAACCGTCGAAAACCTCAAAAAAACCTTCGGGCTTCGTGAACTCTTCAAAAGCGTTTCGTTCGGGATGGACGAGCGCGATAAAGTGGGTGTCATCGGCGCCAATGGTTGCGGCAAATCAACCCTGCTTAAAATCATTGCCGGTGAAGAACAAGCCGACGCCGGCCGAGTGACCACACCAAACGGCAAAACCGTGATCTATTTGCCGCAAGACCCGCCCTTCAACCCCGAATCCACAGTGCTTGAAGCCGTGCTTGAAGCGAAAAACGAAACGCTGAAACTTATTCTTGATTACGAAAAAACCTGCATCGAGCTGGACCGAAACCCGACCGATGAAGTCATCGAACGGCTCACCACGCTCTCGCACAAAATCGATGAAAAAAATGCGTGGGGCATCGAAGCCCTTGCGAAATCCTCGCTTGCCAAGCTTGGCATCACTGCGCTTGAGGCAAAAATGAAAACGCTCTCCGGCGGTCAGCGCAAACGCGTGGCTTTGGCGCATGCCCTCGTCGCCCCGGCCGATTTGCTCATCTTGGATGAACCCACCAACCATCTCGATGCCGAAAGCACCGATTGGCTCGAAGAGTATCTCCGAAGCCTCAGCGGCGCCATCTTGCTTGTCACGCACGACCGTTATTTTCTCGACCGCGTTGCCAATAAAATCATCGAACTCGACCGCGGCAACTTGCAAACCTTTTACGGCGGCTATGCTTACTACCTCGAAAAGAAGGCCGAGGAAGAAGAGCGGCGGGCGATTGAGGGCCATAAACTTGGGCAGCTTCGCAAGCAAGAACTCGCGTGGCTGAAAAAGGGCGCAAAAGCCCGCACCACCAAGCAGAAAGCGCGAATCGACCGCGCCGAAGCCTTGCTTAATACGCCTGAAGAAAAAGCCAAAGAGAAAATGGAAATCGCGCTCACAATGAATCGCTTGGGGAAGAAAACCCTTGAATTCATTGGGGTTTCAAAATCATTTGGAGATAAAACAATTCTGAAAGACTTCACCTACCCAATGGAATCGCGCGATCGTATCGGCATCATTGGCTCCAATGGCAGCGGGAAATCGACGCTGCTTGAAATGATTGCAGGGCGGCAGAAGCCCGATAAAGGCGAAATTCAACGCGGCGAAACTGTGGTGCTCGGCTACTACGATCAGGAAAGCCGCGAACTAAACCCCGCGCAGCGCGTGATTGATTACATCAAAGAAACCGCCGAGCATATCAAAACCGCTAACGGCGGAACCATCTCTGCCGGGCAAATGCTTGAGAAATTTCTCTTTTCTCCCGAAGCACAATATTCACCGATTGCAAAGCTTTCGGGCGGTGAAAAACGGCGGCTGTATTTGCTGAAGATCTTGATGTCGGCCCCGAATGTGCTTTTGCTCGATGAGCCTACCAACGACTTGGATATTCCCACGCTTGAAGTGCTCGAAGATTATCTCGATACCTTCGCGGGATGCCTCATTGTCGTTAGTCACGACCGTTACTTCCTCGACCGCACCGTGCAGCATCTTTTTCGCTTTGAGCCCGATGCGACGCTTCGGCATTTCAGCGGCGGCTACTCCGACTTTTTGGCAGAGCGTAAAGAAGAAGAAGACGCGGCAAAGTCGGCAGAAAGTAAGAAGAAAACCCAACCGGAGCCCACGCCCAAAGCGGTGCCGGCGGCGGCGACAAGCGACTCGCGCAAACTGAGCAGCAAGGAGCGAAAAGAACTTGAAAAACTCGAAGCCGCAATAGCAAAAGCCGAGGCAAGAAAAGAGGAGATTGGGAATTTGCTTTCAAAGCTTGGGTCGGATTATGAAAAGGCAAAACCGCTTTATGATGAATTGGAAACGCTTACCAAGCGGCTAGAAAACGATATGGCACGGTGGTCAGAACTCGCCGAGTGGGCATAGCGTGATGAAAGAAGCATGTCTGAATCAGGATTGAAGGATTGAAGGATGAAAAGGATTAACACTTAAAAAGTGAGCTGGTTGAGCCTGCGCCGCACTGAGCCTGTCGAAGTGTCGAAACCACCGTGTCGTGCACCACACATCCTCAGCAAGTCATTCCGGCAAGCGAAGCGCGTCCGGAATCCGCACGCCACAAAATAAGGTGGTTGAGCCTGTCGAAACCACCGCATCTCACCTTACCGTCTTTTAAAAAAATGATTAGGAATTATTCTCACAATAACACAAAAAACAAAAAATGTTCAGTAACTTGGCTAAACCTTGAAACACCCTTGCAGAAAGGCGCTGCAACCCGTTTCAACGTATTCCACAACACGCCTTACATTTGAAACTACCGATGAAAAACTACTCTACACTTTTCTATACAATTTTCTCGATCGCTTTTTTTGCCCAAAACCTTACTGCGCAAGGCATTGAGCAAAAGCCCTTACAAGATGCCTTAGATGAACAAGGCCGAATAAAAAAAGGAATGCAAGGCTCCTTTAAGGCAGAGGGATTCCAAATGCAATATGGCAAAAATGGAGAACCGATTTTTCTCCCAAGCACACAAAACACGGGCGGCACTTGGGAGGGGCTTGGAGGAAACCCACCCAATTTGGCGGTATTGTGAGTGCAATTGCAATTAGTGGCAGTGATGTCTATGTGGGCGGTGGATTCAGATTTGCAGGAGGGAAAACAAATGCGGATTTTATTGCACGGTGGAACGGGACAAGTTGGAATGCCTTGGGTACGGGGCTGAATAATACCGTTTTTGCCATCGCGGTTAGTAGCAACGATGTCTATGTGGGCGGCGGGTTCACTGACGCGGGAGGGAATCCTAATGCAGATTATGTTGCACGGTGGGACGGGAAAAGTTGGAGTGCACTAGGTATGGGTTTGAATGGTGGTCAGGTTTATGCCTTAGCGGTTAGCGGCAGTGATGTTTATGTAGGTGGTGAGTTCAGTGACTCGGGTGGGGATTCCAGTATATGTTGGATAGCAAGGTGGGATGGTACTAATTGGAATTCTCTTGGCACAGGGCTGAATAACACGGCTTGGGCCATAGCGATTAGTGATAGCAACGTTTATGTAGGAGGTACATTTTGGAATGCGGGAGGAAACCCAAATGCCGACAATATAGCAAGATGGGACGGCACGAGTTGGAATTCTCTTGGCACAGGTCTGAATAGTTTTGTTTTTGCTATTACACTTAGCGGGAATGATGTCTATGCGGGGGGAGAGTTCACTGATGCAGGCGGGAATCCTAATGCAGACGGTGTCGCGCGTTGGAACGGGAATAATTGGAATGCACTGGGTACGGGGGTCAATAGCGGTACGGTCTACACAATTACTGTCAACGGAAATAATGTCTATGTTGGAGGAAATTTTAGGCACGCCGGGGAGTTATTGGATGCGAATGGAATTGCGATGTGGGACGGTACAAGTTGGAAAGAGTTCGGAATAGGATGGACCTCTGGATTGGTTCGCGCCATTACATTCAATGGGAGCGATGTGTATGTCGGTGGTATCTTCGGGGATGTAGGCGAGATAATAGGCGAAAGTCATTTTGCAAAGTGGGACGGCAAAAATTGGAATGCTCTCGGTACAGGTACAGGCTTGAATGGTAGTATTTCTGACATTGCAGTTAGTGGGAGTAATATTTATGTAAGCGGCAGTTTCTTTAGAGCAGGAGGAAACCCGAATGCTGTAGGTATTGCACGATGGGATGGCACAAATTGGAATGCACTTGGCACGGGGCTGAATAACTCGGTTAACGCCATTGCGGTAAACGGCAGCGATGTCTATGTAGGAGGCTGGTTTACAGACGCGGGGGGGATTGTTGCGGCAGACTATATTGCGAGGTGGAACGGGACAAGTTGGAATGCCTTGGGTACGGGGCTGAATAATACCGTTTTTGCCATCGCGGTTAGTAGCAACGATGTCTATGTGGGTGGAAATTTCACTGACGCGGGTGGGAACGCTAATGCAGACCGTATCGCACGATGGGATGGCACGAATTGGAATGCGCTCGGTATAGGTTTGAATTGGTCGGTTTACGCGATTGCGGCAAGTGGTAGCAATGTGTATGTAGGAGGAGAGTTCACTAATGCCGGGGGAAACGCTAATGCAGATCGTATCGCACGATGGGACGGCGCAAGTTGGAATTCCCTCGGAACAGGGATAGGGGGGAATGGCTCGGTTAAAGCCATCGTAATTAGTGGTAGCAATGTGTATATAGGTGGGGGCTTCTCTGATGTAGGTGGGAACGCAAGTGCTGATTGTATTGCAAGGTGGGACGGTACGAGTTGGAATGCGCTTGGAACAGGTCTGAATGGTACAGTAGAAGAAATTGCAACCAGCGGCGGCGATATCTATGTAGGCGGCGGTTTCATGAACGCCGGGGGGGTTGCGGCAGCAGACTATTTTGCGCTGTGGAACGGGACAAGTTGGGATGCCTTGGGTACAGGGGTGAATTCGAATGTTTCTGCGATTGTGGTCAGCGGAAGTGATGTATTTGTGGGTGGTGGTTTCACGAGCGCTGGTGGGGTTTCAGCGTCGCGCTTTGCGCGGTGGAGACAGTCACCCCTTTCCGTCTCCGAAACAAAGCAAAAAGTATCAACCTATGCGTTAGAACAAAACTACCCCAATCCTTTTAACCCAACCACTCAAATTGCCTATCAATTGCTGCAAAGCGGAGTGGTTCAGTTAGACGTTTTTGATATGCTGGGGAGAAAAGTCGCTACTCTCCTTAATCAACGCCAAGAGGCAGGTCGATATGAAGTGCCATTTAATGCATCATCCCTTTCAAGCGGGGTGTATTTTTATCGGTTGCAATCGGGCAGTTTTGTAAAGACAATGAAGATGACTTTGGTGAAGTAATTATTTACCATAAAGAATATTCTTTAAGGGCGCAAGTGAAAGGATTGCGCTCTTTTTATTTAAGGACACTTTTTGTATTGAATCAACTTTTTGTCATTTCGAACGGAGCGAAGCGGAGTGAGAAATCTCTGGTGTGTGGAAGTTCCGAGATTTCTCGCTGCGCTCGAAATGACTCTTTCAGGTGAAGGGCATACAGATTCCGGACGCGCTGCATCGCGAGCTTGCCGAGCGTCATTCTTCGCCGGAATGACAAAATGAAGGGGGTCATTGAGCCTGTCGAAATGCCCCCCTTCACGACACGGTGGTTTAGAAGGCTCAACCACCCTCTTTATTGCCTTATTTTCTGTCATTTCGAACGGAGCGAAGCGGAGTGAGAAATCTCTGGTGTGTGGAAGTTCCGAGATTTATCGCTGCGCTCGAAATGACTTCTTTAGGTTCTGTGCTAAACGAAGCGGTGGTTTCGACAAGCTCAACCACCTCGTGTTGTGGCGTACTGAGAGTCTGAGATTTCTCGCTGCGCTCGAAATGACAAAGTGAAGGGGGTCATTGAGCCTGTCGAAATGCTTGTGCTGAGCCTGTCGAAATGCTTGTGCTGAGCCTGTCGAAGTGCCCCCTTTCTCGACACGGTGGTTTCGACAAGCTCAACCACCAACGCCCTAAGATTTCTCGTCTTCCGATTTCACCAATAAAAAGTCAATCGTGCGGCGGCGTGGGTCAACTTCGTGGACTTTTACCTGAACCCGCTTGCCCAATTGCAGCCGCTTTTGTCGCCGCTTCCCGACAAGCGAATAAGTTCGCTCATCAAATTCATAATAATCATCGAGCAAGTTTTTGATATGAATCAGCCCTTCAACACCCATATCATCGAGCTTCACATAAATGCCGAATTCGGTTACGCCCGAAACAACGCCCGGATATGTATTGCCGATGTGTTCGGAGATAAACTCCACTTGCTTGAGCTTAATTGAATCGCGTTCGGCTTCGGTGGCGTTGCGCTCCTGATCGCTGCTGTGCTTGCATATTTCGGGAATCTCGCGAAGCAGCCGTGCGTGCCGCACCTTCGCAAGCTTTTTGCGTGCTTTCCGAAGCGTTTCATATTCAAAGAGCAACCGGTGAAAAATAAGATCGGGGTAGCGGCGAATCGGCGAAGTGAAGTGCGAGTAATACTCGAATCCAAGCCCGTAATGGCCGATGTTCTTTTCGGAGTAAATCGCCTTGGCCATTGTACGCAAGGTGATTTCCGAAACCATAAACTCCACCGGCGAACCCTTCACCTCTTCCAATAATTTTCGCAACGCCTTTGATGACGCGGTGTCTGAAAGGTTGCGGCTCTTGGAGATTTCAAGCGTGTAGCCGAGCTTCTTCACAAATGCAGCGAGGGTGCGAATCCGGTCGGGATGTGGGGAATCGTGGATGCGATAAACCGAGGGATAATTCTTCTCATATTCATCGTGCGGCTGAAAATGCTTGGCCACATGCGCTGCCACCGTGCGGTTAGCGAGCAGCATAAATTCTTCAATCAGCCGGTGGCTATCGAGCCGCTGTTTGCGAAAAACGGAGATGGGTTTTCCGGTGTCATCGAGTTTGAACTTGATTTCTTCGGTATCGAAATCAATCGCGCCTTCATCCATTCGCCGCTTGGTCATAATCTTTGAGAGCTTGTGCATATCCGAGAGCTCTTTGTAATGATCGCCTTTGCCGGCATTAAGAATATCTTGAACCTCTTCGTAAGTGAAGCGCCGCTTGGAGTGAATGACGGTTTTCTCAATCCAATAATCCAACACCTCGGCATTTTTATTCATCGTCACGAAGGTGGAGTAAGTGAGCCGATCTTCGTTTGGAACAAGACTGCAAATATTTTCAGATAGGTTGGAAGGGAGCATTGGAATCACACGATCAACCAAATAGACGGAAGTTGAGCGTTCTTGCGCTTCTTTATCGAGCTTTGAGCCTTCGGTGACATAGTGCGAGACATCGGCAATGTGAATGCCAATGATGTAGTTGCCATCTTTACCGTATTCGATGGAGAGCGCATCGTCGAAGTCTTTCGCGTCGTAAGGGTCGATGGTGAAGACGAGCTTCTGGCGCATATCAACGCGGGTAGCAATTTCATCCTCGTCAATCGTCTCTGAAATCGCATCGGCTTCTTTGACAACAGCCTTCGGGAAAGTTTCGTCGATGCCTTTGGAGCGTGCAATCGCAAGCACTTCGACTTTTGAATCTCCCGCGCGGCCGAGCACTTCTTTTACTTTTCCCGTCAGCGTTTCATTGTCTTTGAAATCGAGTTTATCGACAACAACCTTATCGCCATCCGTAGCCTCTTTGGCATCTTTCAGCGGAATGATAATGCTGACAAAGAGCTTCGAGTTATCGGGAACCAAGCGGAAAAATTTATTATGACGCTCGACTTTTCCGACAACTTCCTTAAGTCCTCGCTCAACCAAACGCACAATTTTCCCTTCGCTGCGTTTCGACCACGCTTCGCGCTGATACGGCGAGGTGAAAGGAACGAGCGTGACTTCCACTTCTACGGTATCGCCGTGAAGAATTTTCTTCACTTCGTGTGCGGGTACATAAATTTCTTCGTCGTATTCAGGTATGGTCACCAAGCCGTAGCCATTGCTGTGAGTGGAAATTTTGCCGATATATTTTTTGCCTCGTTCGAATTTCGGTTTTTTGATTTCGATTGCGGCGGCGGTTTCGGTTTCGATGACTTCATCGGCACCGGCTTTGCTTGATTTTGAAAGGCTGTAGAGCTTTTCGCTGTCTTTCTCTAAGCGTCCTTCTTCGTGCAGTTTATGAAGCACATACCAAAAGCCGGGCAAATCAGTGTCGCTGCCGTAGCCTAATTCGGTTGCAATGGTGCGAGAGCGAAACGATTCAGTGTCTCTCGATGAAAGAAAGT
The DNA here is from genome assembly GCA_033763895.1 of Chloroherpetonaceae bacterium. NCBI lineage: Bacteria > Pseudomonadati > Chlorobiota > Chlorobiia > Chlorobiales > Chloroherpetonaceae > Chloroherpetonaceae bacterium. The sequence goes on along the minus strand of JANRJQ010000004.1, from coordinate 816,967 downwards.
TGACGATTTCCGCGGCGATGCTTTTTTCGCCTTGCTTCATGAGGAAATCGCGAATGGCATCGAAGTCGTCGGGGCGAGGCCGCTCGGCACCGCGTTTGTTCCCTCTTTCAAATCGCTTATCGCGACGGTGTTTTTTGTTATTTGGCATAGCGATTCACAACTGAGTTGCGGTTAAGGATTGGAAGGAGAGGAATGACAAAGCAGAGAAAAAAAATTTAAGCCGAAGTTGAAGCAGCAAAGGAAGAGGAGGATACGCAGAAATAATATTTGGGTTAAGCGGCATGAATTGATTCAAATGCAAGACTGATAAATTTAATAAAGATAGGGAATTTCCGTTCATTTTTGAGGGGTCGTGTCCTCAAGAGGTTTCCTGTAGAAATCGGTAATCTGTAGTTTCTTTTGGCAGAGTGAAATTTCGTCGGGGTCATTGCTGGCGATAAGGCTGATGACGTGGGGTGCCGTGTCTTCCAAAAGTTTTTCAAATCGGGCTTTTCCATCGGTATCGAGTGTGGCGGTCGGCTCATCTAAAAAAAGCAGCTTTGCGGGTCGGGCAAACGCTTGAATGAGCCTAAGCCGTTGAATCATTCCCGAAGAATAAGTTTTGAGCATTGCATCTCTGGCGTGCCACAAGTTCAGGGTTTGAAACAGATGCTCGATGATTTCGAATTGCTCTTGATGGGTTTTCTTTATGCTTTGGCCTAAAGCAAATTGAATATTTTCAAGTCCTGTAAGTTCGTCATAAAAGGTTAAGTAAGGGCCGGCAAATCCGCTGTGTTTGAAGTATGATTCGCGTTCAAGAATAATTCCGTCAAAAGTTAACTGTGTTGTGCCTTCACTTGGGCGCATCAAGCCGGAAAGAATTTTAAGCAGGGTGGTTTTTCCGCTTCCATTTCTGCCGGCAAGTGCAAGCCGCTCGCCACGTTGAAGTGAAAAAGAAATATTTGAAAAAAGTGGCTTAAATCCATATCGTTTTGTGATGCCTTGGGCAATAAAGGAAATTGCGGAGAGTGAAGTGTCTTCAATGGGTGACGGATTTGACATAGCTTCTATTCTCCTTTGATTGAAAAGGTGGCAACATCGTCAGGCTTTTTACCTGCTTCAAACCGCGCTCGGTATTGCCTGACCGTGTAAATAATAAGGGGTGTGCCAAATGCGGTTGCCCAAAGCCAACGAATGACATCGGGTATAAATGTGAAATTCACCACCGAAAAAGCCGAAAGTGTGGCAATGTAAGACGCGCCCATTCTCGCGATATGATCGTAAAACCATTGATATTTCGAAGGCTGTAAGGTCATCCACTTGCGAAGATCTTGGACTCCCAAGACCGCACCAATGCCGCCAAAGACAATCATCACCACACCCAATTGAGCAAAATTGATGATGCCGTAAATCATCATCACAGCCGAGGCAAGTAGCATAACCACCGCAAGATCCCGATCCCATCGACTTCCATTGCCAGCGGTTCTCTTTTTTTGATAAAGTGCCCGATAGCCCGTTAGAGAGAAATAAAAACTGAAAATGGCGATTAAAAGAAGAAAATGATTGGTGCGAAGAATTGACATCCCCAATGCCGTGGCAGCAACAATCGCCATTCCCCAAAAATATATTTTACCTGACAAACGATGCTTCCTTCCGCCCTTATGCGTAACCATTGCAACGGGACCTGCGAAGAGCGCCGTGAAACCTGCAAGAATATGAATGGAACGCAAAAAATTAAAAATGAAATCGTTCATAATTTACCGGCAGATAAGTCAATGGTTTGCTGCGATTTCCAATCGTATAAAAAAAATTATTCAACTGGAAGGCTGGTTTTGAACGAAGAAATCAAGCTATGAAAGGTCTCCGTTTCTTTTCTGAGCGAAAGATTGACCGTAACACGCAGCGCCTTAAGTCCGTGAACGCCCTGCATATCTTCCAATTCCAATTCTTCCACTTCCTTTTGAAGGAAGCAGATGTTTTGAAGATACTGAATCATTTCACGGTATTCAGCAATCTCCCGCTGCTGAGAGTAAATGATGGCAATTCGCCCCGGCTGCGTGACGCGCTGCGATTCGCCTTTCACCACAGCTTTATCGATGCGTTTCTTCATAATCTCATAACGAATGTTATAAGTACCATCCACATCAAATTGCTTTTCATCGATATGAAATCGAATGGATAGCGGTGCGCTTTGAACTAAAATCAAGTGCGCGGTATCAAGCGGAACCGTAAGTGTTTCTTTCATTCGATCGGAAAGGCGTGCGACCCCGCAAATTGTCATGAGTTGCCACAGCCGCAGGTTGCGAGCATAAAGCGGGTCGAAACGGCCGTCGGGGCAGATCGATGCGCCGATATACATTGTATGGTCAACCCCATCAGTTTTATGACGCTCGTAATAATGCGGGAACATTTTTTGCGCGGCATCTTGCTCATGATCGAAATATCGAGCGATCGCTTCGGAGAGCGAAGCAACGCTTTCATCAAATGCTTTGCGCTTGTCATAGAGTAACCCAAGCCGCGGATCAATAAGTGATCGATAGGCTTCGATTTTAGATTTAATGGGTTTTGAAAATCTTTCGGCTTCGGGGAAAAAGGTTTCAATTTTATGTTTCAAAAACTCAATTGCTGAGCCTTCGTCGCCCGAACTTAAGCTCTTCTTAAAACCATCCATTTTAGAATTGAGATGAAAAATCATTTCTTGAATCAGCGGCAAAGGCTTTACTTTTTCTGCCATTTCAAGAATCTCTTTGGCGAGCTGCATTTGCCGAATCATATCGGCTTGAATGGCGGCATTGCGAAGCAAAGAGGAATTGCGAATATCTGAAACGCCGTAAAGTGGGTAAACATCGCGGAAGATGATTTCGTCCAAATCGGAATTCATTCCAGTGTTCTGCCGAGCGATCCACGCTTCAGCGGCCTCTTGAAATCGCCACTCCACAGAAGGGTGAATCACCGTAAATTTTTCACGAATCACCGCTTGCAGCTCGGTGTTGCTTTCTTCGTTGGCGCGTTTAACTGCCATTGAAAAGAGCGGAAGTACTTCTTTGAGCCGTACCACATTGATGGGGTTGATATCTCCGGCATTGGGCGAAGAGATTTCCAGTGCGCCGATCACATCACCTTGGTAATGAAGCGGAGCGATAAAGACATTGCGAACCCCTTTAATAAAAAGCTTCTTGAGCGAGTCACAATGATTTTCTGTGGGAATGTCATGAATATCTTCTATTAAAATTGGACGCGATTCCAAAACGGCTTTTGAGTGGATGGAATCTTTCAGCTCTGAAATGCTGAAGCGAAGTGCAGGAGAATTTTTTTTCCTAAGCGCTTCAAGTTCCTCATCGGCATTTTCACAATTATAATTAAGAACGGTAACCACATCTTTATTGACGGAAGCAAGTGCCATTCGTAAGTCGGGCTTATTCATAAGTGCACGAATATATTGGCGAAGGCTTGCAAAACGGGCATTGGAGACGATGGATTCCTTCTCGATGAGGTCTCGTTTTAACCCCGAAATCACTTCCTGATCAGTAACATCCAGAGCACTGACAATGGTAAAGCCACGGAATTCAAATTGTTCGCGCGGGATGAGTTCGCGCCAAACATTTAAATCTGAAAGGTTAGCAAAAAGACGTTTTTTTTCAGTTTCGGTCAGTGGCTTGACAGGGCCGTGGGCGATAATTTCGCAGAAGCGGGTATTGATAGAAGCGCGGAAATACCGATCAAGCAAAGTATCAGGGTCGATGATTCTGAAAATAAACGGGTATTGAAATTCTTGAATGTCAAGGCCATAAATCTGTTTTGCGATATGGGTAAAGGCTTTGAGTTCGCGGCCATAAGACATTTCCGATTCGTTGAGATTGAGCCACGACTGAATGCCGCCATTTTTACGAATCATTTTTTCATAAGGAGGTGTCGCATAAAATGATTGGAAATTAAACGGGATAAAGGCTGCCATATAATCGCTTTCCCAAGAAACAGGAGGGAAAACAACAGAGAACATTGTATCCAAAAGGCCTCGATGATTTTCAAAGCGTTCTAAAAATGCCTCAAGCTCCGCTTTATTATCTGAATCAATGGGCAGCAGGAGTTCGGGAATTTTCTTTATCTCTCGGTGGATGCTTTTGCCTAATGTATTTCGGATGGCATCGTCACGCTCGGCGAATTTTTCCCAATACGCCACAAGCGGTGAGAGCGATAGAGAGGTTTTAAAAGGAAAGTGAAATAGCGTGTGAGCGTCGGTATTTTTTTCTAAATCAACTTTAATGGAGGTTAACAATTTTTTAGCCGCACCGTTGGTGTTAAGATGATTCCCATTTTTTGGTGCAGAGTGAGCATTCGGTGTGGGTTGTTCGGGTAAACGCTCAACGCTCCACGGATCTTTTAACGAATTGGTCATGATGATACAATAGTTATTTGGCCGGCAGAATGACCGACGGTCAGTGAATTTACGCCAAGCCTAATTAAAAAGTTTTGGGTTTTTTTACGAGGGCTAAATTTACGATTAAAACCGCTGCTTTGCGGCTTGAAGGCACCAGAGGTGTATGGCTGCGGAAAGTGCAATGCTTTCAAAGCGAAATCTCATAAAGGGTTGTTTGGCTAAAAAAGCAAAAATTGGATTCTGATAGGTTACGATAGGGACCAGCGGGGCTGCAAAGTAGATTCCTGAATCAAGAATTGGTGATTGAAGGATGTGACGAAGTTTCGAAAAGGTCTCGCGGTCGTTCAGATGAATGGCTGTTGCAAGGGTTAAGAGAGACTCGTATCGCGACCTCGGAACCATTTTTTTAAATAATCTTTTCATCATCTCGATGTCTTCATCACTGAAAAAACCAGCCTTTACCAACTGACCTAAATCCACAGCACGCGCTAAAATGTAGAGTTGCAGCAAAGGAACAGGGTAATACCGAGTAAGAAAGAACGGGTGCGAAAGGATGAACTCATTTTTTAAGATATGCTTTATCCAACCTGCGGTTTCTTGTGCCCCCTCATGATTTGTAAATCCAAAACGGGAAAGAAACCATAAAATGTTGGCAGATACTCCCAAATCCAGCGTTTCAATTTTACCTAATGAACACCGTTCCCTTTCAGGAAACCAAGCCAAGTAAGCGCCATTCCAATTGCCTAAGATTCGCTGCGGATTAGGTGGAATGAAGTTAATTTCATCGCATCGGTAAAATGCCAATTCATTTAAGATTGGTTCAAAAAATTGCGTTTCATGAAGGACCAATTGTTGCACCGTTGTATCATCAGCATCGGGTGAAAGTGTGAGAAACTCAAACTTGGATAAAGTTGGTGCATTGGGAATGGTAGAACGCCCATCATTAAACGGCCAGTAATAGGCTAAATGACCCTTTCGATAAGCTAAAAGTCTGTGCTTTGCTTTTTCAATATGATCATTTAACGCTTGATTTTGAATAAAGCAGTGTTGTAATACCAATAAGATATTTGCAGGCATAAAGCCATTCAAATCAGGGACGCGGTTTAGATACACGCGCTCGGTATCCCATTCATGATTCGGGCCAAACCGCTCGATAAGGGTTTGAACTAAGAAGGTTTCGATATCGCCGGAAAAGCCATTTCTTGGTGTTAACATCGTCATGAATGAAAGCCAATATTAAAGATGAATGGATTCAATTTTAAACCGATAATAAAACCGATAGGAAAAGAAAATAAGGTTTTCGTGAAGAATTAAACTCAATTTCGAAATCGATAGCGTTGTAAACAAGAAAAAGAAAAGGCGAGCTGAAAATGCTCGCCTTACTTGAATAAATCAAAAAGATAGAAACGCTCAATACTCAATGGATTGAGCGGTTAAACCTTCCATCACATCGGTGCTTAAAGACGGCAGTGAGAAACTCACATAAGCCCCGAAAGAGAGACCGCTGAAATTCACATCCTTGAATCGTGAATCATTAACGATTTGCCGTGTATCACCGTTTTTATATTTGATTTCACCTAAAAATGCATCAAAGCCAAGCTTGTATTGTGCTGTAACGCCAATGCTAAGGTCTGGGTTAAAGAGATATTCTAAACCGGCATCGAGGCGAATTCCGGGTGAAGCAATGGTAACACTTTCAACTTCACGGAATACATCGAAAAGATTTCCGTTTGCCATCAAGTAGAGCGCATCCACACCGGCATAACCACCAAGATTAAAGTTGGCTCTTCCAAACCAGAATTTTTTCACAACACCGGCATACGCTGTTCCAACAAGGGGAGTAACCTCAATGGTAGAACTGGAGTAAGAGGCATTCAGGATTCCTCCACCTAAATCAACGACAAAGAAAAGTTGTGTTGATCCGGTAATTTTTGCAGCGTTAAACCAAATCCCCAATTCAACTCCAAAGTAAGAATCTGCTTGTGAGCTAATGGCATCAAAGGTTGCGACTTCGGGAACTTTTGTGGCGCCATACTTTGGGCGAACCACGACATCAATTCCCAATTGCGGGTGTTCATTAAGCGTTTGTCCTTCTTCGGCGCGGCCAATATAATTTTTCAATTCAGAAAGCAAAGCAGAAGAACTGGTGTTATCGCCCACCTTTTCAACACGTGCAAAACCGACACGCTTAAATACGGCTTTTCCCGATTCATCCTCTTCTTCTTGATAGACTTCAAAACCGTCATCAAGTCCTACACCTTCACGAGTGCCGAGTCCGGTGGTAAATTTATTTCCTTCTACCGAACGAACACCGCCCGCTAACTTGAAATCAGGAATCTTCTTCATTGCCTGAGCAATATTTTTTGCCCAAGTATTGGCTGAAAGCAAACGGGCATAAGTTGTACCATCGACCTGACGATTTTTGATCGAATACATATCAGAAACTTTGGCTGATGAATTTCCCGACTCTGGTTCAGGCGCAGATTCCAATGCTATGACGCGGTTTTGGTCTTCTACAACCTTAAACCATAAAACATAACCCTCCAGATTGACCGAAACGCTTCCTTCACTTGTTGACTCGGTGTAATCAGTAACGACGGGCAAATAAAGGTAGGCAGAGTTTAAGACTTGCTGAATATCGGCAGCCGTAAGTCCGGAACCCTTAAGCTTCTCAACGGCTGCACGTGCAAGTGCTTCTTCTGAAAGGTTGCCCTTTGCGCGTTCTTCTGCCACAGCCTTTACCACGGCAAGAATTTTGGGCATCACGGTTTGCTCCAAAGCAGTGGTGATGGCTTTTTCGGAGTAATCGGAGTTGCGAATTTTCGCCACGAATTCCTGAGAAGCCGATTCAGAGATTTGGTTGTAATCGAAGCGCGGCAGTTCAATATTGGCCTTCAATCGAGAACTGATAATCTTAACATCCGGATTGCCTTTTTTGACAATCACCGTGCCAAGCGAGGTCACCGATTTACGCACATACTTGCGTTCTTGAGCAAAAAGTGGCGAAAAAGAAGTGGTGAAAAGTACAAGAAACAAAAACCCCAAGGAGAGAAGCGAGTGTAAGTAACGTAACTTCATAAATTGGTTTCGAATTAAGTGAATTGAGAAAATGCAGCGACAGGCAAATTTACTGGATTTTCATTAAGCCCATCGATTTTTTTTAACGCATACGGTGTCTCACCACGTAGGTGTTTCTTAATCCAAAATTGCAAGAGAATTAGGTTGAAATTACAAATGAATAAGATGTCGCTCGCGATACCGCCGGTAATAAAGAAGGCTTGATGCCGCATAAAGCACAATCGTAAAGGCAAAAAGCGGTTCGTAGCCAACCCATTCAATCACAAACCCAGCAATAAAAGGCATCACGCTCCACGCCGCATTCCAAAGAAAATGATCTAAACTGCTGATTAACTGCCGCTGCGATTCATGAACCGATTCCATATTGTACTGGTCGATAAACGGGGAAGACATATTCATCAGTACATTGCGAAATCCCAAAGCAAATACAGCCCAAATGAGAGACTCCCCAAAACCCACGATCGCCATAAACGGCAATGAGGCTGCTTGAACCACAATAATGCTCCGTAGTACACCGAGCCGCTTTGTCACGAGTGGTGAAGCCACATACCCAAGCGATACAGCTGCTTGCACTCCGCTCATAATGCTTCCGATCGTAGAAGGGCTGAGCATAAAATCAGTTTTCAAAAAAAGTGGGATAAAAGGAATTGTAGCGCCGGCGCCAATTGCGACAAGTGTATGCGGGAAAATAATGCTGACCAATGCCTTTCGTGTGTGCCTTTCCGGCCAATTCGATTTGATATCACCATAAACGTGATGAAAAATCTTAAACGGAACTTGAACACCCAAAACCACTCTTTGAAAAAAAAGAGGAATCGCCTGCAATTTCACGAAGGTCTTTTGAGGGTTATTGGCAACGAAGTTCATCGGCAATGGATTCCGCTCAGCGTGTAGCTTTGAAAAGACTGCTGAAGAAGCAAGCATCACCACGGTGGATAAAGCAAGACCTAATTGATAAGATGCAACTGAAGAAATGGGGAATAGGATAGCAGATAAGATCCAAAAAAATGTTTCAGGCGAGTATCCACCAAGAAAATTACCAACCATTAACCCTGCCATCTGAAATGCGGAATTAAGCCCAAAGAGGTAAGGGCGCTCATGCTTTTCGGCCAAAGTCATCATGACCGACGCCGGTAGAATTCGCAACGATGCACCTGCCGCCCCAATCAAAACATTGTAAATTGGAATCGAAATCGGGTTTGACGAAGCCGCACGAGCGGAATAAAGAAATGCTTCAAAAGCCGCGCAAAAAATAAGCATTCTTCGGGGGCTAAATCGCTTGGCCATAAATGCCGAGGGTATGGCCATTAGCATAATTCCCAACGCAAGGGTGCTGACTGAACTACCGATAAAGGACTCTTTGAGTCCACGTTCCTTTAAATACAGATTGAAAAGTAAATCATTAATGGCCGTGCCGGTCGAAAAGAGAAAGGAGCCAAGAAGAAATATTTTTGCATCTCTCTGAAATCCGGCAATGTGGCGAAAATAAGCCCTCACAGCGTCTTCCCTTCTTTCGAAAGATGAGGTTTCAAAAATAGAATTCCTTTAAGCGATTGAATTCGAATGATTTCACGAACAGAAGGGTTATTGCTCGCGCTTCTCTCGCCTTGAAAAATCGGGCTCTCTTCTTCAGATATATCGGTCATAGCTGATTGGGCGTTCCTTGCTGAATTCGATAAGCGCTCAACAGAGAGTCGATTTCCATTCAAAGATTCAATAAAGAGCATCATTTCCATACACTTTACCTCAGGTAAATAAATCAGCTGAGAGGAATCTGTTTCAAAAGATTTTGTGGTTGTCCGTGACTGAACGGCATACTTTTCAATAAATGGAAGTAGGCTATATCTCAAAATAAGAGAATCACCGGTAACGGATTGGGTTGAAGTATGAAAGAAAAGAAGATCAGAATTTTCGATTGCGATTGAAACCGAAGTATCTGGCAATTGGGCCTTAAAGCGAAACCTTGGAATCGAATCCTTTCCGAATTCCTGTTCAAAAGTATCCCTTAAAAAAATGCCCTCTTGGTATCCTTTCAAAGGAATGCGAGGTATGGAAGAAAAAAAGTCGAAATAAAAAAAGCCGTTCATTGATGGCGTTGGGGAAACGCCTAAAGATTCTAGTATCGATGATTGGCCATCATCCCACTCTTTTTGATCTGAAGAAATACCCACTTCTGCAAAGGTAGCCTTCTTCTCTTTCGGAATAAACTCTGAAATCGCTGAAAGAGAATGATATGATCTTAAATAAGATACGGTCTCAAAAAGCTCTCTTCGGTCTCTTTCGGAAATTGATTGATCCCGCTCGGGTAAAATAAACTGAAGCTCTCCGTTAAGAAGCAATCCATTTGCACTCATGAGTGATTTCAATCGTCCCCATTGGCTTTGATAGCTCATTGGAATGGCTAAAAAGGCAATCAAAACAACGGCAATGGAAAGTGAAACCGGAATAAATCGAATACCTAAGTCTCCATTGTGATTGATTGAAAATCGCTTCAAGCGGAGTGTATAATGAAGAGCGATGAATAGGAGCCAAAGCGAAAGCACTAAAATGATGAACCGCTTTTCGGTTAAGCCATATTGATTCAACCGAAGCCCAATCGAAAGCAATTGCAACCCAATGAGTGGGAAAAGTGCAACATAAAACCATCGTGAAAAAATCGGAATCCATTTATTCTCAGTGTTATTGCGAATGGGATAAAGGAGAAGCAAGGTAAAGATTGAAGCCGTGGCATAAGAAATTACGAGCCACGAAACCCACCCTTTGGGTAAGGAAAAAAGAATGATAATCTTTGCCAAGTACGCATAAAGAATGAGAAGATAAAGCGCAACGAGCGGTAAGAGCACAAACTGTGTAAAGCGCTTCAGGCCAATTGGGTAAGGCGATTCTGCGGATTCTTTAAGAGCAATTTGCTCCGCGCGGGGCACACCTGAAAGGAAAAATATCGTGTTGAAAATCGATAGAATAGCAAAAAAAAGCTGTGCGTATCGGAAGCCTTTAATTTCCAAATCAAAAAGCTTTGTCAGCGCTAAAATCGCAATCGATAGACCCACATAAAGAACCCCTGAATAAAGCGCTGTGATGAGGCTTCTTAGGAAAAGCGTTTTGTTATACTCCCAGAAAAGTGATTCCGTCACTTGACGAGAGTCTTGCCCCCACGCCGTTTCACGCGTCAAAAACGGTGCGAATGCCACAAAGAGATGTGCAGCAAAAAACAGTGGCCAAAATCGAATGAAGAACTGCTCATTCCGAAATGCCTCGTTCCAAATCGCATAGATATAAAAACCCTGCAAAAGCAGAAGCAAGGTAGCCCAAGCAGTCTTTACGAGTCGCGAAATTAATTGTTCTGCCGCAATATGCCACGCTACCGAAAGCGGCAAAGCAATGGCAAAAGCAAAACAGGTACGTATCCAAATTTTATCCGGCTCATGTTCAATGGCAATGAAGGTGGTCACAAACAGCCCGAATGAAACAGTAACCGAAAGTGGAAATCGCTTTAGCGTTGAAGCGGCTTTCGCTTGTAACTCTTCAAGCGATGGTACGGTGAATCGCATATCAAATATTGAAATGGAATTGGATTCGTTATCGCCTTTTTCAATGAACCTAAAAAGCGATCTTGTTTAAATGACCGAAAAGATACAATCATGAAACTGAAATCGAGATGCGATTTATCAGTAGGTCTCCAACATTAAAGAAGTAAACCGGCAGAGTGAACCCGCGAAGGTAGAAAGGAAATTGGAAAGGTGAAAAAAGTGAAAAATGAAAAAATCGCATCGGTATTTCCCAAAAGAAAAATGCCCAATGCGATTTGACCAAATTGAATAACCTTGCAAGTGCTATGCGGCAGGTGATATTTTTCCTGAAATATTTGTGCCATACGAGGGCCTTAAAAACCAAAGCAATGCCAATATGATGCCTTGTGGTGTATGCACCAATGCGAAGTTCGACCAACTGATAATCTGCTCGGCGTTAAGCACTTCGTAAGTTGAAACAATGGCTCCTACAATCTGTTCAATCACGACCATCCACATCAGTTTTTCATACTTGACAACATCCGTAGCGATAATCGCATATCCAACCGCCAATACATACATCACCATTCCATATTGATGAAAGACATTGACCGTCAAAGGACTATCAAGATAACCCGACCAGCCATAAAGCGAAGCGCCAAGGTTAAGGAATACCGTTGAACCCAAAGCATTTAAGAGTTCCCACGCAGCCAAAAGCCACATTAGTGCCGAAAGCAATTTGATTTTGTTGTTATCCATTATTTTTTGCAGCGAATTGTTGATGATAATTTTTGAAAGCACAAGTTAAAAATTTATGAATCAGCTTTAGGTACAACCGCATTGAGCACAATAGGCTTACCAAAAAGCTGACGTATCCGTAACGAAGAAAAAAAGTTTTTCATGCGCATCATTCTCGAAACCATTAAGAGTGGGCAGAAATGCAAACACGCCCCACGCTTGCCTAAAACAGCTACCGATAACCCAACCACGAGGAAAAAACCTGCTTGTAAAAAATGCGCTTGCAAATCGGTGTAATCAAATCCAAAGGGAATCGCAATAGAATTCAAAAGCTCCGGACGAATAAGCCACGAAAAGGGTGCCCAAAGCACCGCAACCGCAAGCATGAAACCACGCCAAAAACTTGGGCTTAGTTTCCAACGCCTTTTGGCAAGCGGCTCTGCCCAATCTTGCGCCGCCCCAAGCCAACAGACCCAACTGCATACGATTGGACCGTTGGTAATGGTAATTACGATGATCGCGGTCCAAAAAACGCCGCCAATGACCGCCCAAGTGAGACTCGGAAGCCGCGTATCAATCAGCACCAAGTTGATAAAAACGAATATCGCCTGTACAGCTTGACGCTGCCGACGCACGGATTTCGACTCCGCTTCCGATGTCACACTTCGCATCGCGGTCTTATAGTTGAGGTTGAGTCGTCTTCACATCCGCTTCTAACCCGTTCAAAGTGTGAAGCCGAGGATAAAGCAAAAAGAATAATATGAATGTGATGACTTGAACCGAAGCCACAAGCAAAAACTGTGGAAAGAGAATGGTTCCAAAAGCCAATTCTACCGCCGCACTAAGCGCGTTAATCACTTGTTGCGCCATAATAAATACAAGCATTTGACGGTGAAACACGGGAAATTGTGATGTAAGCAATGTGAGCAGGCCAATGCCAAAAAGCATCACACCTTGCTCGCAGCGAACGATGCTGTTTAAGCGCATCGCGGCAACCAAATTCATCTCGGCAGTTTTATCGCTACTGATATTTGCAACGCCCACTTCCCAAAAAATGGTTGAACCAAGTGCCCACAAAATCCAAAGCACACCCGCAATCGCACACAAAACGCGTAAGGCAATGTGCTGAAAATGTGGCGCAAGTTTGATTCCAAATGCGACTTGCTGCACTTTGAGCGCGAGTCGCTCGGTTTCGTGCGAAAAGTTATTTTTTTGAGAGGGGCATAAAATGAGTAGCAACACCGCAACACCTGCTTCCCAAATAAGCACGGGCAAAAAATGCATGAGAGAAATGCTTGAAATCACAAGTGCATATACACCCAAAACAACCATCGTAAACCGAACCGCGGCAAAAGCACGAATGAAATTTTGAAATAAGACCGGGTTTGTTCCAAAAAGCAATGAGGTTAGCGCAAGCTGAATAACAAAAAATCCGTATTGACGAGTAATGGAATGGGCATAAAGAAAATTAGTCCCTTCTGTCGATGGCGTAGGTATTGGTGGTAAAAAAAATGGTGTTGAAGTTTGGGCGAAAAAAAGATTGCAGATAATAAACTCAATCAGATAAACGACAGCGGCTGAAATCAGCACAATCTTAATCGGTCTATCATTTTGAAAGGAAAGTGAAAAAAGAAATTGAGAGGAGTTGTTGTGCGAATGAAACACATTTGGGGAATTGATACTCATCGATACATCTTTTTACATCGCAGTTCATACTTTACTCCCAACTACCATAATTGGAGGACTAGAATACTCAAGACTATTTGCAAGCTATAAGTTCCTCTTGAGTTCCAAAGGCTTAAAAAGGGTATGGTTTCAAAAACGACGCGTAAAGGAGAATTCTCCCAATGGAAACGATATGCTAACTTCACGCGGTTTAACATTCATCGAAACAATCGACTCAATGGCCGTAAAATCCGTTTTTCCTGCGCTCGACGACAAAACACGCGCGCTTTTTGATCAAACTTTCCTTGACGCCGTCCGCTACGACGCCGCAGGGCTCGTACCCGTGGTTGCGCAAGATGCCGAAAACGGGAAAGTGCTTATGCTCGCCTATGCCAACCGCGAAAGTTTGGAAATCACGCTTCGCGAAAAAAAGGCGTGCTATTGGAGCAGAAGCAGAAAAGAATTGTGGCTCAAAGGCGCAACCAGCGGCCATTTTCAACACATCAAAGAAATTCTTATCGATTGCGATGGCGATGCCATCATCTACAAAGTCATTCAAGATACAGCGGCTTGCCACACCGGTTTTGAATCGTGCTTTTTCCGCAAGGTTACAGATGTTGGAACACTCGAAGCGGAGGGTGATTTAAAATTTGATGCACAAACCGTTTACGGAAAAAAAGGATAACGCAATGCCCGAAAAACCGCTTCCTGTCGAAACGCTGGTCAGCTCGAAATCGCGCGACGGCGTTCAGACAATGTTCAATGAAATTGCCCCGAAGTATGATTTTTTGAATCACGCCTTAAGTTTTGGAAATGATTATTACTGGCGGTTTCGAACGCGTTACCTCGCCTCTCAATTGATGAAAAAGATCAATAAGCCGGAAATCTTAGATGTTGCTACGGGCACCGGCGATCTCGCCATTGCATTGCGAAAAGTAAAGGGAGCGCGTGTCACGGGAGTCGATTTCTCCGAAGAAATGCTCGCCATTGCTCGAAAGAAAAATCACGACATTGCATTCATTTCGGGCGATGCGCTCAACCTACAATTTCCGTCGGAGCGGTTCGATTTGGTCACCGCCGGTTTTGGCGTGCGCAATTTTGAAGATTTAAGCCGTGGGCTGAAGGAATTTCATCGTGTGCTGAAGCCCGGCGGATATACCCTCATTATTGAACCAATGATTCCTACCTCGCCCTTGATTCGCCAAGCGTATTTAGCCTACTTCAAAAAAGTGTTGCCAAAGGTGGCCTCGCTTTTTGGTGGGTCATCTTTTGCTTATGATTATTTGCCCAAGTCGGTTGAAAAATTTCCGCAAGGCGAAGCGTTCTTAAAAGAACTTGGCAAGGCGGGATTTCGCTCCGGCAAAGTCATCACAATGACCCTCGAAACCGCGGTGCTTTATTTAGGCGAAAAATAAATGAGTACGGGTCAACCACTGAACAAAACGCCGGACCAAACGCCGAGTCAATCGCTCTCGCAGCCATTAATGATTGAAGGCGACGCCGGCAAATTGGAAGCCATCTTAAACCCCGCCGAGCGCCCAAAGTTTCTGGCTGTGGTTTGCCACCCGCATCCACTCTACCAAGGCACAATGCACAATAAAGTGGCCGTAACCATTGCCCGCGCCTTGGTTGAAACAGGCGGCGCGGTGCTGCGCTTTAATTTTCGGGGTGTGATGCAAAGCGAAGGCACTTATGACCACGGCAATGGCGAAATACGCGATGCCGAGCGGGCAATCGAATTTATGCTGATGACTTACCGCAAATTTGATGTGCCCTTCATTCTTGCGGGCTTTTCCTTTGGCGCGTGGGTTGGGCTCCGACACGGCGCAGCGAACACACATGTCTCGCATTTGATTGGACTTGGCGTTCCAATGCGACTTTTCGATCCGGAGCGTGAAATGGTGAACCTCACCACCTGCACAAAACCGAAGTTTCTTTTGTGCGGTGAGCGCGATGAATTCTCTCCAATGGAAAAGCTAAAACCGTTTTTAGATTCCGTTGCCGAACCCAAAACGGTGGAAATCATGCCCGATGCCGATCATTTCTTCACCGGCCGCCAGCACGAAGTCAAAGCACTTATTGAAACTTGGGTCAAGAATTACGTTTAAGGCTTTATTGAATTTATTTTGAATGATTCTTAAAGGAATCTCTCATGCAAGTTTTTGGTTAAAAAGGGTAATTGAAGAGACATTTTATTCCCCTTATGCAAAAAGAAGAATTTGATGGGAACTTTTTTTTGTGATATGAAACAACCGCCGTGTTTTATCGTTCATTGACTTTACCTCACCGTTATAGCATTCAGTTTTTCAATTTTTTTGAAGTTCGGCGCCTTGCGCCAGTGGAATTTATTTGTTCAACACCGATTTCAGGCCAGTCATGCAGCATTGTTCTACGAAGTTTCTCAATAGATATAAGATTTCCTCACAAACCCAAAGCATTGGTGGTTTCCGTACCCTTTTGCGAGGTTTTCAATTATTTTTTGCCATTCTGATAATGGGAACAGCGGTTCTGCCCTCCAATCTCGTTACGCTGAAGGCTCAGAGTAACTCAACATCCAAGATTGAAACAATGACTGAAGTGAGGCGGTTAACCTTGCAAGAATGTATTCGTCTTGGAATAGACACCTCATTTTCGGTGATTCGTGCAAAGAATCAATTGGATCTAACAGGTTCACAATTGCTTTCTGCTTACGGAAATTTCTTGCCTAATCTTTCGGTCAATGCAAATTATACCCCTTACAACTTGAATAATTCTATTCAAAACTCTTTTCCTTTTGTTCTTGTAAACAATCAAACAGAATCCGCAAATTTTGCTATCAATAGTTCGCTAAATTTATTCAACGGATTTGCCGATTATGCGGGTCTTCAACAAGCAATCGCCAATGAAACCGCGCAAACCTACACGCTTGAACGAGCCAAGCAAGATATTGCTTTCGATGTCGCACAAGCCTATTTGCAAATTCTACTTAATCAAGAACTTTTGAAAATTGCGCAAGAAAACTTGAAGTCATCGCAAGAGCGGCTGCGCCAATTAAAAGAGCAAACACGGGTTGGTTCGAGAGCAATTGCCGATTTGTATCAGCAAGAAGCACAAGTGGGAGCCGATGAACTTTCTGTCATTCGAAATGAAAATTTAGTTCGCAATAGCAAATTGGCGTTGCTTCGAAGAATCCGACTTGACCCCATTAAAGACTATGAATTTGTTGCACCTGAAGTGGATACGATTCGGCTCGAGAGTACCTTCTTAGACCCCAACACTTTAGTTGATTCAGCTTATGTCAATCGTTCAGATATACAAAGTGCGATGGCTGCGTCTGATGCGGCTGAATTTGGAATCATGCAAGCACAAAGCAGCTATTTTCCTAGGCTGAATTTAAATCTAGGAATCAATTCAAATGGTTTGGCAATCAAGAATAGAGGTCAGGATTCAGTACAATTCCCAACCATTTTTAATCAATTGACAAATCAAATTAGTTATCGTGTAACAATTTCACTTAGTTGGAACATATTCGATGGATTTCAGCGCGAATTGCAAGTGGAACAAGCGCAAATAAATGCCAAGAACACGAAATTGAATCTTGAAGATCTTAAGCTTCAAGTGGTAACACAGGTCAAGCAATCGATTGGCGATTATCAAGCAGCGGTGCAACAGGTTGAAAGCAGCGAAAAGGGACTTAAATCGGCGAAACAAGCCTACGAAACCGTTCAAAAACGCTATGAAGTGGGTTCTTCCACATTTGTTGAATTGGCATCGGCTCAAGCGGCGTTGGTTCGTGCTCAATCAGACCGTGCACAAGCGCTCTTTAATTTTACTTTCCAAAAGAAAATTCTTGAATACTTCTTGGGCACCATCAGCATTGGTGATGAATTAAAAAACTAACCTCAAGGAAAACTTTACCGTTATAAACTTCAGTAACACTAAACAGCAGCACGATGATGACCGAAGTCGCAACAACGAATTTTGATACGTCTTCAACAACGACAACCAAAAATCCATTTATGACACAAACTTCTACCGCAACGGGAGGGCAAGCCTCTCCGAATCGAAAGAAAAAGAGACGTTTATATTATTTGATAGGTGGGGTAATTGCCGTCGTTGTCATTATCGTTGTGGTGATGATGAATCGCAAACCGGAAACAGGCATTATGGTTACAACTGAAAAAGCTGCGATTCGCACCATTACCCAAATTGTTACAGCGACAGGAAAAGTTAACCCTGAAGTTGAAGTGAAGCTTTCACCAGAAGCCTCCGGTGAAATCATTGAACTTCCGGTGAAGGAAGGTCAAAAGGTGAAGAAGGGAGATTTACTCTTTAGAATCAACCCACTCATCACACGTGAAGTGGTTGGTCAAAATGAAGCCGCACTTGCTTCCGCAAAGGCGCAGAATTTGCAGCAAAAGGCGCGTCTTTTGCAAAGTGAAGAAGAGTATCGAAGAGCGCAAAAACTCTTTACAGATAAGCTTTCATCAGAAACAGAATATTTAACTGCAAAAACGAATGTTGAAGTTGCTAAGGCGAATTATGAAGCGTCAGTTTTTGACATTCAGCGTCTTGAAAGTTCACTCCGTCAGGCAAGAGAGCAGCTTTCAAGAACATCGGTTTTTGCGCCAATGAATGGCACGGTCAGCTTGCTTTCTGCAAAGCTTGGTGAGCGTGTGGTCGGAACGGCAACAATGGCCGGTACGGAGATTATGCGAGTGGCTGATTTGGGCAAGATGGAAGTTCGGGTTGATGTCAATGAAAATGATATTGTGAATGTGAAAATAGGCGATACTGCTCGTGTGGGTGTTGATGCATACCCAAATCGTAAATTTACTGGGGTAGTGTATGAAATTGCCAATACCGCAAGAACCACGGGGCTTGGAACTCAAGAAGAAGTCACAAACTTCACGGTAAAGATTCGTATTATCGATCATGAACTTTTGCTTCGCCCCGGGATGAGCGCAACGGCTGATATCGAAACCAAGAGCGTTTCTAATGTCGTTACTGTTCCGATACAAAGTGTTACTGTTCGCGCGGGTGAAGGTGGCTTGAGCGCAGAGGAAGTTAACCGCAAGCGTGAAGAGCAATTAAAACAAAGTGGAGGCGATGCAGAGGCTGTGAATGAAAAAATGAAGGCACAGCAAGAAAAGGCCGATAAAGCAAAATTCAATCGCGTGGTGTTTGTAAAGTCGGGTGATATTGTTCTTTCAAAAACGGTTGAAACCGGTATTGCTGATAATTCATACATCGAAATCAAATCCGGAATCAATGATAATGATGAAGTGGTTTCTGGGCCATACCGTGCCATTAGCCGTGAACTTCGCGATAGCAGCAAGGTTTCGATGGAAGTGAAAGAGCAGAAGAAAAAATAAAGTAAAAAAGATTAATTAGAGACGAGTCTTCGTTTGAGAGGATTCCTAATTAAAAGTTGGCACTGTGAATTAAAGAAGAATAGAGACTTAATTTTTTCATAAAGAAAAAAAAGACAGCATGAGCTACGCGCATATCCGGCCAAAAGGAAATCTGGTGATTCGGATTGAAGGGGTAAAAAAAGAATATGTTATGGGAGATGAAATCGTTCGCGCACTCCGCGGTGTCGATTTATCCATATACCGAAATGAATATGTCGCGATTATGGGGCCTTCGGGAAGTGGTAAATCAACAATGATGAATCTCTTGGGTTGCCTTGATACGCCTACTTCCGGGATTTACGAATTCAACGCCAAAAGCGTGGCATCGATGGAAGACGACGAACTTGCTGAAATCCGAAATAAAGAAATCGGCTTTGTGTTTCAAACCTTTAATCTTTTGCCCCGCTCCGACGCGCTTCAAAATGTCGAGCTTCCTCTTGTTTATGCTGGTATGCCGGGTGAAAAAAGGCGTGAGCAGGCACTTCGCGCGTTGGATAGCGTCGGCCTTGCTTCGCGTGTGCATCATAAGCCCAATGAACTTTCGGGAGGGCAACGTCAGCGCGTTGCCATTGCACGTGCGCTTGTAAACAATCCATCCATTATCTTAGCCGACGAGCCAACAGGGAACTTGGATACCAAAACAAGCCACGAGATTATGGGAATTTTCGAAACGCTTTACCATCAGGGCAATACCATCATTGTGGTCACGCACGAAGAGGATATTGCGCGTCACGCACGGCGAATTGTTCGCTTGCGCGACGGGGTAGTTGAAAGCGACCGCGAAATCACACCCGAAGAGCATATTGCAATTCAAGTGCCCGGGCTGCAAGCAGTCAATTAATTTAACTTCTTAGCTTGTGAAGCGCATTCAACTAACCATTGGATTTTTTGGGCTTATCTCTCTCTTGCTTTTTGCCCCCTTCTCTTTTGCCGCTGCCGTCGATTTCGATGAAGCCATCGAAAAACTTCTGCGCGAAGGCAAATACGGAGAGATTGAAACGCTGATGAAAGCGAGGCTCTCGCAAAACCAAAATGATGACGAAGCGCTTTATTACCTCGCGATTATTCCGATTCGTATGGGGAAAGGGCCGTATGACGAGGCCGCACAACGATTAGAAAAATGCATCTCACTCAAGCCCAGTAACGCGAATTATTATCATTGGTTAGGTAGGGCTTATGGCCTAAAAGCTCGTGATGCCGGTATCTTTAATGCCGTTGGCTACTTGGGAAAAATAAAAGATGCCTTTGAAAAGTCACTTGAACTTGAGCCCAATAATTTTGAAGCCCGTTCTGAATACATCCAATTTCACGGGAGAGTCCCCGGCATTTTAGGCGGAAGTTTCAAAAGAGCAAAAGAACTCGCAAAAGGATTTGAACAATACGATCGCGTGAAAGCTCGGCTTTTATGGGCTGAACTTTGGGGATTCGAAGAAGAGTATGGCAAAATGAAAGAAGAGCTAAATGCCCTTCCAATTCCCCTTCCCGAACATGCACAGAATCACACCCGGCAATTGCTTCGCTCCATTGGTGGTGGGCTTCTTGAACGCGAAAAAGCAAGCGATGCCAAAGATGTTTTTCTTCGCTATATCCAGTTCTTTCCCGATGAACCTTTTGGTTATAACGGGCTTGGGCGTGTGTATTACGATTTAGGTAACTATTCCGAAGCGATTCAGCAGTTTGATAAAGCTATTTTGCTCGATAAAAACATTGGTTCGCAATACCGCTTAGGACTCATTTATGAAAAGCAGGGTGAAAAGCAAAAAGCTATACAAAACTTTGAGGCTTTTTTGAGCATCGCACGACAGCGCGATAAAAAGCAAGAAGAAGATGCCCGTAAACGCTTGCAAACATTGCGCTCACAAGGGTAAAGTGCAAAAGATCAAACATATTTTGTTACGAACTAAAGGAATTTTAATAAGAGAAATTGACGGAGGAAATACGCGATGCGACGACTGATTTATGAAATCAATGAAAGTTTTCGGATGGCCTTTGCGCAAATCCGCTCTAATAAAATGCGCTCAGCACTGACGGCGCTTGGTGTCGTGATTGGGATTTTGGCCGTTACCTTGATGGGTACTGCCATTAATGGCATTGATAAAGGTTTTGACCGAAGCCTTTCAATGATTGGATACGATGTGCTATATGTACAAAAATGGCCTTGGACAGGTGGAAACGAGTGGTGGAAATACAGAAACCGCAGGCAGATAAAAACCGAATATGCCGATGAAATCAAACAAATTGTTTCAGAAACACCCAAAACCGAAATTGCACTCGCGGTTCCGCAAGGCGTGACCTTCCGTTCTGTTAAGCGCAACGAAAACAAAATCAATTCCATTTTTGTGATTGGTACAACCGAAGAGTTCACTCAAGTGTCGTCGATTGATTTGCAAGACGGGCGATTTTTCACCGAGGTAGAATCTCGCGGTGGAAGGCCTGTCTGCGTTCTTGGTTTTGATGTCGCCGATGGGCTTTTCCCCAATGAATCCCCGATTGATCAAGATGTTCAAATTGCTGGCGCAACTTTCCGAGTAATCGGAGTTTTTGCCAAGCAAGGCAAGTTTTTAGGGCTGTTTAGTTGGGATTCACAAATTGTTATGCCCTTGAGCGTCTTTAAGAAGTACTATGGGGAATCTCAGAACGACCGAGTAGTGGTGAAAATCAAAGATAAGAATCGCATCGAAGCCGCTAAAGACGAACTCACCGGCATTATGCGTCGTGTTCGAGGCCTTTCAGCCGATAAAGAGGATGACTTTTCGCTCAACGAACAGCAAGCCTTCAAGAGCACGCTCGAGCCAATTAAATCTGGTATTGCGCTTGCAGGGCTTTTCATTACAGGGCTTTCGCTTTTTGTGGGTGCAATTGGAATTATGAATATCACCTTCGTTAGCGTAAAAGAAAGAACAAAAGAAATTGGAACACGCAAGGCTTTGGGCGCACGCCGGAGAACCATATTGATGCAGTTTCTCATTGAAGCGGTTTCAATTTGTTTGGTTGGCGGGGTTGTAGGGCTTTTGATTGCATTTTTGATGAGCCTTGGAATTGGAGCGGCATTCCCGAGTTTTCCGGCTGAGTTTTCGGTGAACTTGGTTGTTGTCGGTATGGTGGCTTCAATCCTTACAGGCGTGATTTCAGGCTTTGCGCCAGCGTTTTCCGCCTCGAAGCTTGATCCCGTGGTTGCCCTTCGTTATGAGTAAAATTTGACTTTTCTCTAATCTTGAAATTAGACAGTAAGTTTATAAGGACGCCGAAAGCGTCCTTTTTTTATACCTTACCCCGAAAAGGAAAATCCGTATTTCATAAACCCACCGTCAATTGAAATGACCTCGCCGGTGATATATGAGGCAGCAGGCATTGCTAAAAACGCGGCGGCAGCGGACACTTCTTCAGGAGTTCCAATTCTTCCCAGCGGTGTGCGTGCAAGAACTTCGGAGAGATAAATTGGATTTTGCAGCACGGCTTCGGCAAGTGGGGTTTGAATGTACCAAGGCTGAAGGGTGTTCACACGAATTTTATCTTTCGACCACTCTACCGATAGATACCGTGAAAGTTGTGCAAGAGCCGATTTCGTCATCGCGTAAGGGGCGCCGGTTTTCACCACACGTTCGCCGGCAACAGACCCAATGAAAGTGAGCGAAGGATTCGGAGAACCGCTCAGAAGTGGCTTAAAAAGTCGTGCAAGTTCAAAGGCAGAAAAAAGATTGGTTTGAAAAATTTTTTCAATGTCGGCATCGGAGTATTCGGTTGTTGCTTTGCGAATATTGGTGCCGGTATTGAGCACAAGAGCATCGAGCTTTCCCCATTTGTTTTGAACCGCGGTTGACAAATGCTCTAGCGAAGGGGCGAGCGTGAGATCAAGCGCGAGTCCCTCGGCTTTCAAGCCTTTGGCTTGCCACGCGTTAATCAATTCAAAGACATCTTTTCCGGTGCGGGCTACAATAAAAACCTCTGCTCCAAGAGCTAAAAATTCTTCGGCAATCGCACGGCCGATGCCTTTTGTACCGCCTGTTACTAAGGTTTTGTGGCCGTCAAGCCGCCACCGTGAATGTGATGAAGACATAAATAGGATGAATGATTTATAAATCGGATAAGATAAATATAGAAAATGAAGTATATCGGCAGTTGAACTTTGGTGTGCAGTCGATTCGCGAATTATTGCATCTATTACCTCACACTTCACTTTTGAAGAAGGAGTAAATATTACCAAATGTTAAAGAGTCATTCTTTCACTTCACTTCGATTATTTTTATCACAAAGGCAATAACTGTGAGATAAAATGAATCGTGAAAGTCTCGACACGCAAAACAACGACCGTGCACTTTTGAGCTCGGCTGACGCGATGCGTTATCATCATGCTGCTGGTGCGATGGAAATTTACTCGGCACTGGAAAAGTCTCATTGCACAAGTAACATTGAACTTTGCATCTTAGCTAAAATCGGGAAAGCTTTTTCCGCCATTCTCTTAGGCGATTTTTCCCTTGCTTTCTTGGCATTGAGCGAATCCGAAGCGGCTATCGAGACGCTCGAAATAAACCGTAGTTCACCCAATCTCGAAAGGGTGCTTCGCGGGAAAATCTTAAAAACAAAAGGCTTTTTTTATGAGCATCAGGGGGAGCCTGAAAAGGCGATAGATGCTCACGAGCGGGCGTTGCCGCTTTTGGAAGAAGCAGGGGAAGTGAAAGATGAAGCGGCTTCCACCTTAGGCTTAGCCAATGCCTACGGGCGAATTGGCAATTACAAGCATGCCTTGATTAATTACCTGAAAGCGGAGTCTCTTAATCGGGAGTTAATTGATGAAGAAGGTGCGGCGCTGGCGATAATGGGGCGAGGCATCATTTTTTCACGTATTGGCGAAACTGCCGAAGCAATCGAATCGCTTTATCAAGCCCTTGCGATCTTTGAGCAAATGAAAAGCCAGCTCAACACCGGGAAAACCCTCATTAACATAGGAACAGTGCTTTTAGAGCGAGAGCAATTTGAAAAGGCGAAAGATGTCTTTGCAAAAGCAATGGGCATTTACCGCTCCCTTGGAAACGAAACCCGCGAAATTTCCGCCGCGTCAAATCTTGCTTTGGCCTACCTCAAACTGAAAGATTACAATGCATTTCGGTTTGTGGCTGAGGAGGCATTAGAGAAATCAAGAAAAAGTTCAAACCTTGATGCACGCGTTTCGCTTTTGCACAATCTGGGCGAAGCCGCATTCGAGCAAAGTAATTTTACGGAAGCTGAGTCATACTTACGTGACGCGCTTTCGCTTGCCTGCGAAATCAAAGAGCGCAAAAAGGAAGCGCAAGTCCGTTTAGCATTGGCTGCTTTGCTTGCCAAAACCAATCGGGAATCAGAAGCGGAAGAAGCCTATTTAGAGGCTCATCACATCGGGCTTGACTTGGGCGAACTTCGGTTACAATCAACCGCTACCGCAGCACTGAGCGCATTCTACGAATCAACCCAGAAGCCTCTATTCGCACTGGACTACTTGAAGCAGCATCTCGTTTTGGAACGCGAATTGCAAAGCAAGGAGCGTAAACGCTCGATTGAAAGTTTGGAAATTAAATTTGAAAGCGAACGAATTCGCCGCGAAGCCGAAGCCGAACGCGAACGAAGCACAGCCTTAACTGCGGCACTGAAATCCGCAGAAGAAGCCAACCGTGTGAAAACGGAAGTGCTTAATATTGTGGCGCACGACCTTCAAACGCCAATCAGCTCGGTGTTGAATTTTTCATACCTCTTAAAATCAGCCCCTGCCTTAAATGAAAAGCAACGCGAAATGTTGGGGTATATCGAATCCGTATCAAAAGCAATGCTTCGCCAAACGGTGAATTTACTCAATGCAGCCTCCGAAAAAAGCAGTAGCGAAATGATGCGCGAACGGGTGAATCTGAAAGTCTTGATAGAAGAGTGCCTTGTAACTTCTGGGGCAGAGCGGAAATCGCAGCAAATAAAAAGATCACTCGCAACAGTGGGTGATGTTGAAGGAGACCCTGATAAGCTCCGCGAAGTTTTGGAAAACATTATTGGGAATGCCGTGAAGTATTCTCCTCGGTGCAGCACCATCCAAATATCACTTTCAGAAAAATTGGATGTGAATCCAAATGGCATCAAACCCGCGAGCCTTCTGTTTTCTGTTCATGATGAAGGACAAGGCATGACTGAGGAAGATTTATCCAAACTCTTTGGAAAGTTTCAGCGCCTTTCTGCAAAGCCGACAGGTGGCGAAACTTCTACAGGCTTGGGGCTTTATATCACCAAACAAATTATTGAACATCACGGCGGAAAAATTTGGGCCACCTCTGAAGGGCTTGGCAAGGGAAGCACTTTTTGGGTGGAACTGCCTCTCGGAAAATTCTAATGAAAATGACACACGTTGGTCATATCCAAGTTTGCTCGGTTGAGTTAATATTCTATAAAGCAAAAAGATATGCAGCAAAGTGAATTGAAAGGCCGAGTGATAAGAGTCGGAATCGTTGAAGATAATGAGGCCTTTCGGCAGGGTGTGGGGTATATGATTGAATCGACGGAGGGGTTTGAACTGGTTGGGAAATATGAATCCCTTGAATTGGCAATGGGTTTAATGCCGGAGTGTGATGTGATTTTAATGGATATTCATTTGCCGGGGAAATCGGGGATTGAAGGCATAACTGAAATGAAAGCGCGATTCCCTGCGGCTCAAATTGTGATGATGACGGTTTTCGATGATGAATCGCACATTTCAAAATCAATCATTGCTGGCGCGAGTGGCTATATCTTAAAGCGCACGGCACCGGCGCGTCTGATTCAAGCGATTCAAGATGCGGCAGATGGCGGAATGCCGATGTCGCCGGCGGTTGCAAAAAAAATCTCCCAACTGTATGTGCAATTTGCCCCCGAAGAGCATACCGGCGTTGATCTCACGCCGCGTGAAAAGGAAATCCTTTCCCTGCTTGTCGATGGGCTCAACTTTACAATGATTGCCGAAAAGCTCTTTATAAGCTTTGAAACCGTACGCAATCATACCCGCAAGATTTACGATAAACTCCACGTCCACTCCAAATCCGAAGCCGTGTCAAAGGCCATCAAACAAGGATTGATTTAAACTCCCTTCTTCTGAAAAATGACACACGTTGGTCATTTCAAAGCTCTCTTTGAATAAAGATTTTTGTAAGGTTCTTTCACAAGAATTTTTGAAAGCCTTATCAAATGAAACAAAGTGTCAAAATGAAAAAAATGTTAACACTACTTGTGGTGCTGTTCTTCACCGCAATTCGATTAAACGCGCAGGATGGCACGCGTGATTTTAGCTTTAACCCGAAAACATTAAGTGGGACAACCATTATCCCTTCAGCTCAATTGCAAGGGCGCGATGTTGCAATTCAAACCGATGGAAAAATAATTGTTTTAACAAACTCCAATGGACTGTTCCGATTGAATTCCAATGGGGCCGTAGATAGCACATTTGGAACGAATGGATACTCTTCGATTTTACTGGGATCAAACCCCGAACTGTGGGCAATCGCGATACAGAGCGACGGAAAGATTGTTGTTGCCGGAAAGGCAAATTCATTTGGTACCGATGATTTTGTCATTGCAAGATTCAATGCCAATGGTGGTGCCGATCTTTCATTTTCAGGAGATGGTGTTGCAATGTTTGGAATTGCAACAGGAGCGCAAGATGTGGCCTACGGGTTAGCCATTCAACCAGATGGGAAGATTGTGGCTGTTGGCACAACTTCTGCCAATGGTACTGATTGGGGAATGATTCGAGTGAATACTGATGGAACACTTGATGGAACTTTCACAAACGGACAAATCACTCAAACGGCAAGCAACGATGGGCTTTATGCTGTAACGCTACAAAGTGATGGCAAAATAGTGGTTGCCGGTTATGTTGTAGAAAGTTCGGAACAGAGAGCGGCATTAGGTCGGTTTAATTCAAATGGTGTTCGTGATTCCACATTTGATGCGGATGGTACAAGGATTGATGATTACGGCATTGGCTCGCAGAATTTTAATAGTGTAAAAATTCAAGCAGATGGAAAAATTATCGCGGCCGGAGCATTTTCAAGCGGGGCAACTGCTACTGCAATTGTTGGGCGATACAACACAAACGGCACTAATGACAATTCATTCGATAACGATGGAAGAGTCACAATCAGTGCAATTTCAACCCGTCAAGCGTTTACAAAACTTGAACTGCAAATCGATGGAAATATAGTTTGCTCAGGCTATGCGGGGGCGAACCTTGATAAAGATGACTTTTTTGTTATTCGTTTGCAACCCTCCGGTGCATTTGATAACACCTTCAATACCAACGGACGAGTTTTAACAGATTTCAATGCAAATACCGATCAAGCAAGAGGACTTGCCATTGATGGAACGGGCAAATTGGTCGTTGCCGGACTTGTCGATGATTTTGTGGGAAATGTGAATGTGGGTGTTGCACGCTACAACAGCAATGGAACACTCGATAACTCATTTGCTATTCAAACAACAGGCTCGACGAATATTCGAGATGCCGGTGCCGGCTCTGAGATTATCCGTGATCTTGCTCAGCAAAGCAATGGAAAGATTATTGCAGTAGGTTCGCTTTTTGGAAATCTCGATTGGTGTGTGACGCGCTACAATCAGGATGGTAGTACAGATACCACGTTCATTACCTCTGGAAATAGCAATGTTTATTTCTCATTTGCAAATGGCGTTTCTGAATCCGCCACCTGTGTTGTGGTTCAATCGGATGATAAAATTTTGGTTGGTGGATACACACAGGTTTCAGGAACAAATCGTTTTGCTCTCGCGCGCTTTAATGCCAATGGTGGTTTAGATAATTCATTTGCCGGCGGACAAGGCTATATTATTTCAACACTGGCAAGTTCTGAAATCTATGATGTGCTTGCGCTCCCTAATGGGAAAATTATCGTTGCGGGTTGGAACGATGACACTCAAGATGATTTTGAAGTCTTTCAATACAATAGCGATGGAAGCCCGGATTTAGGATTCGGTTCTGCAGGTCAAGTATCGATTGATATTGTTGGAACTTCGCGTCAAGTTGCTTACGCTTTAGCTCGTCAGGCTGATGGGAAAATTTTGGTTGGGGGAACAACCAATACGGCAGGTGGACAGTTCGCAATTGCTCGCATAAATGCAGACGGTACATTGGATAATACCTTCGATACTGATGGAAAGGTGACAATTGATATCGTTTCGGCCAATACCAATAATGAAAGTATCTATGCCATTCAACTTCAAACAGATGGTAAAATCGTTGTTGGTGGAACGGTTGCCAGTACCACCAGTGGTATTCATAACAACTTTGCTTTAGCTCGCCTAAATTCCAACGGTTCTTTGGATAACACATTTGGAACGAATGGAACTGTTGTCACCGATTTTAATACCCGCGAAGACGGATGCTTGGATATCAAGGTTTTATCGGATGGAAAAATTCTTGCAGCCGGTTATGCTGTAACCGGTACCACGAATGACTCACGCGAGATTGCTGTTGCTCGCTATTTATCAACCGGTGCGCTTGATAATACATTTGGAACCAATGGAAAAGTACAAATTGATGCAGGCGGGTTTCAACGAGAAGATCTCGGATACTCACTTCTCGTTCAATCTAATGGAAGAATTATCGTAGGAGGTTATTCGCGTCGTGTTGACCAAGATTTAACACTACTCGCACTAAATGGAACGACCTCTCCTCTTTCAACTCGAATAGAGGGAAAATCAAGAGTCAATAATTTTGAACTCCAACAAAACTACCCGAACCCATTCAACCCGAGCACGAGCATTCGCTTTCAACTGCCGCAAAGCGGATTGGTGCAGCTTGAAGTCTTTGATCTTTTGGGTCGCAAAGTGGCAACCTTGATTAACGCGCGTCAAGAGTCTGGCAGCTATGAAGTGAATTTCAACGCCTCACAACTTTCAAGTGGCGTGTATTTCTATCGCTTGCAAGCAGGCAGTTTTACCAAAACAATGAAAATGATGTTGGTGAAATAAGAGAGGATCATTGAAAGAAATGCAAAAAGGGTCGAGAGAAATCTCGACCCTTTTTATATCCAAAGTAAATGAAAATATGGGGGATTGATTTACCTAAACATTAAAACAGCTTTTCAATCACCCGATCACCATAAACCGAAGGCGCTGTGAGTTTTAAGAAATTATGCGGGAATCCAAGTTCCACGGCGCTGACCTCGCTAAGCCGGTTCATCTGTTCTTCGCTTAAAGTAATTTCAGCCGCTTTCATATTATCGGTGAACTGTGCCATTTTTCGGGCGCCGATAATAGGAATCACAAGCGGGCTTTTTTGCATCAGCCACCGAAGCGAAACCTGCGCCGCCGATAGTCCGGTTTCTTTTGAAATGCTCACAACCGAATCGGCAATTTTTAATTTGTGAGGTGTGGTGTGTGTAAAAGGAGCAACATGCAAGCGATCGTTTCCGCCATCCGATTTTACCTCGGTTTTTCCGCCACTCGTGTATTTGCCCGAAAGCAATCCGCCTGCAAGCGGCGACCACGCCGCAACCGCCATCTTGAAATACTCCGCCATTGGCAAGAGTTCACGCTCAACCGTTCGCTCGGCAAGGCTATACTCGATCTGAAGCCCCAAGAACGACGACCAGCCGCGAAGTTCCGCCAACGCGTTGGCGTATGAAACAGTCCACGCCGGCGCATCAGAGATTCCGATATAAAGCACCTTGCCTTGTTTAACCATATCATCTAAAGCACGCATCATTTCATCGATGGGTGTAAGCGGGTCGTAGCGGTGAACCCAATACACATCGATGTAATCTGTCGCGAGCCGCTTTAAGCTGCCGTGAAGTGATTCAATCATATTTTTTCGGTGGTTGCCTCCGCCATTGGCACTGCCTGAATTCATAAAATTGAAGGTGTATTTCGTGGCAATGACATAACCCGTACGGCGCCCTTTCATAAATTCACCAACCATCTTTTCGGAGGTACCTGAAGTATAGCCATCGGCGGTATCAATAAAATTTCCACCCAAATCGGTGTAGGAATTGAAGATGCGTTCCGATTCATCACGGCCGGAGCCCCAACCCCAGTCTTCCCCGAAGGTCATTGTTCCAAGGGAGATTTCAGACACACGAAGCCCTGAGCGGCCAAAAGTTTTGAATTTCATTTTTAAAAAAGTTGAATTGTTCATTGGTTTGTTAATCCAAACATACAAGTTCAATTGAAGAAAAATCAAGTGCAATTCAAGAATTAACAAACCCTTGATAATGACCTCAAAAAACTGCTTTCAGGTCAACAGAATGAGGGTTAATTTTAAGGAGTTTTATTTGCACATTTTCCATTAACGACCAATCGAAAAAGGAGAAGTAACGATGTCATCCATTCAAACGCTCACTGCCGAGCACCGAAGCATTACCCCGCCCGAATCGCTCTATCGAAATGCACTCATTCAAGATTACGATGCGCTTTACCGATATAGCATTTCCTCACCCGAAAAATTTTGGTCAACCATTGCCGAAGAGCTTATTTGGAAGGAGCGGTGGCATACCGTCCTAAATTTTCAGCCGCCACATCATGAGTGGTTTGTGGGCGGAAAAACAAACATCACCATTAACGCGCTTGATCGGCATGTGGCAACGCATCGCCGCAACAAAGTCGCGCTGATTTGGACAACGGAAAGCGGCAAAGAAGTGGTGGTGACTTACGATCGGCTTTTGCGCCGTGTCTGCCAAGTCGCGAATGCTCTCAAGGAAGCAGGAGTGAAGAAAGGTGATCGTGTGATTATTTATATGCCGCTCACCGTCGAAGGAATTTACGCAATGCTCGCATGCGCACGTCTTGGGGCAATTCACTCGGTAGTGTATGCAGGAATGGGCGTCGCCGCACTGCGCAATCGATTGGAAGATTGCCGTGCAAAGGTTGTCTTTTGTGCCGATGTCACTTACCGAGCGGGGAAGACGGTGAATTTGAAAGGGATTGTGGATGAAGCGGTGTCATCGTGCGAGTTCGTGGAAAAAATTGTGGTGCTGCGGCGTCAAGAGCCAAAGCAAGAATTCACTTCATCACGAGAAGTGGATTTCTTTGATTTTTTGAACATCAGCCTCAGTGGTGCGAGCCTGAAATCGTTGATGCCGAGCATCCGCTGTTTATTCTATACACAAGTGGAACAACCGGAAAGCCGAAAGGCGTGGTGCATGTTCACGGCGGGTATATGGTTGGTACATATTATTTATCACGCGCATTTTACGATATCAAAGAAACAGACATTTTTTGGTCAACCTCCGATATCGGGTGGATTGTGGGGCATAGTTATATCGTTTACGGCCCGCTGCTCAATGGCGCAACCGTACTCGCTCGCGAAGGTGCCGTCGATTTCCCTCACCCCGGTATCATCTGGCAAACCGTAGAGCGCCACGGCGTGAATGTGATGTTCACGGCGCCAACAGCCATTCGCCTCTTTATGAAATACGGTTCAGATCATGTGAAGAAATACGATGTATCGTCACTACGGCTTATGGCGTGCGCCGGCGAGCCCTTAAACCCTGAAGCGCATCAGTGGGCGCAAGATGTCATTTTGGGAGATAGTGGATATGTGGTCGATAATTGGTGGCAAACCGAAATCGCTTCGCCGGTGATTGGAACGCTTCCTGCCTTCAAAGCAAAACTCGGTAAAGCAGGAAAACCTTTGCCCGGCGTGGTGGCTGAAGTCGTTTCGCCCGACGGGGTACCCGTAGGCCCTAATCAAGGCGGGTTGCTCATTTTGCGCCGACCGCTTCCTTATATGCTTCGGACGATTTGGGGCGATGACAGCCGATACAAAAAATATTGGGAAGATTTCCCCGGCTGCTACACTTCGGGCGATGTCGCGTTTTATGATGAAGAAGGTTACATCTGTGTGCTTGGCAGAGCCGATGATGTCATGAATGTGGCAGGGCACCGCATCGGGACGGCGGAAGTGGAGAGTGCCTTTATCACGCATAGTGCTGTGGCAGAGGCAGCCGTGGTGGGATTGCCCGATGAATTAAAGGGTGAGCGGATCAAAGCCTTTGTGGTGATTCGTGCCGGGCATGAAGCCAATGAGCATTTGAAAAATGTATTGCGCGATCATATTCGCCGCGAGCTTGGGCCAATTGCTACACCAAGTGAAATTGAATTTCGAACTACACTTCCCAAAACACGAAGCGGGAAGATTGTACGAAGGTTACTCAAAGCGGAATCTTTAGGTCAAGACGCAGGCGATTTATCCACCCTTGCGGATTGTTGATATGGTGAATGTTCTTCGTGAATCAGAACATTCGACCCCTACGGGGTCGGGGAAACTTAATAACATCGTTCTATAAACATGTGACCCCTACGGGGTCATAAATTATGAAATCGCGGTTGTCAGGTGATTCAAAAGCAACATATTATCAACGATTTGAATGATATTTTATGCGGGGTCATCATTTATCGTTCCAAATAATCTCGACCCCATTAGGGGTCGCATGTTGATAGCAAAGGGATCCCACAATTAATACGACCCCAGCGGGGTAGAATGTTTGTAGAACAAAAACAAAATCATTAGCCGACCCCAGCGGGGTCGAATGTTCGTAACAGAATCAAGATAGTAGATCGTGTGTGGAGTATATTATACCGACCCCGTTAGGGGTCGCATGTTAATAGCAAAGGAATTCCAAAAATAAACCGACCCCATCGGGGTCGAATGTTCATCAATGGCAAATTGTTATTCACAGATTTATATCCAAATCGTTTTTGCAGTGAAAGGTCGTGAAAATTCTATTCATACCACTTGGGAAGAAGAATTATACAAATACATAACAGGTATCGTGACGAAAAAAGGGCATAAACTTTTGGCAATAAATGGAATGCCTGATCACATTCATATTCTAATCGGATTAAATCCGTCTTTTTCTTTGTCCGATTTGGTGAGAGAAATAAAGAAATCATCGAATGAATTTATCCGAGAAAAAAAATACGTAAACCATCCATTTTATTGGCAAGAAGGGTATGGGGCATTTTCATATAGCCATTCTTCTTTAGATCAGGTGATTCGATATATCCAAAATCAAAAGTATCATCACACGAAACAAAGTTTTCGCGAGGAATATGTTGAGTTTTTAGAGCGATTTATGATTGA
This sequence comes from Chloroherpetonaceae bacterium, assembly GCA_033763895.1. Taxonomy (NCBI): domain Bacteria; kingdom Pseudomonadati; phylum Chlorobiota; class Chlorobiia; order Chlorobiales; family Chloroherpetonaceae; species Chloroherpetonaceae bacterium. The sequence goes on along the minus strand of JANRJQ010000004.1, from coordinate 784,147 downwards.
ATACAAAGATGAATATCTCTTTGATTGGATTCAATAAATCATGAAATATGAATAGAACATACGACCCCTACGGGGTCGGGGATTTTTTTTTCATTTTCATTCTATAAATATGTGACCCCTCTGGGGTCATGAATACCGGGTTTTATGGGATGCGGCGCGTTTATAAAATTATTGTAACCTCGACGCTAAAGAATTCAATGGTATCAATAATGGTTTAAAACCTAGGAAATTAAATCATCATTGTTCATTGGTGAAAAAAAATCACGACCCCGTTAGGGGTCGAATGTTTGTAGAACAAAAACAAAATCATTAACCGACCCCAGCGGGGTCAAAACAATCAATACCGCCAGCTGGTTAAATCGGCGCCGGGTGGGGCAGTGGTGCGAATGCGTTCTAAAATTTTCGGTAAATACATTGTGTTGTAGCGAAGCCGCGTGATATAATTCGGCAAATTCGGGTCGCCATTCCAGCAATGTTCAAAACGATCGCCATACTTGACCTCGGCATTGGCCTTTGGATTCACAAGCGATTTTAGCGTTTCTTCCATCAAATACACGGCATTATTCAAATAAAAATTATCCATATCGCCGCAATAGAGATGAATTTTGCCGGTGAGTTTTGGCCCAAGTGATGCCCAATCGCGTTTGAGGATATGTTGCAAATCGTAGTTTTCTTTCCAGTATGCTGCAACTTTAGGATCAATCACGCCCGTGCGCTTATCCCAAATGCGTGCAGGGTAGCCATCAGGCCCAACGGGTGAATACACCGCTTCCCAAATATCATATTGATCGCCGGAGCGCGACTTCGTTCCGAGCACCAATTCCTTCATATTCACTTCTTCGAGTGTAGCCGCCACATGACCCAAGTAATTTCGCTTTCCGGGTCGTGGTGTTCGGCGAAATGCGCCTTCATCGAAATAAGCATTTTTATCTTGATATAAATTCACCACCGTGTAGGCGCGGAAGTCTATCGGGTCGGGGCAGGCGGCAAAGCAGCCGTTATACTCTGTTGGATAGAAGACTTGCGCCGCGATTGCTTCCCAACCGCCGGTTGAGCCTCCGTAAAGGAATCTCGCCCAACCTTGTCCGATGCCGCGAAACTGCTTTTCGATGGCAGGAATCAGCTCATACGTGATGGCATCGCCGTAGGGGCCAAGGTTGGCGGAATTCACGGCGTAAGAATCGTCGTAATATGGGTTGGCATGTTGAATTTCGATGACGATGAATCGGGGGAAATTTTTGCTTGTCCACGTTTTATAAAAATCATACGCTTCTTGCGCTTGAATTTTTTTGTATCCATATATTTTGAACCGATCGATATAATCGGACGTATCCATATTCGCGGGTGGCGGGGTTTCGCTGAATCCGCCGAAATCGGAAGGGAAGTGGCCGTGAAACACACACAATGGGTAACGCGCTTCAGGATGTTCATCAAAGCCTTCGGGAAGAAGAATATGAGCGCCCAAATACATTGGTCTTCCCCAAAAGTCGCTCAAGAGTTTGCTTTGAATTTTAATATGCTTGATATACTTCGTGTCTTTTGGTTCTGCAATTGGGGGATTTGCAAAAGAGAGTTCGAGCTTTAAGTCTCCTTTCATCTTGGGGTCGAGCGAAACACGAATGGGTTTGCTTACAAGGTTTCCGGGTGCGATTCGGAAGTTCTGACCTTCGCCGCGGTCGGCAGGGAGTTTAAGCACTCGCCCATCCTTCAAACGAAAGGTTTCATATTTGTGCAAGAGTGCCTGAACAAAATAATTCCCCGCTTTGAGCTCTGAAATACTTTTTGCGGGATAACCAAGAACAGTGGCGTCAATGATCGCGGGCTTTCTGGGTTGCCACGCGTCAACATCGATTCCGAAAATTTGCGCGGTGCTTACTTCATCTCGAATTTGAAAGCGCGGTTCACTGCTGCTATCTGCAGAAATCATCACCAAGAGTCGCCCATCTTGCGCCGCACTTTCAAGTGATTTCGGGAAGGTAACCGAAATTCGTTGCTGTGCTTGAAGAGCGACACTTGAAAAAAGCAACATTCCCAAAATGAATTGACGAATAAGGTGATTGGTATTTTTTGAAATGAAAGGCGTCATACATTCAGTTGATTGGTGATCAGAAAGAGGAATAGTATAATTCAAAAATCGGATGTTCAAAAATTTCTTCCATAAACCATTCAAAGAAATACGATGATATCGCGTGTTGATACCGGTTTGATATTAATTGATATGCAAGGCAAATTGGCGCGTGTGGTTGATGGCAGCGAACGGCTCATTGCCAATAGTTCAAACTTAGTGCGTGCAGCAAGCATCTTAGGATTACCGCTGATTTGGTTAGAGCAAACACCGGAAAAATTAGGAATCACCGTACCCGAAATTGCGGGTTTGCTCACCGAAAAAAAGCCGCTTACCAAATCGACATTTAATGCCTGCGATACCGCGCACATTAAAGAGGCTATCCTTAAAGAAAATGTAAGCACTTGGTTAATCTGTGGTATTGAGGCGCACATTTGTGTTTACCAAACCGCCCTTGGGGTAAAGGAATTGGGAAAAAATGTGGAAGTAATTGGAGATGCTGTGGGTTCGAGAACCGTGGAGAATAAAGAGCGTGCGCTTCAAAAGTTGATTCAAAATGGAATTGGAATTACAACTGTAGAAATGTGTCTGTATGAACTTATTAAAGATGCGCAAAGCGAACACTTTAAATCAATTCTATCTCTGATCAAATAAGAGAGTTGGTTTTAAACCATATCCTTCTAAGTGAATGCAGTTACATCATAACATAAAACAGATTTCTGCAGCGGTTGTGTTTGGTTGTTTTTCAATAGTGTGGATATGGTGGATATCACATTCATACGCAAAGCCAAGCAAATTAAATACAGAACGCGATTCAAATCGATTCACTCAAGCAACGGATACCATTCGAATGACTATCGGATTCGTGGGCGATATTATGGCCCATATCACCCAAGTGAAAGCGCAAAAAGTGAACGACACAACCTACGACTTCAACGATAATTTTCAGTTGATGAAACCACTGTTCACACCGATTGATTTGATGATAGGGAATTTAGAAACCGTCTTTGGCGGGTCAGGTATTGCCTATTCAACACACCCGCGCTTCAATACACCCGATGCACTTGCAGCAGCTTTGCGCGATGCAGGTTTTGATCTGCTTTCAACAGCCAATAATCACATGATGGATCAGGGAATCGAAGGAATGAAACGCACGATTTCTGTGATTCGGAATCATGCAATGAATTCCACCGGCTCAAGGCTCTCTTCCGATGAACTGCGTTACTTTGTGCAAACGATTCAAGGAATCAAAATTTCCATTGCCGCATTTACTTATGAATCAGATCGAGTCAAAGGTGAAGTGCTCATCAACGGGCTCAAAATAAAAAAGGACGATAAACTTCTCGTCAATTCCTTTACGCCGTTTAACCTGCAAGACGCTACAGATTCGCTTCGAATTGTAACCAATGCAATGATGGCCGATAGCTCCGAATTGCAAGTGATGATTATGCATTGGGGCGATGAATACAAAACAAAACCGAATACCGTTCAACAAGCGTTGGCGGATAGCCTGCGAAAAATGGGTATTGATATTGTTCTGGGAAGCCACCCGCATGTCATTCAGCCGGTGGTATTCGAAAGGGATCCGATTCAGGGAAAAGATTTTCTTGTGGCGTACTCCTCTGGCAATTTTATCAGCAATCACCGATTCGAAACCAAAGGCAATTACTACACCGAAGATGGTCTTTTTGTGGTTGTAGAGATTGAAAAGATTGGCGAAGCAAAGCCGAGACTTAAAGCAGTAAATACAATTCCGCTTTGGGTAAATAAGTATTGGAATAATGGAAGAAATCATTTTGAAGTAGTACCTCTTGAATCGATTCTGAATGATTCGCTTTCCTTAAAACGATTTTCAAAGGCCCAAAAGCAGAGAATGGAAAGTTCTCTTAAACGCACTAAGGAGATTCTAAGTATCAAGTGACAATTGAAAGAAATAGAGGTAGTTGAAAAGGGGGAACAAAAATTAATCCATTATCTCGATTCGGTTTCTTCCATTTTGCTTGGCTTTATAAAGAGCTTGATCCGCTCTCTGGAAAAGAATTGTGGGCGATTCAGGAAAGGAAGACAGTGTAATACCAAACGAGGCCGTAAACCGCCCAACGTCTTCAACATTACAATTCAGAACCTGCTGACGAAGCCGTTCGCCTAATTGCTGCAACTCCTTTAAGTTGCTATCCCGCACGATGATGATAAATTCCTCACCACCCCACCTTACCAATGTATCAGACTCGCGAAGTGAATGTTGAATGCAATTCGCAAACAGTTGTATTACACGATCTCCCGCCGGATGACCATAAGTATCATTGATTCTTTTGAAGTGATCAATATCGGCAACGATTAATCCCGTTCGCGACTGCGGTAAGGCGGTAAGTTCATTAAGAAGTATTTCTCCGGCTCTTCTGTTAAAAGCGCCGGTAAGCATATCCGTTTCAGAGGCAATCTTAAAACGCATTCGCTCGTCTTGCAAGCGCATCACCGCAACATTCATTTTAGAGTGATAATACACCATACAAGTATTGACCGCCATAAAAGGACCTAAAGTCATAAACAGGTCTTTTCCACGGGGTGTGAAAATTTCTTCGGGTATAAAGGCGAAGTAAATGACGATTGGAAACGCCGTGATCACCCAAATTCCAAGAGCGCGCCGAAGGCTTGAGCGTGGTCGAAGAAAAACAATAATAATGGTGGTGAGCAGAAATGGCCCCGCAGAGATTGGTGGCAAAAGATCAAGCAAGCTCGAACTCGAAAAAAACAAAGATTGAAAAGTGTAGAAGTAAATTGGAATCACAATGGCAGAAAGTGAAAAGAGTGCAATGTGATTAATGGTAGCCGCTATCCGATTTGGATCTCGTAGAAGGCGAATCAAAAGAAATGTGCTCACAATAAAACCAAAGGGTGGAACAATGAAATCGATGAAATGAGAATGTTTTGAATCAAGAAAATGAATGCAAGTGATAACAAAAGACGAAATCACCATAATGAATAAAATCAGTGTAAATATCCTGCGCCGTAATTCTTCTGAAAGTGAATCAAGTGTTTGCATTAGTGTGATGAATAAATGGATTGAGCGTTTGATATGTCGCAAAGTAAGAACCGAAGGAGCGAGAGTCAAATGCAAATGGAAATAAAACCAGAATGCAGGGTATTCATGAATTGGGGAAATGCTTCAAGGGAGTTGACATATAGATATTCAATTCACAAAAAAAATACGACCCCGTTAAGGGGCCGTATTAGAGCAGCGTTTAATTAGCGCTTAAAAGCCAATAAAGACATGCGCGGCAACAGTTGAAAAATTTGGGATATAGATATAACGAACATCCACGCCAAGTCGAATTGGGCCGAGAGGTAAAATGACATCGAGCCCCGGTGCAGCCATCATCTTGAAGGCGGTTTCGGATGCTCCAACAGATGCATCTTCAATCGCAATCAACACAGCACCCTCAGCGCGAGCTGTACCAACAGTTAAGTGCGGACGAATCCTTAAAAGACCGGCATTGAAAGAGTAAGCCCCGTATGCGCCAAAAGTGGCAATTCGTGCCGCAGCACCCACTGCAATCGAATTTCCATCTTCATCTTCTATGGTGCTTCCTTCCGCTTTACCATTATACCAAATGAATTCTCCGCCAAACGAAACCGGTAAGACCGGTAAACTAAAGAGATAGCGCGCGCCACCTCCCAAATTATACCCATCCTTAAAGCCATTTCCGACCGTCAACTCAAATTGAGCAGAAGCCTTGGCTGAAAATAGAATGAGAAAAAGCCCGATAAGTGCAAGCAGTTTTTTCATTTTATGTATGATTTTTTTGTTTGAAAAAAGGTGAGTTTTGAGCCTGAGACCTGTTCCAATTTAAGGGAATCTTAAAGGGAAATAAAAATGGGTTGAAAAAAAATGAAGGGATCAATCAGAATGATACTCGCCCACCAAGTACAAAAGGCTGATCGAGTGGCGCAACACCCGATTCAACAATTGATTCATAACAACAAGCAGCACATAAAGCTGTTCACGCCAAACATAAGTGAGCACTTTCAGCGGGTTAAATTGGCGTTTAAGAATCATTATGAAAGGATTATCGACGTTTCAGAACTTTGAACCCAATCGAGCGGCCTTGCTTTTGCATAATCGCGAGGTTAATCCACGCCATCGCAAAGTGCTCCAAGAGTTCTACTTTATCATCGCCTCCGAAATCATAACATGCTTCAAAGCCGGCATCTGTGGCTAAGCTTTCCGCCACTTGTTTTGCAGCGAGACTCGAGCCCGCCATAAACATATCCAGCGCAATTGAACCATACTTCGTCTCTGATATGGGGTGTTCCATATTTTCAAAGCCGGTGGAATTAAAGCACTTCACCACAAGGCTTTGCGGCGCAAGTGCTTTTAAGGCCTCGAAACCATTAGCATACGGATGAGGTTTCTCGCGAATTGAATTGGTGGCATCAATAAGCACTTTGCCGGAAAGATTTCCTAAAGTGGGTACAAGTGTGGGCATTACGGCAGCAGGAATTGAAAAGAGAATAGCTTCCGCAGCGGCGGCGGCATCTTGATGCGTGTGAAGTGAAATCCCTTTTTGAGACGAAAGGGATTGAAGATCGGGTTGAGTGGTATCGCGCGTTCCAATCAGCACACGATGCCCTGCATTTGCCCACGCGCGCGCAAGTGCGCTCCCCACATTTCCTGCGCCAATAATTGCAATCTGCTTCATTAGTAATAGAAAGTTTCGTTTTGAATTTTTCCGTCCTTCACTTCATACACACAAACTTCTTCCATTATCATTCGCTGTCCGTTTTCTTTAACGGTAACATCCATTGCGATTCGCAGTGAGAAAAATCTTCCTGCAATTAACGGCTCTGAAACCTCAATTCCGTGAACCGTTAATGTGCTTTGAAAATAAATCCCTTTTTGGCGAATGCCCTCCAAGCCGCGTGTCACGGGCTGAGCGGAAGTTTGTGGCTCAAAGCTAACGGCGTCTTCAGCGTAAAGCGCTTGCTGTGCTGCTTGAAAATTCCCTTTGCGGCAATAAGCTACTAATGAAGATGCGATTTCGTTAATATTCATCTGATGTTGATATGGATTAAGAATTAGACGCCTAATGCTTCAATAACCAAACGTGCAGCCGCTGCACCCGAAAACTGTTGCTGACCGGTAATCAAGCGGCCATCGCGAACGGCAAAGGCCTTGAACATACCGCCGTTGATATAGTTTGTGTTAGAAATCTTTTTAGCTTCTTCTTCAATCCAAAAAGGCTGAATGCGTTTGCCTACAAAGTTATCGGCAAATTGCTCTTCACTATTGGCAAAGCCCGTCCACGTTTTTCCTTCAATAAGAAGTTTGCCATCGGAGCCTTTTACTTTAAGCAGGATACAAGTGCCGTGGCATATCGCAGCCACAACCTTTCCCGCGTCATAAAATGATGAAAAGAGCGTGTGAAGTTCAGAATCATTCACAAAAGTTACCATTGGTGATTGCCCACCGGTGATAAAAATGGCGTCATAGTCGGCAACTTTAATCTGTGAGATGGGTCGTGTATTTTGAATCAGTGCTGCATGCTTGGGAGATTTCTTAAACCCAAGCGATAGCAAATCGTGAGCGGAGTAACCACTTGCGTCTTCGGGGTCGCTGTAACCATCGGCTACTAAATCGCCGCCCTTTGGTGAAAAGATATCAATGTGGTAACCGCGTTCACTAAATTCCCAATACGGATGCGTCAGTTCAGCCCACCAAAAGCCAATTGGCCATCCGGTGGTGGGAGAAGTTGAAGGATTAGCGGCAATCAAAGCAATTTTTTTGGGCTGATTGGGGTTAAGGACATTTAGCGATGCGCTCATTTTGTATTTAGCATAAATTGAAAAAAAATCTTTGTGCGCCGCAAAGTAGCCGCAAAAATGACGCGCGTCAAGAACGCACTTTGCTGTGAGTAACTACCCTTTCGGGAAGAATTGAGGAATTAAGAGAATTAAAGCAATGCCAAGATTCGAGTTTCGAAAAAAATTTTATAACAACCCTGTTGAATTAGCACTTGATGTTTTAGGCGGGCGATGGAAGATGCCCATTTTGTGGCGTCTTAAAGATCGGGTTTGGCGATATGGTGAACTGAAAAAAGACTTGGGCAGAATCACACATAAAATGCTTGCCGAGCAACTTCGCGACCTTGAAAAAGACGGCTTGATTTCGCGCAAAGTCTATAATGAAGTGCCGCCGAAGGTGGAATACAGCCTCACCAAAAAAGGAAAAACCGCCGTTCCCCTCATCAAATCTCTCCGCACTTGGGGCGATGCATTTAAGAACGAGACGTTGGTTGGGGTGGTTTCCGAGCCAAAAAGGAAGTAAGACTAATCAGAGTATTAGTGAAGAAGTAAATGCTTTGAATTTGGAAGAAGGTGGGGGAAAGCCTTTCTAAAAAAGCCCCGTTATATTTCCTTCATCATCAATATCAATCATCTCCGAAGCCGGTGTTTCCGGCAAGCCCGGCATACGCATCATCTCGCCGGCAATCGGAACCAAAAATCCTGCGCCTGCGGCGATTTCAATTTCACGAATCGAGAGTGTAAAGCCCGTGGGTCTGCCCAAAAGATCAGGGTTATCGGAAAGCGATTTCTGTGTTTTGGCAATGCAAATAGGCAAAGCTTGAAGACCAATCGATTCGATGAGTTTAAGGTCGCTCTTGGCCTTTGATTGAAATTCAACGCCCGAAGCTCCATAAATTTCACGTGCAATGGTTTTGATTTTTTCTTCAACCGGTGCAGCCCAATCATAAAGCGGTTGATGCTTCCCGCGTTTCTTTTCAGCCGCTTCTGCAACAAAGGTTGCGAGTTCAACCGCACCTTCGCCGCCCTTTTCCCATACTTCCGAAAGCGAGACGTTCACGCCCAAGGCGGCGCATCGCTCTTTAATCAACGAAAGTTCTTCCGGGGTATCGGTGTAAAATTTATTGATGGCGACAATCGGTTCAAGCCCAAACTTCTTCACATTCTCCAAATGCTTTTCCAAATTGGCGAGTCCATTTTCAACTGCTTTTGGGTTTGGTGTTTTGAGTTCTTTCAAATCGCCTCCGCCGTGATATTTCAGCGCGCGAACGGTGGCGACAATCACCACCGCCGAAGGTGATATTCCTGCATACCCGCACTTGATGTCCAAGAACTTTTCACCGCCCAAGTCGAAGCCAAAACCTGCCTCCGTAACCACATACTCCGAAAGGCTCATTCCCATTTTGGTTGCAAAAATGGTGTTGGTGCCTTGTGCGATATTGGCAAATGGGCCGCAGTGCAATATTGCAGGGTTTCCTTCCAAGGTTTGAACCAAGTTTGGTTTTACGGCGTCTTTAAGCAAAGCGGCCATAGCCCCGTGCGCTTTGAGGTCGCGGGCGAATACGGGTTTTTTTTCAGTGGTCATCCCCACAAAAATGTTTCCAAGCCGCTGTTTCAAATCGGCGAAAGAGCGAGAAAGGCAAAGAATGGCCATCACCTCCGAAGCCGCGGTGATATCGAATCCCGTTTCGCGTGGAATGCCTTGCGCCGTGCCGCCAAGCCCAACCAAGATTTTTCGCAGTGAGCGATCGTTCATATCCATCACGCGTTTCCAACGAATGCTGCGCGCTTCAAGGCCGAGCTTATTTTTTTTGTTTTGAAGATTATTATCGATGATTGCGGCCAGCAAGTTGTGGGCTTTTTCGATTGCGGAGAAATCGCCGGTGAAATGCAGGTTGATATCTTCCATTGGCACCACTTGCGCTTTACCGCCGCCGGTTGCACCGCCTTTAATTCCAAAAACAGGCCCAAGCGAGGGCTCGCGCAAAACGGCGGTTGCGCGTTTTCCAATTCGGTTAAGCCCGTCGGTTAGGCCAATACTATTGGTGGTTTTGCCTTCCCCGGCAGGCGTCGGCGTAATGGCGGAAACCAAGATGAGTTTACAAGTGTTTAGCTTATCACTATTGATAAGGTGAAGCGGGAGTTTGGCTTTGAATTTTCCGTAGAGTTCCAATTCATCGAGTGGGATGTTTAGTTTTTGAGCGATGGATTGAATCGGGTGAAGTGTTGCGGCACGCGCAATCTCAAGGTCAGTCAGCATTTTGCCGTTGTGAATTGGTTATAATGTAAATGAAAACTAAAAACGATATTAAGAATAGATTCATTCTCAAAGAAATGTTCCTAAGCTTCATTTAAAAAATCTTTTGATGATTGAGAGGATGGTAAACGTTGGAATATGAATACGAGAAAGAAGTGTTAATTTTGAAATCAAAATAAAATGAGAAGGCATGTTATCTATTAATGTAAAAAAGCAGTTGCTCATCGAGGAGATTAGGGAATTATCGGATGAACAGTTTAAAGAGTTTGATAAGGAAGTTAAAAGTATCCTTAAGCCAAAACGCAAAAAGAAACGTATTTCACTAAAAGGTATTTGGAAAGATGTTGATTTTGGAAGTGATGAAGAATTAAAAGAAGATTTAACAGGACTAAGAATAGAGCTGCAAGAAAAAATTCTTAAAAGAGCACAGTGAATTACCTCCTTGATACCGTAACGATTATTCGTCACTTATCTGGAAAAGGAGATATTGGTAAAAGAGCAAAAAAGAATTTTAGCCAACATTGAATCATCTAGAGATAACTACTTTATTTCGGCAGTTTCTTTGATGGAAATTCTGTATCTCTCAGAAAAAAAGCGAATTCACTTGACTTTAGATTCAGTTCTTGAATCAATAAAGGAATCGGGTTTATATAATGTTATTGATTTAAATGTTGAAATACTTAATGAGGCTCAAAAATTGAAATTGAGTGAACTGCACGACCGAATGATTGTTGCCTCTGCTATTTGGGTTGATGCAGCAATAATTTCAAGCGACGAATCATTTAAGGGGATTAAGGGATTAGTCGTTATTTGGGATTGAAATGGAATTCAAATTTAAATGGAAAAAAGTTCTTCGCATAGTGTTATGAATCTGATTTCAATTGGCGCAACGCATCAAACCGCGCCGGTTGAGATTCGTGAGCGTCTGTCTTTTACTGAGACAGAGGCGAAAGCATTGCTTGAAGAGCTTTCTCAATCGGGTCTTGTTACAGAATCTTTCCTTGTTTCGACATGCAACCGTACGGAGCTTTATGCCGTGCCCGCCCGCGAAGAGGTTACGGCAGAGCACTTGAAGGAATTGATTATCGAGCGAAAACACGCGCGTAAAGAAGTTCGGCCTGAGCACTTTTTCTCACGCTTCGCTTGCGGTGCGGTGAAGCATCTTTTTGAGGTGACTTCGGGTGCCGATTCGATGATTTTAGGCGAATCGCAAATTTTAGGGCAAGTGAAGGATGCCTACCGCATTGCTGCTGAAACCGAGGCAACGGGAACGGTACTGAATCGGCTCTGTCATCAAGCCTTTTCAGTGGCGAAGCGGGTGCGAACTGAAACTAAACTGACAGACGGGGCTATCTCGGTGAGTTACGCGGCGGTTGAATTGGCGAAAAAAATATTTTCAGATCTTTCCGCAAAGCGTGTCTTGCTTGTGGGTGCCGGCGAAACCGCCGCCCTTGCCGCCAAACACTTGCTTGAAAAGCGGGTCACGCATATTTCAATCACCAATCGAACCACCGAACGCGCCGAAGAACTCGCACGAGATTTAGGCACCTCATCTGTAATTCCATTCACAAGTTTTAGTCAATACTTGGGTGAATATGATATTGTGATCACCGCAGTAGGTGGCACCGGTGAAGTGATTTCAGAAAGCGCTATTGAAAAAGGAATGCAAGCCCGCAAGCACGAGCCAATTCTCTTTTTGGATTTAGGCGTCCCGCGCAATATCAGCCCAAAAGCCGGCTCGATTTACAATGTTTTTCTCAAAGATGTCGATGACCTTCAAGGCATTGTAAGCAAGAATCTTGAAGCCCGCCGTGCCGAGTTGCCCAAGGTTGAAAAGATTGTAGGCGAGGAATTAGTCGAGTTTGAAACGTGGTTTAATAGCCTGCAAGTTGCACCTACAATACGAGACTTAAACGCGAAGTTTCAGAGCATTCTCAATGAGGAATTAGAGCGAATCAAGGGAAAGGTGTCGGAGGAAGAGTACAAGCGCACGGCGCAAGTTGCGGAGCGAATGATGCGTAAATTTCTTCATCTTCCCATCTCAAGCCTCAAGTCACCGCTCGATACCGCGCAATCCACCGCCGGAAAAATCAATCTCATTCGCGCCCTCTTCGAATTAGAAAAGGTAGAGCGATAATTCTATTCCATTCGAATAAAAGAGAAAAATTCAAGATGCTATATATCTGGGAAATCATTACCTCTCGTATGTATTTGGCGCGGTTCTGGGATGTCGTTTATGATATAATTGAACTGTGAAAACTTCTCGAAAACCCGAAATGAAGGATGGCGTCTTGGCGGTAGAAGCCAATTCTGCTGCTGCGTGGCGAGCGTGGCTTCAAGCGCATCATCAAACGCATAAATCAGTATGGCTGATCATCTACCGAAAAGAAAGCGGCATTCCCTCGGTTTACTATCCCGAAGCGGTGGATGAAGCGTTGTGCTTTGGTTGGGTGGATAGCAAGCCAAACAAACGAGACGACGTGAGTTATTATCAATTCTTTGCAAAGCGAAACCCCAAAAGCAACTGGAGTGCAATCAATAAAAAGAAAGTGGAGCGCCTTATTGCAGAAGGAAAAATGATGCCCGCAGGGCTTGAAATGGTTGCTTTGGCAAAGCAAACCGGAACGTGGGAAGCCTTGGAAAAAGTAGATGCCCTTATTCTTCCCGAAGATCTTCTCTCGCGATTTCAATCCAATCAAGTGGCTTATAGCAACTGGGAAAAATTTCCGCCGTCGTCTAAGCGGGGCATCTTAGAATGGATACAAGCAGCGAAAAAAGTTGAAACCCGAACGAAACGCATCGATGAAACCGTTTCGCTGGCAGAAAAAAATATCAAAGCCAATCATTACCGTCAGTAAGCCCTCATTTGTAGCCAAGGCAATAATAAAAGGAGAAGTTATTTTTTGAACTTCAACTTTCCATCGCTTCCTGAAGGTGTTGCTTTCGAAACAAACGGATTGCCTTTGATAAAAAACCGCCACGGTAATTCAACACTCCGAGTAATACCGATTCGAGTAGAAACCGAGATCTCGAATTTCCTCTTGGCGTGAGGGTTTTCTGCGATAAACAAGGGAGATTGAAAGAGCTCAAGCCCGTTTTCCTTTTTCCCGATACTGAACGCGGCAGTGAGTTTCCCCGGCCCATTCGTGAGGTCAATCTCTTTTTCAATGTTATTTCGAAACGATTTCATCGCTTCAAAGCCCATCATCGGTTCAACCGCGCGAATGAGGACTGCCGCGGCAATGCCTTCAGGTTCTGAAACCACATTCAGCATAAAGTGATTGCCGTAAGTGAAATACACATACGCCAACCCGGGTGCACCAAACATGACGGCATTTCGTGGCGTGATTCCCCGGTAGGCGTGGCAAGCCTCATCCTCAAGAGCGATATATGCTTCAGTTTCAACTATGACCCCCGAGCGTGTTCCTTCCGGTGTTTGATGAACTAGCACTTTCCCAAGCAGCGACTTTGCCAGACTCACCGTTGGCATAGAAAAATACGATTCCGGCAAAGGATGATACAGAGATGAAAACCGTGAATTCACAGAATGAGTGTTATCGAAAATGAACGATATGTCGTTAAAAATTAAATATGGTGATGAATCCTTATATTTAATGTTTATGTCGAAAAAAGGCAAACAAAGAAAAGCCAGAGGCATACCAACCGAATTTTAATCATTCGTCTGTTTCGATGGGAAAAGTTATCGCTATTGTAAACCAAAAAGGGGGCGTGGGAAAAACAACCACCGCTGTCAATCTTGCCTCGGCCATTGCGGCAGCAGAATTGACAACTCTTTTAATCGATATTGACCCGCAGGCCAATGCAACTTCGGGCTCAGGTACAAAAATGACTGAGGAAAGTAAAACAATCTACGAAGTGCTCATCGATAAGGTCGATATCGAAAATGTAATTCACTCTTCCAACATCCCGTATCTTGATATTGTACCTTCTCATATCAATCTGGTAGGAACTGAGATTGAGCTTGTGGATGTCCCGAATCGCGAACGCGTGATGCAAGAAGCGCTCGCAAAAGTTCGGAAGAAATATGATTATGTGCTAATCGATTGCCCGCCTTCTTTGGGTTTGATAACCGTTAATTCGCTCACCGCAGCCGATGCCGTTCTTATTCCGGTTCAAACCGAATACTACGCGCTTGAAGGGCTTGGGCAATTGCTCAATACCATCAATATCGTTCGCAAGCACTTAAACCCTGAACTTGAAATTGAAGGCGTTTTGCTTACGATGTTCGATAGCCGGCTTCGCCTTTCAAATTTAGTTTCCGAAGAAGTTCGAAAGTATTTCAAAGAAAAAGTGTTCAATACGGTGATACGCAGAAATGTAAAAATTTCTGAAGCCCCAAGCCACGGAAAGCCGATTTTGCTTTATGATGCGCAAAGTTTGGGCAGCAAAGATTATCTCGACTTGGCCTACGAAATGTTTGAGCGCGATGGCATCCGCCGCTTTAAGCGCGTGAATACGAAAACAAAAGGCAGTGAGAAAAACACACCCGGCGCCGGCACAACTGATCCAATCAACGAATAGCGAGCGAAATTATGGCACAAAAACCACCATTAGGCAGAGGGCTTCAAGCTTTGATTCCAACAGGCGGGATGGAAGTCTTTGAAAAAAAAACCGAGACAGGCGAAACCACTACTATTGTTCGCGAAGTAGCCACAGGAGCGACCGGAACCATCGGCAAAATTGAAGTGGCCTTGGTTCGCCCAAATCCGTTTCAACCGCGTGTCGATTTCGACCCCGTGGCGCTTGAAGAGTTAAAAAACTCGATTATTGAAAAAGGGGTCATTCAGCCCATTACCGTTCGAAAAACCGATTCGGGCTATGAACTCATCAGCGGCGAAAGGCGGCTTCGTGCGTCAACCCTTGCCGGAATAAAAGAGATTCCCGCTTATATCCTTGATATCCGCTCAGACCGCGAAATGCTTGAGCTTGCACTCATCGAAAACGTTCAGCGCGAAAAGCTAAACCCCATTGAAATTGCCAATGGCTATAAACGCTTAATGGAGGAATGCGGGCTTACGCAAGAGCAAATTTCGCAGCGTGTAGGGAAAGACCGTTCAACTGTCACAAATTTTTTAAGACTCCTTAAATTACCCAACGACATACTCCAAAGCCTTCGCATCGGTGAAATCACGATGGGGCATGCCCGTGCCTTGCTTGCACTGGAAAGCACACGAAAGCAACTTGAGATTTGGAAACAAACCCTTGAACAGCAGCACTCTGTTCGCAAAGTGGAGCAATTGGTAGGGAAAGCCGTTCGAGAAGCCGCGATAGAAAAAGGTGAAAAACCGCAACCCAAATTGATGAAGGGTGCAGAAAGTGCCGCCGAATATGAAAATCTTTTAAGGCAAAAATTGGCAACAAAAATTAAAATTAATCATACCGCAAAAGGTAACGGCGAAATCGTAATTGAATATTTTTCAACCGATGAATTGGATCGGATTGTAGAAGCGATTTCCTCCATACCGCAATAATTCTTCATTTTCCGTTTCAATGCAGTTTGTGGAAAAAAGAAATTGGGATGTTGAATATTTTCTGCCTTGCTTTGACAACCTTAATCCTAACCTAGCTTGCCTTTCAAAAAGCGTCCTTTCAAATGGCTTGAATCGCTAAAAGATGCCATTATTTTTTTGATTTTTTTTTGCGTTAATCACCCGTGTTCAAATTTATTTGCCCATTCGATTTCAATTCCTGTTGAACGGTCACTTCCTTTGGTATCGGCGGATTCCTTAATTGAAAGAAAACGAGTAAATAGTTTTGAAGATGATTCGCTTCAGGTGCTTTCAGATTCCTCTCGATTCGTTATTGCGAATCAAATTGTTTCTGAAAGGCAAGATACAGCCTCTCGGATGGAGCCTTGGCAAGTGGTGTTATGGTCCATTCCGTTTCCGGGCTTCGGGCAATTCTATAACGAGTCGTATTGGAAAATACCCATTGTTTATGGAGGACTTGGGGCAATGATGTACCTCGCACTGACAAACAATACGCTTTACTTGGACTACCGAGAGCGATATATCAACAGCTTAGCCACAAATGACCCGCTTGCAGAATCAAACCGGCGGCTTCGTGATTTTTACCGAACCAATCGCGATCAATATTACATTTTTTTTGTTGCGGCATACGCGCTTGCCTTGCTTGATGCCTATATCGATGCGCATTTTTTCGGGTTTGAAACTTCTGATAATCTCTCTATTCGAATCGCCCCTCAATTTGGCCCTAATCAAAATGAATTAATCCCATCGATTCCCCAAGGTGCATCAGTCGGGATACAAATAGGATTTTAGAACGTTTCTTTGACTCTAACAAAGCCTATTTAATGCGGTTTTTACAGTAGGCTTAAACCAAAAGAATAAAAAATAACATTAACCATCCGAACGATATGGATCAACTTCAAACCTCAGATATCACCGTGCGTGAAAGTTCAGAACAAACCTGTTTGAACTGTGGCACGGTGTATCAAGGCAATTTTTGCCCCAATTGCGGGCAGCCTGCGCGTGAAGGTTTGAAAACGTCTTTTGGAAAATTTATTAAAGAAAGTGTTTTGGATTTCTTTATGTGGGATTCAAGACTCGTCAAAACCTTGCGCATTTTTTTTCGATTTCCGGGTGCATTAACGCAAGAGTATAATCAAGGAAAGCGAATTGGGTATTTGCCACCATTTCGTTTTTTCCTTTTCTCGACAATTGTATTCTTTATTCTGAACGGGTTCTTAAATGGTTCAAAAGACGAAACCGAAGAAGGAAAAAGCAAATTTCGTGAGTTTGAACAGGGATTGAGAGAAGGCGGGAAACTTGATTCTCTTTTATCAGATACCACAAATGAACAAGAAGTTGATGATGAGTGGCAAATCGGATTAAACGGTAAGATCTCGCAAAGTGAAGCGAAGAAAGGTGAAAGCAAACAAAAATCAATTCTCAATTCGAAGAAGGAAGGAAAAAAACTTATTGACATTTCTTCTGACTCAAGTGAAAATTGGTTTGTTAAACGAATCGAGAAAAACTATAAAGCTCTTGAGGAAAGACCGAATGGGGTTAGTGAACTGATTTTAAGAAGGTTTACTCACATGCTGTTTTTTTTAATGCCTCTTTTTGCACTTGTCTTAAGAGTGTTATTTAGAAAGTCCGTGATGGCTTATACCGAGCATTTGGTTTTTTCATTGCATGTTCATGCACTGCTCTTCTTGGTTTTTCTCTTCAATATCTTGTTTAGTGAATTGGGTGAGCGGCTTCATCTTGAATGGTTGGAAACCATTTCAAATTGGATGTATATCTATCCACCCGTCTATTTATTTCTTGCGATGAGGCGGGTTTATGGTCAAAGCCGATTAAAAACTTTTGTAAAGTTTTTTTTGCTCAATTCAATTTATTCTTTCGCTTTGGTCATTGGAATGGGGGTTGCAGCCCTATTGGTTCTTATTGGTTTCTAAAGGAATTCAACTAAAGAAAAAAGTTTTTTTGACAATTGATTAAAAAAAACTATGTTCAAAAACTTAATTGAAACGATTAAATAGTTGTTTCAACGGCAGTTCAAAGCCGAAATAAATCAAGTTCATTAATCCAATAACGAATGACAGGGGCAAAATCGCCTCTTCACCAATATGAAGTCATTGATCTCGGCATTTTTGGCATTGGTATGTTTAGCATCATTCTCTGCCAAAGAAAGCATTGGGGCAGCCATTGAAAAGCCCGCGACCGTTTTAGGCACGACAGGAAAATTGACCGGTTCGGTCATCGATGTAAATACGAAAGAACCATTGATTGGTGCCAATATTAAAATTGATGGGACGCGATACGGCGGCACCACAGATGCCAACGGGAATTATACCATTCTTAATATTCCTCCCGGGACTTATACCATTAAAGCCTCTTATCTTGGGTATCAACCCAAAACTGTAACCAATATTCGAATCAAAGCTGATTATACCGAAAGGCTTGATTTTGTTTTGAACACCGATGAAATCAGAAGTGATGAAATCGTGATTCGAGCTGAGCGTCCGATTGTGGTCAAAGATCAAACTTATTCAGCTGCGGTTGTAAGTTCGGAAGAAATTCAAGCGTTGCCGGTGGAAGACATCAACCAAGTCATTGGCATTCAAGCGGGGGTTGTCGGTGGAAGTTTCCGAGGTGGCCGTCGAAATGAAGTCGCTTATTTGGTGGACGGCATTTCTGTAACCGATGTTTTCGACGGTAATTTCAGTCGTACCTTTCAAGCCGGGGCTTCGAATTTTATTGACCCGCAAACGATTCAAGAAGTGCAAGTCATTTCCGGTGCGTTTAATGCCGAGTACGGCCAAGCGATGTCGGGTATTGTGAACATCATTACCAAAGACGGAAGTGAAAAATATACCGGTCAAATGATGCTTTATGGTGGAGACTATCTGACTTCACGTGCTTCTTCGTACCGTGGGCTTTCTTCAGTTTCTCCCTTAGCAATCCCAAATATGCAGGCTAATATCAGTGGCCCCGTTCCTTTTACGGGAAACGATTTAACATTTTATGCGGCAGGTCGGTATTTCGCGAACGATGGATTTCTGAACGGGATTCGTCAATATCAACCCGGCGATGTCCTCTCGCTTTTGGATGTTGTCAATAATCCATATGCCTTATTACAAACCCCTTTTCCGGCAATTCGGGGTCGATTCGTTATCGGCAATCAAGGCTTTGGTACGATTTCATTTCCGGGAAACCCAACCTCCCCACCGATTGCACTTGACCAAAATGGCCGTGCAATCGTTGACCGTGCCAATGGCATCCCGGTCGCGGTACCATACAACCCAACGACTTCAAACCTTGCGATCTTTAATAACTATAGAAATTTAGGGACTGGCGATGATGCGGTTGTTCCGCTGAGCAACTACGAGCGCCGTTCATTTCAAACCAAATTGGCTTTTAAGGGATCTGCTATCCTTAAACTCACCTATAGTTTGAATTATGAGGATGAAAATTTCAGATCGTATGATCACGGCTGGTCATTAAATCCGGATGGCGATCAGCGGTTCTTTCGAAACACACTGAATCATATCGGCAAAATCACTTACACTGCTTCAAATACAACCTTTATTGAAGCAACTTACTCCAATTACAACACGCGGTCATTCAATTATGTTTTCGAAAACCCACTTGACCCTCGCTATCAATTTCCGGGTCTGGGAGGCAATGTCGGGCAAGGCGATTTCTTTTTAGCCGGTGGTACAAAAAATGATCGCTTTGACCGCACGACAAATACCAATCACTTCAGAGCCGACCTGACCAGTCAAATGACCGATATTCATCTTGTGAAAATGGGCGTTGATGTGAAATTTCATCGTCTCGATTTCAATGCCCTTGTCGTTAGAGATCAATTTGAAAATGGGGTTCCAAACCTTGTCAATGGATTTCAACCCGAACTTGCCGACCCTGTGACAGAGCTTGGAGGGGGCGATGTTTACCAAAGAACGCCGTTTGAACTTGCGGCTTATTTACAGGATAAAATTGAATTCGGCAGTTTAGTCATCAACTTAGGCATCCGGTTCGATTACTTCAACTCAAGAACTACAATCCCAAGAGATCCCAGTGACCCCAGCGAATTTATTAAGCTCCTGCCCGATAGTATTTATGCTGAGCGGAATGGAACAACCAATCGCCAAATTGATGCAACACCAAAATATGCCATAAGCCCACGGCTTGGCGTTTCATTTCCGATTACCGAAAACGGGTTGGTTTATTTTTCATTTGGTCAATTTTTTCAAATGCCACAGTTATCTCTGCTTTATGAAAACTCGCGTTATAAATATGGAGAGCAGGCCGGCGCCGGCGGGTTCATTGGCCCATTCGGAAATCCGGATATTAAACCGCAGCGAACAACCAGTGGTGAAATCGGGCTTCAACAGCAAATCGGAGAATCAATTGGGATAAACCTAACGGCTTACTTCCGTGATATTCGCGACCTTGCCAGTTCGGCCTTTATTCGTGACCTCGTAAACGGCGCACAATATTTTATATTTGATAATTTCGATTACGGATTTGTTCGTGGGATTACACTTTCAGTAACACAGCAGGTATCAAATGCCATAAGTTTTGGCGTCGATTATACGCTTCAAATTGCCCAAGGCAACTCTGCCGATCCGGGTTCAGCTGCTAATCAACGTCGAGGAGGGGCAGAAGTTGAAACACAACTTTTACCATTGCCTTGGGATCAGCGTCACACCTTAAACATCACGGCCAACTACGCTTCTGATGATTGGAATGTGGGAGTTATCGCACGTTACGGCTCAGGCTTTCCATTCACACCTGAATTGATTCCCGCACCAAGTGGCGGTGTTGCACGGCTGATTACAAACACCGCAACCAGCCCTGCTACTTTTACAATGGATTTACGGGCATCGAAAAATTTCAATTTCGATGGCGTCGGGATAGGATTGTTTTTGCAAGTTTTCAATCTCTTAGATGCGGCCAATGAGCTTGGTGTGTATGCACGCACCGGAAGCGCCGTCAATAATATTTTACTCCCGATTCAGAACAATCAATTCAATACACTCAATACCGTTGAAGAATTTTTCCAACAGCCCGGCAGACTTTCTGAACCGCGGCGCTTATCGCTTGGAATGACACTTAATTTTTAATATGAAAAAGGGTTCACAATTTTCACTCTTGACGGCATTGGTCGTCTTGTTCAGCGTATTATCGACTGAATTAAATGCACAGGGCATCAATCTTCCGCTTGAACAGCAATACGGATTGCAATTTCAACGCAGCAATATTCACAATGGAAACCGTGTGAAAACCACCTTTTTTAATCAAGGTAGAGTCGCGGGTGGTTTAGCTCCCAATGGTGCTTGGCCGGTAGAAAACAATACTTATGTCGGTGACTTAAATGTGGTGATTGGTATTGAAAAAATCTTTGCAGATACCATTCTTTATGACGCGAGTGATCCAACTCGTGCAACCGGCAGGCGGCTTCGCGATAATAGAACTGGCGTTCGTATTCCAACAAATTCAATCATCAATCCAAATATTGTCGTCAATGGGGATAGTGGTGTTTCAATCTCAGATACATCTTGGTATGTCACCGGAAATCCAAGCGTACGCTTTAGAAGGACGGAAAAAAATCCGGGCGGGATTTTCTATGGCCTCACCCCTTTTACCGGATTTAGCAATCCGCGTCAAGACCGAGTGGCGATGAGTCACCTCACGAACACTTGGCCCGACCGTTGGCCTGATCAACCGACTTGGATTGATGATCGAACCGGTCTTGCACAATGGAACGGTTACTTTGGCCGAGGAATTACTAATGCCGATCAAGAAAGCTATTTTGTGACAACCGATGGAACAGATCGGCAATGGTTTGATGCCTACGGTTATCAACCCTACCCGGGCGATACTCGCCGTTATGGCGCAGGGCTTGTCGTCTCAATCCGCGGCCTTCAATTCTCCAACTTTCTTGCTCAAGACAATATCTTCTGGATTTATGATATTAAGAACGATTCGAAGTTTGACTATGATAAAGTCTTCTTCGGATCGGTTGTAGGAACTAATATTGGCGGTGGACCAGCAGCGGGAGGAGTTACCTTCTTTGATCAAAGTCGCTCGATTACTTATAGCCGCGCCACCTCTCCGCAAAATGTCCCCGGAACTTGGGATGCTCGATTCCCGCCCGGTTTATTAGGACTTGCCTTTTTGGAAAGCCCCGGAAATTCATTTGATGGAATAGATAATGATGATGATTGGACGCTCTCGGGTCGAAATACTTCACTCACACCGGCACAATTCAATATAAACGGCGGTTCAGGTCCCTATGATTATGATGTCAATACCAAAACCACAAACCCCGAAAGTGGTCGAGATGAATTTCAATTCCGACGGGTATTGCAAGCCGGTGATCCGGTAATTGTGATTGAACGGGTTCGGAAGCCAATTGTAAAATACAACAGCGAAATTACTGTTTATCAACGGAGGTTTCTCCGAGTTCCTTCTAATGATACCACCGTTGTTTCACTTGGAAAATCGTATGTGATTGGTCCCGGCAAAGTACTATCAGAAGTTTCTAACAATTCATTTGATGATAACCTTAACGGACTCATCGATGAAAATTATATCCTTCATGTGGACAGAAGAGTAACGGAATTTGATTTAATTACTCAACAATCACGTTCACGAAATCTTACACCACTTCGGTACATCGATTATATTCAACTTGGTGTCGATAATCCCACAGGCTACCCCGCAGGTTCAGGAATTTTAGATCCTCTTGAAATCAATCAAAAACTTTACCCAATGATTGACGAACGCCGTGACGACACCTTTGATAACAACGGCAATGAAGATGGCAGTGAACTCTTCATAGATGCCCGTGATGTCAATGAAGCCGATCAAATTGGGCTTACAAGTTTTGCTTTTGGAACCAACAACGATTTTGATTTGGGAAATATCCCTGAAATGATTCGCTCAACCCGCCCCGGCCGTTTTGATTTGATTCAGCCAAACATCATCGATGGCGATTATATGTATGGCGCAGGTTACTTCCCCTTGGGTTCAGGGCAAACCGAGCGCTTTTCGATTGCGCAAGTATATGGAACAGATGAAATCAATATCCTCAGCAACCGCGATATTGTTCAAGCGATTTATGATGCTAATTACAATTTTGCCCGTCCCCCACAGCCAGTGCCTGTTGTAAGAGCTTATACCGATAACGGACGAGTGACTCTGTATTGGGAAAGTGAATCGGAAGAATATCGCGATGAATTTATTCGCCGAAGGCTAAACCTACCACAAGGTACAACTGATTTAAGAGTGAAGAATTTTGAAGGATATAAAATATATAAAGCAACGGATCCAAATTTTTCAGATGCTTTACTCATTACGGATTCACGAGGGCAGCCTGCACAGCAGTTAAAGGCATTGGCCCAGTTTGACTTGGATAATGATATCCGAGGAAATTTCCCACTTGCAACCACCATTTTGCTTGAACAATCGAGAGGTATCGCCTTTTATTTGGGTAACAATACCGGACTTGTTCGCTCATATACCGATACTTCGGTTATCAACGGAAAAACCTATTTCTATGCGGTAGTCGCTTACAACCGTGGTGATACAGCGCTTGGGCTATATCCGGCAGAGAATCCGGTCAGCGCGCGCCCTGATGGGAATGGAAATTTCCTGCTTGGTCAAAATGTGGTTGTGGTTGTCCCGGGAGCGAAAGTTTCTGGATTTGAATCCCCAATGGGAAGCGGCGGTTCATTAACTCCTTTGCTTACGGATGGAAAACCTCCGATAGGCGGCGGGAGTGTGCGATATACAACACTTGACCCCAAGGCCGTACGGAATAAAGAATATGTGGTAGAATTTAGTGATGCCGGTACCGATGGAATCGATAACAATGGCAACGGACGAATTGATACTCAAGATGCGCGCGAGCTTTCACGTGTTACCACGTCGTTCAGAGTCATCGATGTGACCAATGCCAATAGCCCTGATACGATTATCAAACAAAGTCGTTTCCCATTGAATGTGCAGAGTTCATATCGGAGGAATTCAACCCTTTATGTAGGAGATAGTCAGATTTTTAACGGGCTAATGCTCTCAATTGAAAATGATATCAATATTCGATATCAACCGCAGCAATCCGGTTGGGTTGCTCGAGGGAGTGAACCGTTGCCTAATGCATATACAGTGAGTATTCAGCAAGTGAACAATGGCACATTTGATGCTGGTAATGTTGCTTTTGATACCATTGCACAAGCCAATGATTTTGAAATTGAAGTGGTTGAAACTTCAAATAGTGACCGAGTGGTATTTCGGCGTGGCAACGCAAATCGGACGATTAATTCACAGCCGTGTAATTTTGTGGTTCGAAATCTTTCGACGGGTCAAGTCGCACGCTTCTTTTTCCCCGTTAATACGGTCAACACGCGATTAGATTCCAATCTTGTACAAATTGCTTTACCATTTCTTCCTGTTGCTCCGGCAAGTGGTGTGGATTCTCTTTACAGTTGGGTGATAACCTTTTCGCCAACCCGTGTGCCGGGTGCGGTGAAACCGAAAGTCGGGGATAAGTTCGTGGTTCGGTTTGTCAAGCCATTTGTCTCAGGTGATCGGTTCAAATTAACAGCGCAATCGGTTGGAATTGCATCCGAGATCGAAAAAACCGCACTTGACCGTGTGAAGGTTGTGCCTAACCCATATGTCGCGAGAAGTTTATATGAACCCTCATTGCCCGTAGGTGTACAGACCGGCCGTGGGGAAAGGCGAATCAGCTTTACCAATGTTCCACAAAATGCAACAATTCGAATTTATAATGTTCGCGGCGAATTTGTGCAGGAAATCAGGCAAAGCGGAAGTTTGGAAGGAACGGTGTATTGGAACCTGAGAACAAGAGATGGGCTAGATGCCGCATACGGGCTATACATCTACTACTTGGATGCTCCCGGGATTGGTAGCAAGACCGGAAAGTTCGCCATAATTAAATGAGGAGTGTGAGATGAGATTAAAAGTTAATGGTAGAATGAAACGAACTTCAGCACTCTTCCTCGCAATGATTATTGCGATTATAGGTGGAATGAATCGTCAAGAGATTCATGCACAATCGCGAGTGGCGACAACGGCAGCGCAATTTTTAGGCATTGGGATTGGACCAAGAGCCGTAGCGATGGGCGGTGCACAAATTGCCTCTCGCCCCGATGTGATGTCGCTCTATTGGAATCCGGCGGGCATTGCAAGAAATGACGGTCTTCAAATCGGATCGGTCCACTCCGTGTGGCTTGCAGGGACAAGTATCAATTGGGCCGGGTTAACTGCCAAGACAGGCTTTGGCACATTTGGAATAGGCGCAACGTTGCTCAGTTCAGGAGATATTGAACGCACAACAGAAGCGCAACCCGATGGCACGGGCGAATTCTTTTCAACCAACGATCTCGCTATTCAATTTAGCTATGCTGTTTCACTCACCGATCAGTTTTCGATTGGAGGAAGTTTGAAGTTTATCAACCAATCCATTTGGCGAGCTTCGGCGCAAGGCGTCGCGCTTGATTTGGGGCTTCTTTATAATATTGAAGATCGGCTTCGCGTTGCGGCAACAATGTATAATTTTGGAACACAAATGGCTATGAGCGGCAATGGACTGTTGATTACCGCGTCTTCCGGAACTGGCGCTGCAGGGGAAAATAACGGGATCCCCGCGATGTTAGGTACTGAAAGTTGGAATCTTCCCCTCGTCTTTAAGATTGGTCTTTCCTATGATCTCATCAAAGACAATGAGAATCTTCTCATCATTGCACTTGATGGTGTTGCACCGAATGATAACGATTCATACTTCAACTTAGGTGCAGAATATGGGTGGCATGATTTACTGTATTTTCGTGTCGGTTATAACACCCTTTTCTTAAACGAAGCTGAAACCGGTTTAGCATTTGGACTTGGGGTCAAGTATATGCTTGCAGGCCTAAACTTCCGATTCGACTACTCTTATCAAACCTTCGGACGCTTGAGCGCGCCGCAATGGCTTTCGCTTTCACTTCAATTTTAATTTTACTACTACTTAAGGGCCGGCAATGAATTCACCGATTGGAACACAACCACAAACGCTCTCGCAAGAGTCAAATAAAAACTACACGCCCGCCTTTATTACAGTAACAACGCTCTTCTTTATGTGGGGCTTTCTGACTTGCTTAAACGATATTTTAATCCCCCACTTAAAGTCGGTCTTTGAACTAAGTTTTGTGCAAGCGGCAATGGTTCAGTTCACATTTTTTTCGGCTTATTTCATTATGTCGCTTCCGGCCGGAAAGGTCATTGCAAAAGTTGGGTACAAATCAGGAATCGTAATAGGGCTGAGCACCGCCGGCGTTGGTGCTTTGCTTTTTTATCCCGCAGCCGCATTTCTATACTATCCCTTTTTTCTTTTGGCTCTGTTTGTACTGGCAACGGGAATTACGCTTTTGCAAGTTGCCGCAAACCCTTATGTCTCCGTTTTAGGAAAGCCTGAAACGGCTTCAAGCCGATTAAATTTAGCGCAAGCATTTAATTCCCTTGGAACCACGATTGCTCCGGCTGTTGGGGGACTTTTGATTTTGAGCGGCACAATAAAGACGGCAGAAGAGCTTCAAGCGATGACCCCTGAGGCGATGTCGATGTATAAACTTAGTCAAGCCACACTGGTTCAACTTCCTTATATCGGGCTTGCGATTGCGCTTTTCATTCTCGCCGGTGCAATGGCTTTTTTTAATCTTCCTACGATTTCAACGGTCGAGGGAAATGAAAAAGAAGAAAGTTCGTTTGGAGAAGTCCTGCGCGAAAAACAATTGGCCTTTGGGGCATTAGGCATTTTTCTTTATGTCGGCGGTGAGGTATCAATTGGAAGCTATCTCGTAAACTTTATTGGACTTGAAGAAATTGCAGGATTGCCCGAGAATCAAGCGGCGGCTTATGTCTCATACTATTGGGGCGGTGCAATGATCGGTCGGTTTATCGGATCGTATTTACTGACTGTCATTAAGCCCGGTAGATTATTAGGCGCATTTGCAATCACTGCCGCGTTGTTAGTTTTTGGAACATTGATGACAAAAGGTTCTATGGCGATGTTCTTGATTTTATCGGTCGGATTAATGAACTCCATCATGTTTCCAACCATTTTCACCTTAGGTATTGATGGCTTAGGTCAAAAGACCAATGCAGGTTCAAGCATTATGATTATGGCGATTGTCGGTGGCGCAATTCTTCCCGTCTTGATGGGGGCAATGGCTGATTCTATCGGGCTTCATCAAGCATTTTGGTTGCCACTTCTATGTTATGTGTATATAGCTTACTACGGATTTATAGGCTCTCAACATCGTTAATAAATTGATATGCAAAGTTCAAGAATGAAAACTTTAGTTACCATTTTCGCATTCTTTTTGGCTATTAATTTATATGCCCAAATTCCCACAACGGGTCTTCAACTTTGGCTTCGTGCCGATACTTTGGCATTGGCCGATGGCGATTCGGTATCACTTTGGCCGGATCTTTCAGGCGGAAATCGTAATGCAACCAGCACCGGAAGTTTCAAACCCATTTATGTAACGAATCAAGTCAATGGAAAGCCCGCAGTGCGATTTC
The DNA here is from genome assembly GCA_033763895.1 of Chloroherpetonaceae bacterium. NCBI lineage: Bacteria > Pseudomonadati > Chlorobiota > Chlorobiia > Chlorobiales > Chloroherpetonaceae > Chloroherpetonaceae bacterium. The sequence goes on along the minus strand of JANRJQ010000004.1, from coordinate 756,939 downwards.
AAGGGACGAGTGGATTTTCATCAAGCGGAAGTGCAATGACTGTTCCAATGCTCTCCGGTTCAAATATTTCAGCCTTTGTGGTTGTGGCAAATCGAAGAGCCCCATTGGTTCAACAAGCCGTCGATGTCATCTTAGCCTCAAAAACATCCGGCGACCCCAATCAATTCACAGGATTTGGATTTTCAACCTATAACGGTTTTGCGTCAACCGCATCACGAACGCTTATTGCAGAGGCTTCAGGAAATGGTTCTACGGTACGCTTAAGACGAAATGGTCAGAATGCACCCAATATCAATCTCAATCAAAATCAGTTTGTGGTTGCTGCCTATATCGGTTCGGGAATCATCAATCAGGGCGTAGTGAATGGTCAAACTGCGGGAACGCAAGTACGGCTTGGAAGCTTTGTCGGTGAAACGCAAGGATTATATGGCACCAATGATATTGCCGAAGTTTTGCTCTACAACCGCACCTTGAATTCAGTAGAAACCGTAGCGGTTGAAAAATACCTTAGCGAGAAGTACAATATCACCGTTGCAACAGAACCCGTTGCACCGCCCGGTGGCGGTAAGTTTTACCGTGGAGCAGAGTATCGCACCAAAGAATCTTTCCTTTATGGCCGCTTTGAAGTACGAATGAAATCCGTTCCCGGCAGCGGCGTGCTGAGCACATTTTTCACCTATCACGATTTTGTGGGCAGTACCGAGCAGTGGAATGAAATTGATATTGAAATCTTGGGGAGATATAATAACGAGGTACAGTTTAATGTCATCACGGCATTTGAAACCAGCCACGATTACAGGCAAGTGGTGAATTTCAACCCGCATCAAGATTTTCATGATTATGCCTTTGAATGGACTCCCACGTATGTGGCGTGGTTTGTGGATGGCGTTGAGGTTTATCGGCAAACACAAGCGCATATTCTCACGCTTCGCCGTGCGCAAAAAATTATGATGAATATCTGGCAACCCATCTGGACAGATTGGACGGGTACATTTGATTGGCGCATTTTACCGCTATATCCTGCTTATGAATGGGTGCGGTATTCCAGTTGGAGCGAAAGCCGAGGATTCACATTTTCTTGGCAAGATAATCTCGATAGCTTTGATTCAAACCGATGGGATCGAGGGACAGGCACTTGGAGCGCGAATAATGCACAATTCACACCCGATAACATCTTCTTCCAAAATGGGCGAATGTTTCTGGGGCTTACAATGCCGGAGCAAGCCGGGCAGCTCTTGAGAATTGACCGAAGAGGGCGAGAGATTTCACGAGACTATGAGTTGATGCAAAACTTTCCGAATCCGTTTAACCCAACCACCACCATCCGATACCAACTTCCCGAAATTTCGCGCGTTCAGCTTGATGTGTATGATCTCTTGGGCAGAAAGGTTGAAACATTGGTGAACACGTTGCAAAGCAGTGGCCGCTACGACATAAACTTTAATGCCTCGTCACTCGCAAGTGGGGTGTATTTCTACCGCCTTAGTGCCACGCCTCTCGGTGGGCAGCGCGGGTTTATCGAAACAAGAAAAATGACGCTCATTAAATAAGATGATATCACGACGAGATTTTTTGCAATCATTGGCCAAAGCCGCCGCTGCAATGGCCTTGGGGCAAGTGATGAATCACGATTTACTTGCAGAGGGAATGCATTCCATTGAACATCAAGCGGGTAATCCGATTGAAGGTCAAGAATTTGTGAGCAAACGGCCACTGCCAAAAGACAGAAAATTTCGAAGTGAAAGTGTTGATGCCGTAATCGAGGACATTAAGCGAAGTGATATTGACCCTGAACTAAAATGGCTTTTTGAAAACTGCTTCCCGAATACGCTGGATACCACCATCACTTTCCACGGAAAACGCAACGGTCTGCCAGATACCTTTATTATCACCGGCGATATTCCCGCAATGTGGCTGCGCGATAGCACCGCGCAAGTAACGCCCTACATTCCACTTGCGAAAGCAGACTCAAAACTTTCCACGCTTATTGAAGGCGTTATTCATCGGCAAACGGATTGCATTCTCATCGATGCCTTTGCGAATGCGTTTAATATCGATGGGAAAGAAGCCTCGCGGTGGCATCAAGATAAAACCGCAATGCGCAATGAGCTTCACGAGCGAAAATGGGAAATCGATTCGCTTTGCTACGCCATTCGTTTGGCCTATCTCTATTGGAAAGCAACAGGCAACTCGGCATTTATGACCAAACCGTGGAAACAAGCAATGAAACGCATTGTGGATGTCTTCACCGAGCAGCAGCGCAAAGAGAATGAAGGCACTTACCGCTTCAAGCGTGAATTCGCCGCGTGGTACGGCGATTTCATTGCCAACGATGGGCTTGGGTTGCCAACGCGCAAAGTGGGGCTTATTCACTCCGCCTTCCGACCTTCCGATGATGCTTGCCTTTTTCCATTTCTGATCCCGTCTAATTTCTTTGCTGTTACCAGCTTAACCCAACTGGCTGAGATGCTTCAAACCGATACAACTGAAAAATTGCTTGCCGATCGCGCAAGAGGGCTTGCGAGTGAAATTTCAGCCGCACTTGAGATCCATTCCAAAAAGCAGCATCTCACTTACGGCTTGTGCTACGCCTTCGAAACGGATGGTTTTGGGAATCATTACTTTATGGATGATGGGAATCTTCCATCGCTTATTTCTTTACCGTATTTAGGTGCGGTTCCGGTAACCGACCCTGTTTATCAAAACACACGACGCTTTATTCTCTCAAACGACCACATGTATTTCTTCAAAGGCAAGGCGGGCGAAGGCTACGGCGGCCCACATGCCGGATGGGAAATGATTTGGCATTTGGGCGTAATTGCCGTAGCACTTACTTCAACGAGCAATGAGGAAATTCGGAAGCAACTGCAAATTCTTAAATCAACCCACGCCGGAACAGGATTTATGCACGAAGCCTTCCATAAAGACGATGCTAAAAAGTTTACACGCTCTTGGTTTGCGTGGGCCAATACACTCTTTGGCGAACTCATCTTAAAACTTCGTTCCGAACGACCCGACCTTTTGAAAAAAGTTTGAAGTAATGAGATGAAATAATCGATGAAAGAGTTTTCTTCAATCCCTCACAGGCGATATAACCCACTGACCGGAGAGTACATTCTTGTTTCCCCACATCGGAATCAACGGCCGTGGCAAGGGAAAATAGAAACTGCAAAAATCGATACACCGCGTACGCACGACCCTTTATGTTATCTCTGCCCCGGAAATACGCGAGCCAATGGGGAGATGAATCCGAATTATACTTCCACATATTCCTTCACCAACGATTTCTCCGCGATTCTCCCGAATACAGAACCGAGTTCTTTTGAACATGATTTACTCAAAGCCGAAAGCGTGCAAGGAACGGCGCGGGTTATTTGCTTTTCTCCCAATCATAGCCAAACAATGGCTGAGATGAGCGTCGAAGAAATTTCAGCCGTTATTGATTTATGGCAAACGGAAACCGAAGAACTCTCAAAGAACTATCGATGGATACAGATTTTCGAAAACAAAGGTGAAATGATGGGCTGTTCAAACCCACATCCGCACGGGCAAATTTGGGCAATGAATTCGCTTCCCACGGAGGCCAAAAAAGAAGATGACACCCAAAAAGAATACTTCCAAAGAGAAAACAAGAAACTGTTGATGAACTATCTCTCAATAGAACTTGAGGCCAAAGAACGCGTGATTTTAGAAAATGAACATTGGGCCGTGGTGGTTCCATTCTGGGCGGCATTTCCATTTGAAACATTGGTGCTCCCAAAAGCCGCACATCATCATCTCTTAAGCCTCAGCAAGAATGAAAAAAAGTCGTTGGCAAAAATTTTGAAAGAGCTTTTAATGGGTTACGATAGGCTCTTCGATGTTTCATTTCCATACTCAATGGGGTGGCATCAAGCACCCTTTGGTGCCGAAGGAAAACATTGGCAATTGCACGCGCATTTTTACCCACCGTTGCTCCGCTCTGCAACCGTGAGAAAGCATATTGTTGGGTTTGAATTGCTTTCTGAATTGCAGCGAGATATGCTCCCCGAAACCGCCGCACAAATGCTTCGCGAGTCACATCAAAAACACTTCAAAAGCGAGTGAGGCAAGAATGAATGAATCGATGATGAATCAAGTTGCTGCAAAGTTTCACGCCAAGTTTGGAAAGCCGCCGGAATTTATTGCGCGAGCACCCGGAAGAGTAAACTTGATAGGGGAACATACCGACTATAACAACGGGTTTGTGATGCCAATGGCACTCAGCAACGCCGTCTGGATTGCTTGCCGAAGAGTATCATACCCAATCATAACCTTTTATTCCACCTACTTCGATGAAACCAAAGGCTTTTCACTCAAAAATATTTTCAAAGAAACACATTCGTGGCTTGAATATGCCAAAGGCGCTGCGTGGGCGTTGCTTTCCGGAGAAGATGGAAAAATCTCACATGTGCCAAAAAGCGGACTTGAATGTTTGATTGATACCGATTTACCGATGTCCGCCGGGCTTTCTTCCTCCGCAGCACTTGAAGTAGCATTGGCAAGAGCTTTTACAGAGGCCTTTCAATTGGTGTGGGAGCCGACTCATGCAGCACGCTTAATGCAAAAGGCCGAAAATGAATGGATTGGGATGCGCTGCGGTATTATGGATATGCTCATTTCCACCTCGGCACAAAAAGGAAGTGCACTCCTCATTGACTGCCAAGATTTTTCGATGCGCCCCGCACCACTTCCAAGCGGTACAAGCATCATCATTTTAGATACCGGAACAAGGCGGGCACTTTCGGAATCGCGATATAACACAAGGCGAGAAGAGTGTGAAGCCGCCGCAAAAGCCCTTCAGCTTAGCTCTTTACGAGATGCCACCTTTGAAATGATAGAGCAAAAGAAGCTCAAGAGTGAATTAAAAAAACGTGCTATTCATGTTGTTTCTGAAAATCTCCGTGTTCTCAAGGCGGAAGAAGCGATGAAACAAAACGACCCAAAGTGCTTAGGTAAATTGTGGATAGAGAGTCATCAGTCTCTAAAGAATGATTTCGAAGTTTCGGCAGAAGTGCTCGATACAATGGTAAAGCTTGCTTCAGAAGATGAGGCGTGTTATGGTGCACGAATGACTGGTGCAGGATTCGGCGGCTGTGCCGTTGCGCTTGTGCAAAGTGAAGCAGCTGAAACATTTTGTAAGAAACTAAAAGTGAGATACGAAAGGGCAATGCCTGTCACCTGCACTATTTTTGAGGCAAAGTCGGAATGCGGGGCAGAATTATTTCAACACAATACATTGGCATTATGAAAAAAAATATCCAAAAATTTACCCGAAGCCTTATTCTTCTTGCCGTCGTTGGATTCTGTGTATGCTTCGCACCGGTGAATGAAGTCATTGGGCAGGAAACAGCGATTCCAAAAGTGAAACTTTTGGGTGAATTAGGGACATTCAAATCGCGGATTGAATCGCGCGAGATTGAAAGAGGAATCGTTGATTTCAATCTTACCCTAACATCAGCACGAATGGATACACTTCCCGCCGGACTGACACTCGCCTTTAAATTTCCCATCGTTGATATCCAAAGCAATTGGCATCCTTCAATGCTCTTTACACGGCATTTGCGAATTACTTGGCAGGAAGGATTTTTTTCGAATGTCACACACAACGCGCCGCTGATGATTGCGCTCAATGCCGAAGGGAAATCGCGCGTGGCCTTTGCGTGTAGCGATGCCGAAACGCCCATAACCGTAAGAATGGGTGTGGACGAAGAAACCTCGTCGCTGGAGTGCAAGGCCGAACTCTTTTGGCTAAAAACAGAACCGTGCTCTACATACAGCGTCACGCTAAGAGTCGATACAAGGATTCTTCCCTACTCGCAAGTGCTTACAGATTTTTCATTGTGGTATAGCACGATGTATAAACCACTCCCGACTCCCGATGTTGGCCGTCAACCGATGTATTCTTCGTGGTACTCTTTTCATAAAGCTTTGAATGAGGATACGCTTCTTGTACAGTGCAAAATTGCGAAAAGCTTTGGCTGCGATGCAGTGATAATCGACGACGGATGGCAAACCGACGATCCAAAAAGTATCTATGAAGATTGTGGCGATTGGGAAGTCAATCCAAAAATTTTCCCAAACTTTAAGAAAACCGTCGATTCCATTCACACCCTTGGGCTCAAAGCGCTTTTGTGGTATGCCGTTCCATTTGCCGGTGTAAGAAGTAAGGCGGCAAAAACTTTCAAAGATAAAATGCTTTATACTGATTGGGGACTGCGAACGCATGTGCTTGATGTCCGCTACCCCGAAGTGAGAAACCATATTGCTTCGCGGATTGAAGCCGGCGTGAGAGACTTTGGTCTTGATGGCGTTAAGCTTGATTTTATTGATATGCTGCGCTCGCCATCAGCCACGCAAAATGAAACGATGAACGGACGTGATGTTATATCCGTTGAAGTTGCAACAGCCAAGTTAATGGCCGATATCATTGCTCGCCTTAAAGCCATCAACCCCGAAATTCTCATCGAATTCCGCCAATCCTACATTTCTCCGCCAATGCGCCAATACGGCAATCTCTTCCGCGCCGGTGATTGCGCGAATGACGCGCTCGAAAACAGACTTCGCACCCTCGATATTCGCTTGCTTTCCGGCTCTACTACGGTTCATAGCGATATGATTACTTGGAATACCAATGAACCCGTTGAAATCGCTGCGCAGCAAATTTTGGCAGTGCTTTTTAGCGTACCTCAACTTTCAAACCGTTTTGAAAAAATTCCTCAAAATCATCTTAAGATGATTCAGCATTGGATGACATTTTGGAAAGAAAACCGTGCTCTGCTTTTGGATGGAAAACTTACGCCACTTCACCCCGAATTAAATTATCCGGTGGTTTCTTCAGAAAAGGGGGGAGAAATTCTCACAGCGGTTTATGCGCCGCTCATACTAAAAGCGCCGTTCGAACAAAAGGAAATAAAGCGTTGGAAAGTCATAAATGCCACCCATCAAACAAAACTCACGGTTCAGTGCCAAAAGAATTGCGGGAATCGGTCAATTGAAATTCGGGACTGTTTCGGAGCGGTGGTTGCAAAAAGAAAAATAAATTTTAAAGTGGGCGTACATGAAATTGAAATTCCACGCTCAGGCTATGTAACTTTCTATTAAGCTGTAAAATGAAAACACATTGGGGAATTGATTTAGGCGGCACAAAAATCGAAGGGGTGGTTCTTGAAGAGGGCAATATTCAAAAGCCATTGTTTCGTTCGCGAATTCCAACAGAGGCCGATAAAGGCTACGAGCATATTGTGGGGAGAATTGAAGCAATGGTTCGCGAGATGCAGAAATCTACGGGGCTGAAAATTCCCGAATCAATTGGGATAGGAACTCCCGGCACTTTTGATCCTTTCATCAACGCAATGAAGAATTGCAATACCACAGCGCTGAATGGGAAAAATCTTCCTCACGATTTAGGGGCGAGGCTTTCGAGTAAAGTCATTGTCGCCAACGATGCCAATTGTTTTGCCTTAGCAGAGGCACTCTATGGCGCAGGGCGCGGAGCGGAGGTGGTATTCGGTGTCATAATGGGTACGGGAGTTGGCGGTGGAATTGTGGTGAACGGAAAAGTTTTGAACGGAGCGCAAGGCATTGCCGGAGAATGGGGCCATAATGTGCTTGATGCAAATGGCGAAATGTGTTACAGCGGAATCAAAGGTTGTGTGGAAAGTTTTATTTCTGGCCCTGCGCTTGAAAAATATTTTTTCACACAAAGTGGTGAAAGGCGCAGCCTAAAAGAGATTGTTGATTCTCGTAAGCACAACCCACTTGCCGAAGAAACGCTTCAAAGGCTTCATCATTATTTTGGCCGAGCCCTTGCAAGCATCATCAATCTGCTCGACCCCAATGTGATTGTGCTCGGCGGTGGCGTTGGCAATATCGATTCGCTTTATATCGAAGGAATTGAAGAAGTGAAAAAATATGTCTTCAATCACCGGTTTGATACGGTCATCAAGAAGCCTGAACTGGGCGATAGTGCAGGGGTTTTCGGGGCAGCGTTTCTATCATAAAAAATATCATTTTGAAAATTGAAGGTAAAAACTTAAACTTGAACGCAATAATTGAAACGATTAAATTAACTGATTAAATGACTTCACAATTGAATTCATAAGTCAGTTCAGTCGTTTGCAACAAGACCATTAAAAACCTTTGGGATAATCATTTTGCCTAAAGGAAAGTATCCAATAACTCAAACATATACGACAATGAGTAAAAGAGCGTTACTGCTTCTTATGCTGGTTTTTATTGCCTCAGGTTCAGCCTATGCTCAAATCCCCACCGGAGGATTGAGATTCTGGCTTCGGGCAAGTGACATTACCGGTGCCAATGGCGATTCTATCGGCACTTGGCCCGACAACTCCGGGAACGGGCGCGCAGCCTCTTCTACCGGTAGCTTTAGACCTACCCTTGTAACCAATGCCATCAATGGACTGCCAACCGTTCGCTTTAATGGCGACGGCGGTACGACAAAAAATCAACCGTTAATGGTTGTGCAAGATTCAACCGTTGGAACAGTGAATGTTTTTATTGTTTTAGCCCACCAACGAGATCCTTTAGTAGCCGACCCGGGTCAAGCAGTTGATGTTGTAATGGCGGGCAAAACCGACTTCCCATCACGCGGCTTTGGGTTTTCAACTTATAATACTTTTGCGAACCGAGGGAACCGTGAAATTCGTCGTGAAGGTGGAATCAATGAAGGAACAGATGGAAATGTCACCATTCGTAAAAACGGCTTTGCTATATCAGCTACCCTAAATCTTGGCGAATATGCAATTATTCAATACGATGCAAATGGCTTTAGCAATACTGGTGGAAGCGGTTTCCCGTTTGTACTCGGAGCTCTTAGAGATTCTTTGAGAGCAGGTAAAAACGACATTGCGGAAGTGATCGTTTATAACCGCTCTCTTACAACCGAAGAACGCGAGCAAGTTGAAAATTACCTCAGCGGTAGATACGATATCCCGATTTCTCTTCCTGCCGTTGCTACAAATCAAATTCCAACAACAGGCTTGCAAGTTTGGCTAAGACCGGAAGAATTGGGTAACAGTGGATTCAATCGTGGTGATGCAGTCACCACTTGGATCGATGTATCAGGAAAAGGTCGAACAGCAAAATCAACAGGTTCTGCGAGCCCAACACTTTTCAACGGTGCAGTGAATGGTTATCCTTCAGTTCGCTTTGACGGTGTGAATGATACGATGGGTTTTGCTTTGCCAACCTCCGGTGCCATTACTGCATTTGCCGTAGCGGCAAGTCGGGCGGCAAACCTTGCTAATCCTAATGTTTTGATGGCTTCAACGGCTGATGTCCAAGGAACAACCAACGGGTTTGGAATGTGGCTTTCAGGCGGCGGAAATCGACAGTTACTTGCTGCCGGAACAGGCGGTACAGCTGCAACACTTCGAAAGAATGGTACAGGAACATTATCCTTAAATCAAAATGAGTTTGCAATTGCAACCTATACAGGAACGGTTACAAATTCTGCAGGAAGCGGTGTAAGAACTCGTCTTGCTTCGGCTCTAAATGGTACTGGAGCGGGTGAGGTAGAAATTGCTGAGGTGCTAGTTTACAATAGAATTTTAACACAGCAAGAAATCGAAACCGTCGAAAGATACTTAAGCTTAAAATTTAACATCGGTGTTCCAGCTAATGTGGCGCAAACAGCATTGGTTCTCGATGACTTCAGCGTATCTGATACAACGCTCAACGGATGGACGGTTGGTATTCCTGCAGGTGATCAACCTTTCCGTGATCGTTATACCCTTGCGTGGCAAACAGACTTAGGCCAACCCGCCCTTAAAGTGGGTGTTTCAGGAAGCATCGGTGTCAATGGACTTCCGCAAGGTCGCCGTCGCTTACCCGGTGATTTAGCAGATACTCTTGGTGGTGGTGGAGATTCTTTCTGGAAAACGATTAAAGCCAATGCAAATGATACCACCTCGGTCAATTTAAGCCGAGCAAAAGTAATTCACGTTTGGGCGAGAACTGAAACTGAAAACTTGAATGCGTTTGGACGCGATATCGCTCCGACACTTCGGGTTGTTTTGCGCGATACATCTTTACGCGCTACAAATGGTGGCCGCCGTTTTAGCAATGAAATTGCACGCGAAGCAACTTTGATTGCCGATGGCAAATACCGCGAGTACATCTTTGATTTTAACAACAATTTTGTTGGTCTGAATTATGATGATGTCTTCGGGTTTGGGGCCACAGCAGTTTATTCGGTTGATAGCACTCAAATCGACCAAGTCATTATGACCGTGAACCCCGGACTCATTTATGGAATGACTTTCCGTCATAATTTTGACGATACCGATAGAGAAGCACGTGTTGTTGGAAACCGTGGCCCTGATAATGTTGGTGGTGATTATGTACCGGTCTATACCACAAGCGCTCCAAGATTCCGAGGGGATATCTTTATTCGAAAGATTGAAGCCAACGATAGTCCGTTGCCAACTTCACCTAAATCAACCGCAACCAGTCCGACCGTCGCTGCTGGTGAAGCCGGTGAAGGTGCCTATGTATTAGGTAATACCGGCGCTTTTATCGAAATCCAAAGAAATGGAACATCAAGCGGAACCATTACAACGACACGTGGCGTCAATGCAACGGTTGACACTGTGGATGTAATCGATACTGTTGGTTTCGGAAATGTGTACCGTATCAATGACGGCGATGCAGCTCCGCATATCGTAATTCCGGGAAGAATTTGGACAATCAATCAAACCGGTTTAGGTGCAGAAACACGCTTCGATATTTCACTCGATGTTTCTGGATTAACAAACATTCCGCGTCCGCAAAATCTTTATATCGCAAGAAGAGCCAATAGCTCCGTTTCGCGATGGACTCCAGTTAGCACTTATCGTTCAGGGAATTTCTTGAAAGCATTCAACTTGTCTGCAGCTGAGTTAGGACAGTTTGGTATTGCAACTAAAACCAATCGCAACCCGACCGCTGCGCTCTTGAATACGCCAAGAAAAGAAGCTGGTCGTCCAACCGGTTATGAACTCGCTCAAAACTATCCGAATCCATTCAATCCGGCAACAACCATTCGTTACTCTGTTCCGAGTGTTGAGAATGTCAGCCTAAAGATTTATGATGTTCTGGGTCGCGAAGTCGCAACACTTGTAAATACACGGCAAACTGCTGGTAACTATTCGGTTACATTTAATGCAGCAAATCTTTCAAGTGGTGTTTACTTCTATCGCTTACAAACCGGTTCGTTCTCTACGACCCGCAAAATGATGCTTATCAAATAAGTATTTTTTGACTCCGATGATGAAATCCGTCCGGCGGTTACTTGCCGGACGGATTTTTTTTTACCAAAAGGCCTGAAACATTTAAGATGATGAGAAGATTCCTTTCATTTGCGTCCTTCTTAATTCTTTGTTTTGTTTTTCAATTTCACCTTAGGGCTCAAGACAAAGGGAATGCTGAATTTGTAAATCCACGAGTTGGGAACAGCGGTCACGGACATACCTTTCCGGGTGCTACAACCCCTTTTGGAATGGTTCAACTTAGCCCTGATCAATTTATCGAAGGATGGGATTGGTGTTCCGGCTATCATTACTCAGATTCAATCATCATTGGATTTAGCCACACACATTTCTCCGGCACCGGCATCGGTGAAATGGGCGATATTTCCTTAATGCCGTTTACAGATTCCCTCAAATTATCCTATGCTAAACGCGCCAATTGGCATGATGGCTATGGTTCAAGGTTTACTCATGAAGACGAAATTGTTGAAGCCGGCTACTACAAAGTTTTTCTAAAAGATCACCAAGTTCAAGTTGAACTGACCGCGTCACCGCGCAGCGGGTTTCATCGATACACATTCCCAAAAAATAAAAAGCCGTTTATCGCATTGAATCTCCTACACGGTATCGGATGGGATTTTGCAACAAACGCCTCTATAAAAAAAATTAATGACAGTACACTGATTGGCTTTCGATATTCGTCAGGATGGGCAAAAGACCAACGCGTATTTTTTGCTGCAACATTTTCTAAGAAACCGATAACAATAGTTTTTACCACCGATTCACTCATTTCACCAAACCTTACGCAATATGAAAATCCAAAAGCACGAGCGATTCTGAGCTATCCTGAGGGAACGGGCGAAATATTGGTCAAAGTTGGAATTTCTGCTGTAAGCGAAGAAGGGGCTTTACAGAACTTAAAAGAAGAAATTCCACATTGGAAATTCGATAAAACCAAAGAAGAAGCTGTGTCGCTTTGGCGAAACGCGCTGAGTAATATTACTATCGAAGCGAATGATCAAACCAAGAATGTTTTTTATACCGCGCTTTATCATGCAATGATTGCGCCGTCGCTCTATCAAGATACTGATGGCAGGTATCGCGGCTCCGAAAGAAATGAAAAGAAAATTCATCTTGCTAAAGGGTTTACGAATTACACCGTCTTTTCATTATGGGATACCTACCGAGCGTGGCATCCGCTTGCTACCCTGCTTTTCCCTCAAAAAGTCAACGATTATCTCGAATCCTTTTATGCTCAGTATCAAGAATACGGCGAACTTCCGGTATGGTCTTTGATGTCAAACGAATCCTATGTGATGATTGGCTATCATGCAATTCCGGTCGTTGCAGAAGCTTATAAAAAGGGATTTATCCAAAAAAAGGATGCACTTCGATTTTACAAGGCGATGCGTCATAGCGCCACACGCGATGAATCGGGCATCAATGCCTATCGCAAATGGGGGTTTATGCCGATTGGCGTTCAAAATGAAACGGTTTCCAAAACATTGGAATATGCTTACGACGATTGGTGCATTTATGATATGGCGCAATCACTCGGAATTAAGGATGATATCACGGAATTCCGAAATCGCGCGCTAAGTTATACGCGCCTCTTCGACCCCGCGACAGGTTTTATGCGAGCCAAAGATTCGCTCGGAAATTGGCGCACACCTTTTGACCCGTTTAATGCCGATCACCGCGCCGGCGATTTCACCGAAGGAAATGCGTGGCAGTATAGCTGGTCGGTTCAACACGATCCGGCAGGACTTATTCGATTAATGGGTGGGAATGAAAAGTTTATTGCTAAGCTGGATTCACTTTTTACGCTTGAGCGGAAAATGGGAAGCGAAGCCCCGCCTGATGTCTCAGGTCTAATCGGCCAATATGCACACGGTAATGAGCCAAGCCATCATGTTGCCTATTTGTATTCTTATGCAGGCGCACCCGAAAAAACAGCCGAAAGAGTCAGGCAAATTATGCAAGAGCTTTATCATGATGGGGTCGATGGGCTTTGTGGAAATGATGACGTCGGCCAACTTTCAGCGTGGTACATTTGGAGTGCCTTAGGTCTTTATCCCGTCAATCCCGCTTCAGGGCACTATGTCTTTGGCTCCCCGGTGATTAAAAGAGCCACCATTTCTCTTCAAAACGGAAAAAAACTCTTGATTGATGTCAAAAATAATTCGTCGGAAAATCGGTTCATCCAGAGCATCACCCGCGATGGAAAACCGCTTAACCGTGTATGGATTTCTCATCAAGAGTTGATAGCGACATCTACACTTACGATTACGATGGGCGAAAAACCCCATCCCACTTGGGGTAGAGCAAAAGAATCTGCTCCTCCTTCAATGAGTTTTCGACCGCTGAAATGAAACGAGAAAGAATGAGGCAGAAGATTCAAGGAGTTTGCCTATTCGCACTTCTCCTTACTGTTAGCCTACTGCTAAAAGCAGGGTTTAATTTCCTTTTCGCTCAATCGAAAATTTCCAAGGTGAATCCATTTATTGGAACAGATGGAGGCGGCAATGTTCATCCGGGGGCAACGGTCCCTTGGGGAATGATCGCGCTAACTCCAAGAACCGAAGAGCGAGGTTGGGGAAATATGGGTTACAGGAAAGAGAATAAATTCATACTCGGTTTTGTCCACAATCAAGTGAGTGGTGTGGGTTCGGGAGAATATGGAAATTTTCTTTTGATGCCGGCTCGAGGCGCAACTGAACTCGTGCGAGACAAAGAATATTCATCGCGTGAAAGCGAGGTGGCAAGCCCCGGATATTACAAGGTGTTTCTGACGAAACCAAAGGTTACGGTAGAACTTACAGCAAATGAATCAATTGGGTATCATCGATATACCTTTGACGATTCATCAAGTGATACACTGAAAATCATTTTCAATGCTTCGGAGGCCTCTCATCCACAAACGGTTTCAAGCGCAGAAAGTGAATATGACCCAAAACGAAATGAACTGAGATGTACGGCCGTCTATACAGGTGGATTCGGGGAACTCCCGTCCGATTTCCGCGCATACTTTGTTGCATCCTTTTCTGAAAAACCTGTAGCAGTTCATTATTGGAAAAATGGCGGCATAATCACATCCAACAATGAACCAAATCGGAGTGAAAGCAATGAAGAATCGGGCATTGTGGTGTCATTTCTGCCAAAAAAGAATCGGAAATCAATTGAGGTGATTGCTTCTGTTTCCTATCTCAATTTCGAAAGCGCTAAGAAAAAAATTGATGACACAAAGCGAAAAAAACAGTCTTTTGATCAAACAAGAAAATCAGCCGAATTGACTTGGGAAAGTTACTTAAATAGAATTTCGATTGAAGGGGCAACAAAAGAAACAGAAACAATTTTCTACACCGCGCTTTATCATTCACTCTTGATGCCAACGCGGCTCAATGAATGGGAAAAGGATAAAGCCGGTACCTTCAAAAAAACACACGCCTATACAAATTACTTTGCAATATGGGATATTTATCGAACCCTCTCTCCGTTTCTTAGTCTCATTTTACCAAGTATTCAACGAGATATGTTGAATGCATTAATTGATATTGGAAATCAATATGGGTGGCTTCCAGACGGCTTTACCGGAAATGCATTCACGCCAATGCAAGGGGGAACCAATGCAGATGTGCTATTTGCGGACGCCGCTGTGAAAGATTTGCCCGGGGTTCGGTATGAAGAAGCGTTTCAATTGGTTTTGAAAAACGGGTTTATTCCGGGAGATGAACCGAACCTGAAATCAACAAGAGCCTTTCGTGGCAAGCCTCGTCAGTATTTAGAATCAGGTTGGCTCGGCGCAGATGAAATGTGGCAATCGGTTAGTAAGTCGCTCGAGTTTGCTTATAACGACTTCGCACTTTGGTCATTTGGAAAAAAAATTAAAAAGGAAAGTGAAGTGGCATTTGCTTTTGAAAGAAGCCAAAAAATATTCGCGCTTTTTGATTCAACAACAGGATTTTTCCGTCCAAAAAATCGAAACGGAGAATGGGTTGAAAATTTTAAGCCAGAGTTTGTTTTTCCTGAAGGATTATTTTGGAGTGCTGAAGTTCACTATTATGAAGGCTCTGCGTGGCAGTATTTAGGATATGTTCCTCACGATCCGTATGGGCTTATTTCGAGGCTTGGTGGTGATCGTGCCTTTGTTGAAAAGTGGGATTTCTTTTTTAATCATCGCAGCAACCGCGATTATACCAAAGGCTACTTTTCAGTCTCTAACGAGCCCGATATGCTTGCACCTTTTCTTTATATCTACGCCAAGCGAGCAGATCGAACACAATTTTGGACGAATCTCATCTTACAAGAAAACTTCGATACCACAGCAGCCGGACTTCCCGGCAATGATGATAGCGGCACAACTTCTGCTTGGTTTCTATTTTCTTCGTTGGGGCTTTTCCCAGTCGCAGGTCAGCCGATTTACTTGCTTACTTCACCTCAATTTCAAAATGCCTCTCTTACACTTGAGAATGGAAAAAAATTAACGATTCGTTGCACAAACAAAACAAAGGAAAATATTTATATCAAAAGCCTTAAGCTTAATGGGAAATCCATTAACCGTGCTTGGCTCATGCATGATGAAATAAAGAACGGCGCAACGCTTGAATTTACCTTGAGTTCTATTCCAACAGATTTTGGCAACAGTGAATTGCCACCGAATCCTATTCATTAAACACAGGAATCAATATGAAAAAAACACTCGTACTATTTCTCATGTCAGCCCTTCTCTTTTCGGTGGGCTTCGCTCAAAATGCCAAAACGCCGGCAGAGCAGATTGCAAATGATAAAGTTATTTATCAAAAGATTGATTCCCTTCTTCGAATCATGACCATTGAAGAAAAGCTTGGGCAGTTAAATCAAGTCAATAGCGGGATTAGCGATCACAAAAAAGGTGCCTACTTAAGTCCCGACCTTGAGCCGATGATTCGTGAAGGAAAAGTCGGTTCGATCTTAAATATCTATGGCGTTGATGTCACTCGCAAAGCACAGGAATATGCGATGCAGTCTCGCCTTAAAATCCCCATTCTTTTTGGACTTGATGTGATTCACGGTTATCGAACAACTTTTCCAACACCACTCGCCGAAAGCTCTTCGTGGGATATGGCACTCTTGGAGGAATCAGCCCGAATTGCAGCGATTGAAGCTTCTGCCGCGGGTGTTCACTGGACCTTTGCGCCTATGGTCGATGTTGCCCGTGACCCACGCTGGGGCAGAATCATTGAAGGTGCAGGAGAAGATACTTACTTCGGAACGCTTGCTGCCGCCGCACGTGTAAAAGGCTTTCAAGGAGAAGATCTCAGTTTGAACAACACCATCTTGGCTTGCGCGAAGCACTTCGCGGCATACGGCGGTGCAGAAGGAGGACGAGATTATAACACCGTCGATATTTCTGAACGAACTCTTCACGAAACATATTTGCCACCGTTCAAAGCGGCAATTGATGCCGGTGTTTTGAGCTTTATGGCCAGCTTTAATGAAATTGCAGGAATGCCTTCAAGCGTTAATCGCAAGTTGATGACGGAAATTCTTCGCGAAAAATGGGGGTATAAAGGCTTTGTTGTCAGCGATTGGGGCTCAATCGGCGAAGTGAGAAATCACGGCATTTCGAAAAATGACGAAACCCTTGGGATTCTTGCACTCAATGCAGGGCTTGATATGGATATGGAAAGCAAGATTTTCATCAAGCTTGCCGGTGCAGTTCGAAGCGGAAAAATCAAAATGGAGGTTCTGGATGAAGCCGTACGCAGAAATTTATACATCAAATTTAAATTGGGTTTATTCGACGACCCGTTTCGCTATTGCAACAATGAACGGGAGAAGGCACTCGTCTTAAGTCCAAAGCATCGAGAAATTGCCCGAAAAGTCGCAGAGCGCTCAATTGTACTTTTAAAGAATGAAAACAATCTTTTACCGTTAAAGAGAGATACGAAACGTATTGCTGTTATCGGTTCGCTTGCAAATGCAAAGCGCGATATGCTGGGTGAGTGGGAAGTTGTCGGAAGACCGGAAGATGCGATAACAATTCTTGACGGTATTCGGGCAAAAGTTGATTCCAAAACAAAAGTCGTTTATGCAGAAGGTTGCACCGTCTCGCGTGACGAAAAAGTGGCATTATCAGATAAGGGGTTCAATGCTGCAATTCAAGCTGCGAAAAATTCGGATGTCGTGATTGCCGTGATGGGTGAAACCGCAGATATGAGCGGTGAGGCGCACAGCCGTAGCTCGCTTGATTTACCCGGGGTTCAATTAGAGTTGTTAAAAAAACTTGTAGAAACGGGAAAGCCAATTGTATTGGTTCTTTCAAACGGTCGTCCCATTTCATTAAACGGTGAAGCACTTAAAGTACCGGCAGTTCTTGAAACTTGGCAATTGGGTGTAGAAGCGGGAAATGCAATTGCCAATGTGCTTTTTGGCGATTATAACCCTAGCGGCAAATTGACCGTCACTGTGCCACGAAGCGCTGGGCAAATTCCCATTTTTTATAATCATAAAATCTCCGGAAGACCCATAGAACCAAAGAACCCAACAGACCGATACAAATCACGATATATTGATATTCCAAGCGATCCACTCTATCCTTTTGGTTATGGATTATCTTATACCACATTTGCATATCGAAATCTGAAATTGGATAAAAAATCAATGAAAGAAAATGACACATTGAAAGTGTCTATCGAAATTGAAAATACAGGTAAGCGAAACGGAGAAGAAATTGTTCAACTTTACATTAATGACTTTGAAGCTTCAGTGACAAGACCGGTGAAGGAATTGAAGTCGTTTCGAAAATTAACCTTGAGCCCCGGAGAAAAGAAAATCGTTGATTTTATGATAACCCGTAAAGATCTCGAATTTCTTTCAGCTTCGCTGACACCAATCGTTGAAAGTGGTAAATTTACGGTGATGGTTGGTAGAAACTCAACTGATGTTTTAGAGGAAAGTTTCGAGCTTGTGCCTTAAATTTCGAAATCAAATCAAGTAACGATTTAAGATGCAGAATTCACGCCGTTCAAGAGCAGTTACGCTCAAAGATCTCGCAGAGCAATCTGGGCTTACGACGGCGGCGGTATCGATGATTTTAAACGGCCGTGGAAAGTTCAAGGTTGAAACGGTTGCAAAGGTTCGTGAGATTGCCGAAAAGCTCAATTATGTTCCGAATGTAAACGCTTACCGTTTGGTAAAGCAACAGACAAACCTCATTGGGCTTTTGGTTCCAAATATCAATGCGCCTTTTACAATCGAAGTTCTTTGCGGGGTAGAAGCCGCGTTGAAAGGAAGCGGTTACAATCTAGTCATTTACAGCACCACTGGAAAAGCGGAAGAAGAAGAAAAAATTTACCGCGAAATCGCCAGAGGCAAACAAGTTGATGGAATCGTGGTTCAGCTTTTTGATCACAGTGAGCGTCGAACAAAGCTATTCTCATCTTTTCAATTGCCTTGCGTAGTCATTGAAGCAGACTTAAAATCACTGGATTCTATTTCAGTCGATAATGTCTTGGGTGCTTTTGAAGCGACGGAGTATCTGATCAAAATGGGGAGAAAGAAAATCATTTTTGTTTATGCCTCCCAAAGTACCGTCATGAAAGAGAGGCTCGAGGGTTACTTATCCGCATTGAAGAAACATCGCATTCCTCCTCTCAAAGAACATATTCTTGAAATTGAATCATCGGAGGTAGAGAAATTCCATTTCGACGAAGGGGTGAAAATTGTGAGGTTGGTTCAAGAGAAGATTGATAAAAAAGAGATGCCTAAATTTGATGCGGTCTTTTGTGCCAATGGCGATGAAGTTGCTGCCGGTGTCATTCGCGGGCTTGGAACATTAAATTTAAGAGTTCCCCAAGACGTTGCCGTTATTGGTTACGATGATCAACCGATCGCCCGAACTGCAATTCCGGCACTAACAACGGTGCGTCAACCAATTCAAGAAATGGGAAGCAAGGCCGTGAAGTTTCTGCTTAATCGACTCGAAAACCCGAAGCACAAGCCTCAAGTCCTTAGAATTAACCCCGAACTCATCCTCCGAGAAACTGCGTAAGGTTCTGCATCGCAGAGGGATATTTTCTTAAAAAATTCTTAAAATATTTTGAGAATTAATTAGACAATTGATTGCAAAGTTTTTTTGAAAAGGGTAAGTTTGAAATCGTGAATTAAAAAAATTTGAATAAGCGATTTTGATGAAACGATTGACATCAAATAGGGTGTTTTGAAAACATAAGGAATGCGCCCTATTTGAAGAATTGCAAGTTTCCTCACGCGTTCCTTGATTATGATTTTTTCAGCCTGTTCATCTCTATCTTAAAGGGTATTCAGTCTCGACTAACATTCTATGACAAATTTTCACAATAAGGTTCTTCTCCTTGCCTCAGTCCTTTTTTTTGCTTCAGTTTCGTTTGGATTACTTTTCGGTGATGAATCAACATCTACACCAATTTCGGCTGTTCAAGCCCCAAAAGATGAAAGCGGATGTTTTGCTTGTCATAGTAAATTAACCGGCGCCGCGGCCGTAAGTGAAGAAACTTGGGGCGCCGATACGCATCATAAAGCCGGCGCTTCGTGCGTCAGTTGTCACGGCGGGAATCCGGATCCTTCGATAACGCTTGCGAATTGGCAACAGGCTCATAAAACAAAATCCGAGGGCGGAAATTTTGTTGGTAAATTCTCAAGAGAATCGCAACCGGAAATGTGCGGCTCTTGCCACGAAAATGTGAGCAAAATGCAAACCTTTACGCTCGCTCATGAAGACCCAACCACCGGAATTAATGCAGAATTTTGGGAAAGCAAACACGGTAAAGCCCTCAAAGCGGGGAATGCTTCTTCAGCAAGCTGTGTTGATTGTCACGGCAGTCACGGCGCAATGAAAGCCTCTGAGCCGGCTTCTCTGACTTACCCAAAAAATATTTCCAATATGTGCGGCTCCTGCCATAGCAACGAGCAGTACATCACCGCTTCGCTTGAAAAGTCGGGGAAATCGTATGAAGATCATAGCGCCGCTTATATGGAAAGCGTTCACGCAAAAGCGATTTATGTCAAGAATGACTTAACTGCCCCTACCTGCAACGATTGTCACGGAAATCACACCGATTATCCTGCCGGGGCAACAAAAGTTGCTGAAGCATGCAATACCTGCCACGTTTCAATTGCACAAAATTATGCAGCCGGGCCGCATCAAGCCGCTTATGCTGCCAATAACAATCCGGGATGTATCTCATGCCACGGCTCGCCAAACGGACATGCAATAGCGAATTGGAATCATGATAAAGTTGGAGCTCATGAAGGTGCACAGTGTACCAATTGCCATAATGCAAATGTTCCTGAGCCGCTTCCTTATGAAGTTAAAGTTTCACAGTTGATGCAGGCAGTTCAATCAGATCCGCTGACTTCGACTTGGCCAAAAACCGCACGAGATTCGGTTGATTTTGCAGTGAGAAATGGGTTCTATTCAGGAATTCTCTATCTCGGCAAAGCACCGGAGTCGTTTGAAGATTCGCTTCGATTGGTTTCATTTTATTTCAAACTTCAAATGTTCGCTGTTAGAATCGATACGAGAGAAGATTCAATTGCGATGGCGAAATTCGCTCCAAAAATTTTCCCGTTTGTTGGTGCTAATAAAATCGCAAGTCTTGCAAATTTTGCAGATACAGTTGGTTTGGTTGTAGAAGTGCTTGATTACGCCGCCTCAACACGCCGTTACGAAGCCAATCTTCGGGCGCTTGGTAGTGCAACGAAGTTAAACGCCTCGCTCGTCTCGATGGAAACCACATACAAGAATGCGAAGGAATTTTTAGCCACACGCGAAAAGAAAGGCGATTATGTAAAGCCTGAAGAAGAATTTTTAGAATCGTATGAAACGCAGGTGAATAATTCCGGTGGAAATCATCATGTGGTGCGTTATGCGCTATTTGAAGAGGCAATGGCGGAAGGCTTAACTCAGCGTGACTCAGTTCAAAACCTTGTTGAATCAATGAAAAAGGCTGAGGATCAAAAAATTTGGGTGTTTAGTGTCGTGGGTGTTTTGGTCTTACTGCTTGTAATCTCCTTAGGAACATTGGTGTCAAGGCTAAATGGAACAAGCGATGCAGGAAAAGCAGAGTATAAATTTACCCGAAGGCAAGATTAGAAAACTTCAACTGTTGCTAAAGTACAGTCAAATAGGGTGAAAATTTAATGAAAAGCGTCTTTTACACAGAAGTGAAAGACGCTTTTTTTATTTACCTTCACAAGGGTAATGATTAAAAGTGAATAGGAAAAAACGATAAGGCCGACTTTAATTTGTGATTTGAACCCTTCTCATCTCAAAATGTTATATCTGCATCAAATAAAAAATAAATTAATTGAACTTTTTGAAGAGCTTCAGTCGCAAGGTCGATTTGCACGCCCACCAATCTATGTCATTCGCTTAAACTCACCCGTCCATCGTGTAAAAATAATGAGTCTTGCGGCTGAAATTGCTCGAGGCAAAGGAATGAAAGTTCACGAATTTCGTTTCACCTCAAGAGAGCCATTGATTGAACAGTTGGAGCGAGAATCCGGAAACCCAAAAATGCTAAATCCTGAACTTTTTTTGATCAATAGTTTTGACGAAAATGTTCGAGATGAGCAAACCGAAATTCGAGTATCTCTTTTATTTGAAAGCTTCATTCAAGATACCGCACGAATTCCTGCTCCACTAATGATATGGATGCCCGCGTTTATCGTTGATATTCTCTATCGAAGAGCGCCATTTTTCTGGAAAGTCATTGGAGGAAAAGTAACCGACTTTAATGACCAAAATGATGTTGAACGAATCTTCGAAACGAAGCGTGAACTGGTGGGTGAACGCGAAAGCAGGGCTCGGCGAATCACCGCATTGGAAGTTCAACTCGAGGAAGCACGCGAAAAAATTGGCGTAGTGCCAACCGAAACAATTTCATTGATGAAAGTTTTAAGCCAAAACTATTTCGAAGATCGTCAGTATGAAAAGGCGTTTGAAATTTATAATGAAATCCTCGGATACTATACGGCTATCAATGATAAAATCGAGAAAGCGACAACCCTTTATCAAATCGGTTTAATCCTTCAAATCTGGGGCTGTTACGATCAATCAGTTCATAGTTACCGAGAGTCTCTACAGCTTTTTTCAGAAACAGGAAATAAACCGGCTCGTGCAGATGTCACGCAGCAAATTGCTCGTTTATATCAAGAATTGGGTGAATTTGATCTTTCCATCGAATACTATACCATTGCCATTACTGAGCAACAAGGTTTGGGGAAAATTGAACGAGCAGCAAATGCCTTGCTCAGATTAGGAAGCGTCTATGAAGAGGTCGGAATATTCAATAAAGCCGTTGAAAAATATCGGGAATCTTTTGAACTTGGCAAACAGCATACAAACTACCGAAGAATGGCAATTGCCTTGCTTTTTACCGCTCGTATTTATGAAGAGAAGACACTTTATAAAGAGGCGATAAAATATTTTTTTGCTGCACGGTCTTTATTTGAAAAACTTGGATTGCAGCACAAAGAATATGTGGAGTCGTCTCTTGAAACAATTGAAAAATTGCTTGGCAAAGAAACCTACGAGCGTTATGCTGAAGAAGCTCGAAAAAATGCAGGAAAGAAAACAGACACTTAACCCACCGTCAAAGCCTCGGTTCACGTCAATTAAGATTGATTTCTTAATCGAATCACTCTCACAATGGTTGAAATCACAATCAGTCCAACAATAACAAGAATAATCAGATTTAAGCATTCAACCAGTTGCGGAAACGAAGCGCCAAGGTAATATCCTAAAGAGGTAAAAAATAAAATCCAGCAAATGGCACCCGATACACTAAAGAAAATAAAAACAGGGAAAGGCATAGACGCAATACCTGCAACGGTGGTGGCAAAACTGCGGATGACCGGTACAAAACGAGCAAAAAAGATTGTCTTCCCCCCGTGTTTTTCATAAAAAGCCTGTGTGCGAAGCAAGTAATCTTGGCGGAAAAAGAGTGTGTTTTGCTTTTCAAATAAAGGCTTCCCTAAATGCTTCCCAATAAAATATCCGGTGATATCCCCTAAAATAGAAGCGGTAATCATGACGGCGCAAACCCCGGTAAATGATAATTTTCCTGTCGCAGCAATTAATCCTGCGGTGATAAGAAGGGAATCGCCGGGCAAAAGAAACCCGACAAAAAGCCCGGTCTCTGCAAAAACAATCAAAAATAAAATCCCATAACCGCCCCAAAGAATAAGATCGTCAAGTGTTTTGACATCCAAAAAAAATGGTGAAATTATGCCTATAGCTTCAAGCATTCGAAAGCTCCAACATCCGCTCCATCGGCTTCAAAGCCGCCAATCGTAGCGATTCAGACATCGTGATTTCTGGGGTTCTATTTTTCATGCACAGATAAAGTTTTTCAAGCGTATTCAGTTTCATATATGGGCATTCATTGCAAGCACATCCTTTTTCATCAGGAGGAGCTGCATAGAAAGATTTATGGGGAGAGCGTTTTTTCATTTCATGCAAAATTCCGGTCTCTGTTACAACAATAAACGAGTCATGCGCCGATTTCTCGGTGTATTCTAAAAGCGCTTTAGTGGAACCAATAAAATCCGCATGCTTCAAAACCGGTTCTTCGGATTCGGGATGTGCAATGATGAGTGCCTTGGGTTGGTGCGTCTTCAATCCAATCAGTTTCCGCTCCGAGTAAGATTCATGAACAAAGCATGCCCCATCCCATAAAATCATCGGCCGATTCAGCTTCTTCATTAAGTAACCACCAAGATTTTTATCTGGTGCAAATATAATTTTTTGTTCCAGCGGTATTGAGCGCACAATTTTTTCCGCATTCGATGAAGTGCAAATAATATCTGAAAGCGCTTTGATTTCTGCCGTACAGTTGATATAACTAATCACCACGGCCTCAGGATGCAATTCTTTAAACGTTTTGAAAAGCGGCGGCGGACAACTATCGGCAAGAGAACAGCCTGCGGCAAGGTCGGGCAAAAGCACTTGCTTATTGGGGTTTAGAATCTTCGCCGTTTCAGCCATAAAATGAACGCCGGCAAAGACAATGACATCCGCATTGGTTTTTTTTGCGGCTTGCGCAAGCTGAAGGCTATCGCCCAAAAAGTCGGCAACATCCTGAATATCCGGCTCTTGATAATAATGCGCCAGCACAACGGCATTCATCGATTTCTTGAGCTTCTCGATTTCTTCAAATAAATCAAGTGTTGAAAGAGAAGAGGGTTTCATTTCTGAATCTATGTCAATCGTCATTGCAGCCAAATGAATTTCATTTTACAAAGTTACATTGCGTCTTTACACAAAGTCTGCAAAGTTAAAACATAATATGCAGATGAAAAGGTGATCAATTACTGACAAATAAATTGGTGGGTGTCATAATATTTTGGGAATAGCACTTCAATTTTTTGCGTGTAAGTTCATGATTCATTTATGAAAAAATTATCCAAGATTAACACAACAACCGAACTTCAATGAATCCAAAATCATGTTTTATCACCGGTGCTTCGGGAAGACTGGGCAAAGCCTCTGCAATTGCATTGGCTCGTGAAGGATGGTCAGTTTTCTTCACTTTTAGAAATTCAATAAGAGAAGCGAAATCAACCCGAGATGAAATAAGAAGGTATGGTGTAAACTCCGAGTGTTACAAATGCGATATCTCACGCCCAAAAGAAATAACGCGTGTTTTTAGGGCATGCCGCTCTGAAACAAATGAACTCCACTTGGCGATATGCAATGCGTCTAATTTTTTTCCTACACCCTTGCCTGATGTGACAGAAAAAGACTTCGATGCCTTGGTGGATACAAATCTGAAAGGGACTTTCTTTACAATGCAAGAAGCAGCCAAATGGATGCATGAAATGTCGAAAACGGAAAGCAGGGCAAAAAAGAAGAACATTCTTGATTCAACCGGGCATTTGCATAAACATATTGTGGTGATGACCGATGTCTCGGCGAGGCTCTCGTGGCGGCGGTATGCGCCATACACAGCCGCGAAAGCAGGAATAGAAAACCTAATTCGCGTGTTTGCGAAAGAATTTGCTCCTGAAATTCTTGTCAATGGAATTGCGCCCGGAACGCTTCTGCTTCATGAACAGCGCGATAAACCTTTCGAAGATGCCATTCTTCAAAAAATTCCTTTGCAACGATTGGGCTCACCTGAGGATGTGGTGAAAGCGCTTATGTTTTTGGTCAGTTCCGATTACATCACCGGCCAAATTATAACCGTGGATGGTGGAAGAATGCTGTACTAACAAAAAGCTTAAGGCGATGGAACTTCGCCTATTTTTTCAAAGGCTAAACAAATAAACCGATTGTCTTCCGAATTAAATTGTTGAAGCAATTTGAATGAACGCTCGTTCTTTTGAAAATATTCATAAGCCACATCCATTTTGTACTCCGGTCTGAATCCATAATGGGTATCCCACAAAATTATTGATCCAATGGGTGCCTTGGCAATATCCGCCTGACGCATTGAACGGACGCGGGTTGTATCCGTGATTCGAATGCCCCCAAAAAATTGAACCAGATTATGATTTGTAAGCCAAATACGCTCTGGATAAGATTCTTTCGCCCAAGCCGTATAGGTTTGAATGCACTTATTTTCTGAATTGAGTTTCAAAGGAGACAATAAAAATGGAACTGAAAGAAGTAAACAAAATAAAGTGCTAAGCATCATAAACCGAAGGGAGATCGCCGAGGTGTGATACAAATAAATAATCACGAAGAAAATACCCACAAAAAGGAGCTTTGAATATTCAGGCTCATTGGTATAAACAAAAAGGTTTGATTGGTAAGAACAAAAGAAAAGGGTAAACAGTCCAATAGCACCCATCCAAATGAGAGGAAGTTTTGAAGAACGATGCTGCAAAATTTCATTTAACCCAATAAGGGAGAAAATTCCGAAAATGGTATAAAGGCACGCCATATATCGAAGATTGCCGGGGTTAACACCGCTATCTAAAAATTTAGAAGTAGAAAGACATTGAAAAAGAAAGAAAGGGATAAAGATGAGATATAAAATCTCATATTTCTCAAATGCTGCCTTGATTCGTGATACAAGTGGGGCATTGCTTTCGCTATTAAAACTAAAGGAAAACAACCCCATTAAGAAAAGAGAGAAAGGAATAGAGCCGATAATCGAAATCAACATAATGATATAATGCTCGAATCCGGTTCGCTGAAACTTCGCCTCTACGCCTGCGGCATAAGCATCTTTGAAAATGTAAAACCAATCCCCTGTTTTCATAAATCCTAATATCACAAGGAGAATTGGGGAAAAGCCCAAAACAAAAAAAGGAATGAGTTGCTTTCGATATATGAAAATCCCGCCAAGAATGAGCGACATGATTGCCGTTTCTTGACGAATCATAAAAAGGTAAGATGAAATAAAAGCGGTCAAAAGGTAATTCTTGCGTTGATAAACCAAGCACAAAAGTGCAAAGAGCAAGCCGGTGAGCAATTCTGAATAGGTTCGGAAGGAAAGATCGATTAGCATTGGCTGAAGCAAAGCGAATATGGCAGCAAGGGGAGCATTGGAAAGCTTAAACTCCTTCGCGGCCAAATAGGCAACAAAAGCACCAGCTATCGTTATAAAAATGTTAAACACCATCACTGCTTGAAAACCAAAAAGAGAGGGAATCGAATAAATGAGCTTAAAACCAAACTTTGACCAGTTTCCGATATGATCCAAAGGGTTTTCAAAAAAAGTTTGCGCACGCTGAAAATGGCCAATCTCATCATCCTGATAAAATCCGGTGGATTGATAACTGTAAATAAAAAATAAGATTCCAAATCCAAGACAAGTAAAAAGAATTTGTTGCCAAGAAAGTGATACCTCATTGATTTCTATCGCGACGATCGTGCTTTTAAGCTTACCTTTTTTCGACATGATTAGAATTGAGTTAATTTTTTTTTCGGAGGGGATAAAATCCTAGCCCCCATACCACAGAAGCAAATGTGAGAAAATGAAACGAGATCATCTTTAAGAAATCGGTAACTGAAAGCGAAAGCAGCAGCAAGGGAGCCAAAAACGAAACCAATAACAAAAGAGAAATTGCACCAAAAAAAGCGACTCTAGGAGAAGGCAAAAATTGAATAGCAAATGCAAAAATGCCGGTTGCAAGCGGTATCGGTAGAAACGATGCAAGAATAATGCGGAATGGATCAATCGCCTCAGTTTCTGAAGCTGCTAGTATAGCAGGCGGAAAATTGCCGAAAAAGTGAAAAATAACATAGAGGGCAAGATTTCCTAGAATCGAGATTGCTGCCGCGCGAATTGCACCGCCAACAAGCTTGTAACCATCAATATCTTTTTCCCAAGGATTCCCGTAATATGGATTCATGAGTTACGACTATCAAATGCGATTTTTATCTTATGACGAATTCAATAGATTTAAATCTATTCTTTGAAATAAATGGCGCAAAGATAGCCGTCAAAAAAGGATAAATTCATGTAGAAAAAAATTTTTCCCAAAAACCGGTCAAGTAATTCACTTTGAGTCATTACCAATCACACATTCGTCGCACAATTTTTTCGCTTCTCATAGTCATCATTGCGATGCATTTTCAAAGCAGCGGTCTTAAAGCCGATGCCCCTATCCGAATTTCTGCAAAAGATTTGCAATCGGGTTTGATTTCGCTTTCCGAAATTGACAACCTGTGGTGGGCATACAAGCCGGGTTTCGGCTCGACTGAATTTGCAGCTCCAAATTATAATGATACCGAGTGGTTCATTTTGCCAAATGAAATCGATAGCGCGAAGTGGGAAGGTATTGGTTGGTTTCGTCTTTACCTCGAAGTCGATTCGGTGCTCTCGGGCCAACCGCTTGCATTTGTATTCAGACACAGTGGCGCAATGGAAGTTTATCTTGATGGCAAGTTGATCCGCAAAATTGGAGAAGTTTCGGATTTGCCCGAATCGGAAGAGCCAGATCTCTCAAACATTACCCCAACCATTATTTCGCTTACAGGCAGGCATGTGTTGGCCGTTCGATATTCAGAAATGAATTATCGCGAGTTCACAAAATCCGGACTTGCTGCGATTCGAAATATCAAACCACAAGCTTTTGCAGATGTCAATGTCACCATTTGGCCTGTGAATGCAACGCTAATGGAGTGGCAACGAGACCTTGTCTCTCAAGTGAGTTTCTCAATTGGGCGTCTTTCGCTTTACGCAACCTTAGGGCTTCTTTTTCTTCTTCTCTATCTCTTTTATCCAAGGCAAAATTCTAGTCTTTATTTCAGTCTCTATGCCTTTGCGCTTGCAATAAATATTGCCGGTTCAATATCACAAAGCCTCTTTAATCTCAATTTTTATGAAATTGAGATTCTCAAAATCGTTGCCTCATTAACTATTGGTCTTATCAGCATTTCATTTTTACTGTTTCTCTATAAAGAGTTTTATGATCACCTCCCAAAAATATTTTGGTTTTATCCGGTGATGCTTGCCTTGTCAGCCTTATCTCTGATTGTGCCTTGGATGCGATGGTTCACTTTATACTTCGCCATCACAATTATTTTTTCTGCCATTCATTGCCTTTACATTTTGATTGCAGCTTACCAAAAGGGAAGGCGTGATACTTGGATTCTATTTGTCGGCACGGTTTGCCACTCCATCAATGTCTCTCGTTTAGGCTTCGAATATTTTGGAATCAGTATGGGTCAAGATATGGCCGATTCTGTACGATTGGCGTCAACTCTCGGTGTGCTCGTTGCAGTAACGATTTATCTTGCGCGAAGAGTGGCTCGCACAAATACCGACCTAGAAATGAAACTTGTTGAGGTGAAAGAACTCTCAGAAAAAAGTCTGCAACAAGAGGTAGAAAAAAAACTTTTAGAGGCTGAAAATAAACGCAAGTCTGATGAGTTAGAATCTGCTCGATCTCTACAGCTTTCAATGTTGCCGAAAGAAATCCCCAATATTTTAGGGCTTGATATTGCGGTCTTTATGAAGACAGCGGCTGAAGTTGGAGGAGATTATTACGATTTTCAATTATCCGAGAAAGGCGTTCTGACAGTTGCGCTTGGCGACGCTACCGGTCACGGAACCAAAGCTGGGATGATGGTAACGATTGCAAAAAGCTATTTTCAAACACTGGCTGCCGAGCCTGAGCCGCTGGATATTTTGCATCGAATGTCTCACGGGATTCGAACGCTGAATCTTCGTGCGTTGTATTTAGGCCTTCAGTTATTGAAATACGATCAAGGTAAGGTGATAATGGTTTCGGCAGGAATGCCGCCCGCAATGATTTTCCGAGCTGCAGAAAGAAAGGTTGAGAAAGTGATCATCAAATCGATGCCGCTGGGAAGTGTTGAATATTTCCCCTATCCAAAAGAGGTGTTTACACTTCACCCCGGAGATACACTCTTAATGATGACCGATGGATTGCCCGAGCTTTTTAGCCCTCAACGCGAACTGCTCGGATATGAAAGGGTTGAAGAAAAATTTTTAGAGGTGGGGGATCAAAGTGCCTCAATGATAATTAATCACTTAGCCGCTTGGGCCGAATCTTGGGTTGAGAAGAAGAGCATTAATGATGATATTACTCTTGTTGTGCTAAAGGCCACTTGAAGAGTGCGAAAGTAAAGTCTTATTCAAATGTTGGAGTGTTCGGAAAGCATCTCAAAGTAAGACTTGCTCAGCAAATCGCTTGGGTTGATTCCCAATTGTTGCATAAACCAAGCAACTGTTTGATGCCCTTCTTCTTCAGTTTCTTCAGGCTTCAGCACAACCTCTAATTCGAGGAAATCACCTAAGCCAGCAACTTGATCCAAATGAATGCGGGTGTTTTTAAATAGATATACTTCTCGCGCTTTACTAACCTCACCTAATTTCCCGTGAAGTTCTGTCAGAATCTGTTCCATTGAAGCGAAATCCTGTAACGGTGAACGCCAATAAGTTGAAAGTTTGCTTTGAGGTGAATTTTCACGAACATAAAAAATAAGTTCTGCGGAATGATTATTTATGACACGAGCTTTAAGACGCCCCTTTTCTGAACGAAAAAAAATATCTCGTTGAAATATTGAAAAGTGAGTTTCAGGAGAAATGTCAATGGCATTTCTCTTAAATAAGTCTATCAAATCATCTTTCGATTTACTTAAAGAACCTATTCTTGCTTTTATTTCAATGTTTCTCATCCGGTTTAATCAATAAATAATATTCCTTGTCGTATAATTAACCTTGTAGTTCAACGATTTCAAAAAAACAATTCAAAAATTTTATGCCAACAAAAATTACAATTCTGAACAATGGTTCAATCAAAATCGAAGGGGAAATTGAAGTTTTAGATATGAACGGAGATAAATTTGATTTGAAAGGAAAAACAACCATTCACCTTTGCCGATGCGGAGAAAGCGCTAAAAAACCCTTTTGCGATGGAGCGCATAAAGGATGCAATTTTGTTTCCGAGGTAAAAGCATCGTAGTCCAATTTTTTTGGATAAAAAAGCTAAGATTCCTTATTATCTTAAAATACATTTCATCACCTTTTTATCAATAAACACAATCGCGCTTTTATGCGAATATTAATGACCGGTGCCAACGGTACGGTTGGTGCGCCACTCAAAGCCTATTTTGAATCACAGGGGCACGAAGTGATCGGTTGGAATCGAAAAGAAGTTCCAATTTTGGAATACCAACCGATGGAAGATTTTGTTCGGCAAATAAAGCCCAACGTGCTTTATCACTTAGCCATCCCATCAACCCATACCGGCCGCGAAAATGAATCGTGGCTTGTCAATTATGAATGGACAAGTGAACTTGCTTGGATTACCAAAATCTTTCAAATCAAGTTCATTTTTACGAGCACGGCAATGGTTTTCTCTGACGCAGCAAAAGGGCCTTTTACAATTCAATCAAAGCCTGATGCAGAGAGCGGCTATGGTTATGAAAAGCGATTAGCCGAAGCTCGCTCGGTATTTCAAAATCCTTCAACAATTGTGGCTCGCTTAGGTTGGCAAATCGGAGAAAAGGCTGGAACAAATAATATGATTGATTTTTTTGATCGTAAAATGAAAACAGATGGTGAAATTGTAGCAAGTAAGAAATGGCTTCCGGCTTGCTCGTTTCAAATTGATACGGTTCATGCCTTGGCTAAATTGATGGATTTTCCGCCGGGCTTGTATTTGATAGATTCAAATCGGAAATCGTCTTTTTACGAAATCGCAACAGCGCTTAACAAAAGGCACGGCAATCGATGGAGTATTAAGCCCGGTGAGCATTTTGTATTTGACCAGAGGATGATTGACGAACGGCTTGCCGTCCCACCGCTTTCTGTTCATCTCCCTGAGTTAATCTGACTGGCGTTTTAAAATTTTTTATTTAACCCTTTTTGTTTAAGCCATTGAGAAAAGTTGTAGAAAATTTCGCCTTCATAATCGCTTTCATCGGATGCATATTTATCTCGAATGCTTGTAATCAACCCGTGACTTTTGAGCAGCCGGTATTCTGTTTGGGCGATAGCAATTATGTCGCATCTACTGTTGCGGGTAACGGAACATTAGGGTTTGTGAATGGGGCTGTCGAAAATGCTTCTTTTAATAACCCTTACGGTATTACAATAGGAAACGATGGGGTCATTTATGTTTCAGATAACGGCAATCATGTGATCAGAAAAATATTGCCAACAGGGGTCGTTCAAACGCTTTCAGGAAATGGAAGTTCAGGAAGCCAAAATGGTTTACCTGACTCAACTCGGTTTAACTCTCCAATTCGTTTGGCGGTTGATAGCTTAGGCAATGTTTATGTTGCCGATTTTAATAACAACGTCATCCGCAAAGTGACACCGGATGGCGTGTCAAGCGTTTATGCAGGCAGTGGCGTTGCAGGCTTTGCCGATGGCGATTCAACTCAAGCGCAGTTTTATAGCCCCGCCGGAATCTGTCTTGCGCCCGGCTTAATCCTATACGTGACGGACTTCAACGGGCATCGTGTTCGTAAAATCACACCTGATCGAAAAGTAACCACTTATGCCGGAAGCGGGATTTCAGGTTTCGCCGATGGCATTGGGATCTCAGCCCAATTTTTAGGCCCTTCAGATGTCGCAATCGATAAAAGCGGAAATCTCTATGTAAGCGAATTTCTAAGCAATCGAATTCGCAAAATTTCACCCGACCAATCTGTTCGCGTATTTGCAGGGGGTACCTCTGCAGGCTTCGCCGATGGAAGCGGTTCCTCGGCTCAATTCAATTCTCCCGATGGAATTACTGTCGATTCCGCAGGTGCTGTTTGGGTTTGCGATCGCGGAAACAACTTATTTAGAAAAATTTCACTTGATGGAAGAGTATCAACCATTGCAGGGTGCAGTGCTCAAGGTTTTTCAGACGGACGAGGCAAAGATATTCGATTGAATGCTCCGCGCGATGTAGCCATCGATGCAAATGGAAATTTTATCATCGCTGATGGCATTTCCAATCGTATTCGTAAAATTCAGTTCTCTCCTTTGTAAACGGTTCATTCAATCATTTTAATGACCTTGAATGGTCAAAAAATTAGTGATTAAAGGAATCAGATGAACTGCATGACTTGATGCAAGGGAAACTTCCATTTCACCTCCGCCGTTCATACTTTTAATACTTTAGCAAAACTGGCACAAGATTTGGATAGTGATAGTGCAAGGCATTTCCGATTTTTTATGACACTTGTTTCAAAAACCAATGCCAACAGCGAAATAATAATGTAGCGCCGAGCATCAATAGGCTAAAGAAGATTTGATGAAGAAAAAACTGAAGATTTGTCAGGACTAAATCGACTATTATGTCATTATTGCTACCAAAGATGACATTTTTTCAAAAAATAACGGCTTTTAGGCCATAAAGAATCGGATAAAAAAGAATGGCGAGAGAATTAACAGAAAGAGAGCGAGAAGTTTTAGAGCTCATCATTCAAAATTTCATTCTCACGGCAACACCGGTAGGCTCGCGATTTCTTTCTAAGAAAAGCGACTTAAAACTTTCTGACGCAACCATCCGAAACGTGATGTTTGATTTGGAAAGCGAGGGCTATATCACGCATCCACATACCTCAGCGGGGCGTGTTCCTACCGATAAGGGGTATCGGTTTTATGTCGATTCAATGATGCACATCGGCAAATTGGCTAAAGATGAAAGACTTAAAATTGATCGAAACATTGGTCAGATTTCTGCGCTTGCGGGTCAATCTGATGATATTTTAAGAGAATCGTCGCGGCTTTTAGGAAGAATATCAAGGCAAATTGGGGTTGTACTATCGCCAAGCCTTTCTCGCGGTATTTTTGAAAAGCTTGAAATTGTACCGCTTAGCTCAAGCAAAATAATGGTCATTTTATCGCTTCAAGCGGGGCTTGTTAAAACCATTATGTTGGAAGTACGCTCTGAAATTCCACGGTCTAAACTTGAGGATTTGGCGCGGTTTATCAATGAGCGTATTGCTGGATTGACCCTCCAAGAAATTCGTCAAAGCTTTGCTGAGCGTGTCGCCGGAGAAAATGACGAAACAGGGCTTATACGAATATTTATTGATGCAACCGATAGGTTATTTGATGAACAGCCAGAGGTTGAACGGATTCATATTGGTGGAAAGGAAAATATTCTTTCACATCCAGAGTTTGAGGAAAAGGATAAAATTCGCGGAATTTTTGAATTTATTGAAAATGAAAATGTTATTGTGCATTTGCTTGAAGAGGGGCGAAGCGCAATTCAAGGAAGAGAATCGGAAGTATTTGGAGAAAGTGGTGTACGAATTACGATTGGAAAAGAGAATATGAATAGCAAAATGAATAATTGCAGTATAATCACAGCTCAATATGCGGTTGGCGGAACAGTTGGAACGGTAGGTGTTATCGGCCCAACCCGAATGGACTATTCGAAAGTGGTTCGGGTTATTGATTATGTCGCGCAAAGACTGTCATCAACTTTATCTCAGTATTAAAAAACGAGTTGAGTAAAGATGAAAAATGCTTGGGATATTATTCGTGACATTCTTGATAACAAATCCACATTCGCCTTGATAATGATTTCTTGGGTGATGGGGTTGCCTTTAATTTGGAGACTGCATTTTTATTTAGATTTTCAACAACCCGAAAAAATTCATCTTAATCATCTCGTGTTTTTCTTTTTGGGAATCGGATTGGTTTTGCTGCCTTTTTTGAAAACAGTTAAAATTTCTAATTGGATTGAAATTTCGAGGGAAGTGAAGGAAACTAAAGCAGAAATGAAAGACTTTAAAAGTGAGATTCGGCAAACCGTTTCAATGCTTTCAAATACTGTGAATACTTCATTGAAGCAGCAAGTTAATTTAACGGTCAATTTGCCGAATTCAGAAAAGGCAATGAAAGGAGAAACAGAATTATGATTCAGCTTGAAACCGGAAAGGAAAGATTGAAAGTTTATATCATCAATAAAATTTTGAGCACTTTTTGGAAGTATCAACAAGAGCATTTTGGAAGAGAAATAACAAGCAAAAGGTGGACTTTTACGGTTGGACGGTTTCATCCTGAAGCATTTGGTTTTGAATCTGCAATTAAAGAATTGGCCGAAATGGGATATGTTTTTTTTGATTATAAAACAATGCAGTTTGGTCTAACTGATAGAGGGATAGAGTTTTGTAAGGAAAATGAAGACCAGTTGAATTTGACAAACGTTTTTACTTTCTAAATAATAATAAAGTGAGATTTGAAATGACGGAAGATATTAAGACAGACTCAGTTCAAGCAGAAAACAAAAGCGAGCTAACTGCTGCAAATGCGCTTTCAGAGAATAAAGCTGAAAGAATTGGTGAGAAAACAGAAAGTGAACAGTTTCAAGAAAAAATTCTCTCACTTCAAGAAGAGCGCGATCAATTCAAAGATTCCTTGCTGCGCAAAGCAGCAGAGTTTGAAAATTTTCGTCGGCAAAAAGAAAAAGAAGTACAATCAGTTTTGAAGTATGCCGATGAAGGTGTCGTAAAAAAACTTCTTCCTGTAATCGATGATCTTGAGCGAGTGATTGTCAATGCCGATAAATTTTTACAGGAAAAGCCCGAAAACAAAATATATGTTGATGGGGTGCGATTGGTTCATCAAAAATTTCTAAAAGTGCTCGAAGAGCGTGGGATTAAGAAAATCGACGCCGTTGGAAAACCTTTCGACACCGCATTTCATGAAGCCTTGATGGAGCAAGTTTCTGAAGCCCCACCTGAAAGTGTCATTCAAGAATTTGAACCGGGGTATGTGCTTCACGATAAAGTCATTCGCCACGCGAAAGTCGTCGTAGCAAAAAAAGCAGAATAAATTTTAATAATGCAGTTTGAGAAATGCCAAAGACAATGTCACAAAAAAGGGATTTTTACGAGGTTTTAGGAGTTGCAAAGTCGGCCGGAGCCGAAGATATCAAAAAGGCGTATCGGAAGCTTGCAATGCAATATCACCCCGATCGGAACCCAAACAACAAGCAAGCCGAAGAGAAATTTAAAGAAATCAATGAAGCGTATGAGGTCTTGAGCAACGAAGAAAAACGCCGTCGTTACGATCAATTCGGACATGCCGGTGTGGGCACTTCAGCCGCCTCCGACGGTGGAAATCCCTTCGCAGGGCGTAGTGGCGATGTAAATGATATTTTCAGCGCATTTAGTGAAATGTTCGGCGGAGGGTTCGATCCGCAATCGGGATTTGGAAGTACCGGCCGTTCACGACAACGCCGTCAGCAAGGCGTACCGGGTGATGATCTCAAAATCAAGTTGAAACTAACGCTTGAAGAGATAGCCGCCGGAGTGGAAAAAACATTGAAAATAAAAAAGCAAATTAAATGCGAAACTTGTGAAGGCAGCGGCTCAAAAGGCGGAGGCTTTGATACTTGCCCGACTTGTAACGGAACAGGCGAAATTCGGCAAGTCTCGCGCTCGATGTTTGGTCAATTTGTCAATATTTCAACTTGCCCAACCTGCCACGGCGAGGGTCGCATCATCAAAAATAAATGTACTTCGTGCCACGGTGAGGGACGCGTGGTTGGTGAAACAACGCTAAAAGTGAATATTCCGGCAGGCGTTGCCGAAGGCAATTACATTCCTATTCGCGGTCAAGGAAATGCCGGAATTCGTGGCGGTTCCGCCGGCGATCTTTTGGTCATCATTGAAGAAGCACCTCACGACATTTTCACACGCGATGAAGACAATATTCTTTGTGATGTCTTGGTCAGTTTCCCGGATGCCGTTTTGGGTGCGGAAATCGAAGTGCCTACCTTAGAGGGAAAAGCGCCTCTTGATATCCCCGCAGGAACGCCTTCCGGAAAGATGTTCAAACTTCAAGGCAAAGGAATTAAAAGTCTTAATGGCTATGGTCGAGGCGATCAAATTGTGAGAGTGACGGTGGCTGTTCCAACAAAAGTCTCAAGTTCCGATAAAGAATTGCTTAAAAAAATGAGGCAGTCTGAGACCTTCACGCCTGAAAATAAAACTTCACGTAAAGGGACTTTTGATAAAGTGAAAGACATTTTTGGAATGTTTTGAAATTCGATCGCTTAAATCTTTCCATTAGGTTTAAGCGTTTCTTTTTTGGTGTAAAGAAAAATTGATAACACCGAACAATTGCCGTAACTTCGCGGCGCAAAAAGAGTCACAAAGAAGTGTTAGAAGTGCAGGAAAGCAATCCCAATACGGAATCCAATTCTTCAGAGAGTTATCGTCTCCCACTCATTTGGCAGATTATCAATAGTATTCCGGTCGTTTTGATTCGCTTTTACAAGGCGGCAATTTCGCCGTATTTGCCGCCTTCTTGCCGTTTTCAACCTTCTTGTTCACAATATGCACTTGAGGCCTTTCAGTCTCATCATTTTTTTAAGGCCTTTGGATTAACGGTTTGGCGAGTGTTGAGGTGCAATCCTTTTGTTCGCGGGGGTTACGATCCTGTACCTTCGGGCAGCAATGGTAAAAAGCACACTTGTAATCACCATCACGAATCGTTAAGCGGAGAAATTATCAATCGAAATTCAAACAATGGATAGAAATACTTTTATCGGGCTTTTGCTCATCGCTCTTATTGTCTTGGTGTGGATGCAACTCATTTCTCCGCCGCCGAAACCGCCCGAAAAAACGCGCTTCGCGCCAATTGATTCGTCCGTTGTTATTCATGAAGATTCGGTTTTCAATGCCAAAAAGCAAGCAGAAACACTTCGCTCGATGGGGGAATTCGGTGCAGCTGCAGCAGGGGTAGAGCGCTTGATTACCGTTGAAACGGATGATTTTACCGCCAAAATCTCAACCAAAGGCGCCTCACTCATTTCGTATGTGCAAAAGCATCATTTGAATTACAAAAAGGAACCATTTAATCTCGTCTCTTCTCCAAGCGGGGCAACTTCAATCTTTTTTCAAAGTAATGATGGGCGAAATATCCGCACGGCAGACCTCTACTTTACTTTACTCGCTGAAGATTCAATCTTCACCGTTTCTGGCAATGCCAAACTTGAACTTCCCTTTATTTTGAATCTGGATAACGGGAAATCGATTCAAATAACATACTCCTTTAACTCAGCCGGCTACACTATTGGTTATACGCCACTTTTCAAGGGCTTTGAAAACGGTATTTTCGGCAATGAAATTCAAGTTGAGTGGGCCGGCGGAATCATGTCGTCCGAAAAGGATAAAGTGGATGAATCCGCAAATTCCTATGCGAATGCCTATCAAGCAGGCTCATTGGTAAAGCTTGATGCATCAAGCAAAGATGAAAAGTATAAAGAGCAGCCGAGTGGAAAAACAAAGTGGGTGTCGGTTCAAAGTAAATTTTTCTGCGCGGCATTGATTTCAGGTAGTGATGGAACCGGTGCCTACCTTGAAGGAAAGCATATTGCAAAATCGGAAAAGGATGTTTTTGAAGATTATACGGTTGCTCTTCGTCAGCCTTTGGTGCCAAATCTAGAAATGAAAGAAAATTTCACCATCTATCTCGGCCCGTTAGACTATAAACCAATGAAGGCTTTAGGTGT
Organism: Chloroherpetonaceae bacterium; assembly: GCA_033763895.1. Classification (NCBI taxonomy): domain Bacteria; kingdom Pseudomonadati; phylum Chlorobiota; class Chlorobiia; order Chlorobiales; family Chloroherpetonaceae; species Chloroherpetonaceae bacterium. Next base: position 718,759 of record JANRJQ010000004.1, on the reverse strand, counting down.
TGATTTGGAGAAGACGATGGATTTTGGATGGGAGTGGGTTACAAGACCGTTCGCTGAATGGCTGATTCTCCCTGTATTCAATTTTATGCGCGAGTACATTCCGAGTTTCGGACTAATCATTATCATCTTCGCCCTATTTATCAAACTAGTGACCTACCCGCTGACGATTGCCTCAACGAACTCAATGAAAAAAATGGCATCGCTGCAGCCACAATTGCAAGAAATTCAAGAGCGATTTAAGGATAACCCAACTAAATTACAATCGGAACTTGGAAAGGTCTATCGAGATGCGGGTGTCAATCCCGTAAGCGGGTGTTTGCCGGTGTTGCTTCAATTGCCGCTTTTATATGCACTCTATAATGTATTTAAGGCGTCGATTCAATTACGGCAACAGAGCTTTCTTTGGGCACAAGATCTTTCTGTACCGGATTCAATTTTCGATTTCCCCTTTTCTATTCCAATTTATGGCGATCACATCGCGGTCTACCCAATTCTAATGGGTGTAACGATTTGGGTACAGCAAAAGGTAACGCCCACGACTGCACCAACCGAGCAAATGAAAATCTTTATGTACATCTTTCCAGCAATGATGCTTCTCTTTTTTAATAATATGCCGGCAGGGCTTGGGCTTTATTACCTAATGTTTAATGTTTTCGGTATTGTTCAGCAGATTTATATCAATAAAACCACTCCACCCGCACCTGTGGTTCATCATGTTCATGAGCCAAAAAAGAAGAAGAAGAAGTAATTAAAAGTAAGTTACAAAACAAAAAAGCCTTGCATAGAGGCAAGGCTTTTTTGTTTTGGTCAATATTTTCAAGGTTGTTCAGAACCTTTATTGCCTAATCCATTCAGCAAGGCCTTAAGAGCTTCAGCGGTTTTATCAGCTTTCGCATAATCTTCCCTCACACTGAGCAATGGGGCATAATATGGAGAGGGCTCCTCAACAAATTGAGAAACAAGACCAAAGATTTTCTTCGAGTCGGAATTTAAAACATCCTGAACCCGCTCTGTAATGCCCGCTTGAGTTTTTTCCAATTCAGAAAGTAGAATTAATATTAGTGCACGGTTCAAGGCAACCTCATAAATGAGATTCTCAACCTCCATTGGGGTGGGCTGTTTCGCATAAGGATGTTCCATTAAATTCGATTTATAATGTTTTGTTGCTAAGGTGACTTTTTTTCTTAAGTTGAGAAGATGCGTTTCGGCACCGGTCTGAACAGTACTTTACTTGCTCCCAATTCTTTTCCCAAGACTTTCGCCACACCATCGGGCGCTGACAAACAAGACAGATTTTTTCGGGCAAAGTAGATTTTGTGTATCGCTTTTTGAGATTCATAAGGCTTTTCTCAATTCAAGTCTAAGCCATTCTAAGGCATACACTCTAAACAGAAGTGGGTAACGATAAATTTAATCTTACCTCGCATTCTTATGTTTGCAACACCCCAACCCGAAATGGGGGGATTTCTGGATTCATATCGGCGATTTCAAGGCACTCAGCAACAATTTTGCGAGTCTCTCGCGGGTCAATAATGCCATCGATCCATAATTTTGAAGCCCCGTACATTGGGTTCATTTGCGATTCGTACCGGGCAGAGATTTCTCTTAAAAACTTTCCCTTTTCCTCTTCACCAATACTTTGCCCCTTTTTCTCTAATTGCCCAAGTTTTATGGAGAGCAAGGTTTCAGAGGCTTGTTTGCCCCCCATCACCGCAATCTGCGCAGTCGGCCAAGCAAAAATAAACCGAGGGTCATACGCCTTACCGCACATTGCATAATTGCCGGCACCGTAGCTATTGCCAACAATGATTGTAATTTTGGGTACTACAGTGTTAGAAATCGCATTGACAAGTTTTGCACCATCTTTAATGATTCCTCCGTGTTCTGCACGTGAGCCAACCATAAAACCAGTAACATCTTGTAAAAATAAAAGAGGGATTTTTCTTTGATTGCAATTCATGATAAATCTGGCGGCTTTATCGGCACTATCAGAATAAATTACACCACCAATTTGCACTTCCCCTTTCGCATTTTTTACAACTAACCGTTGATTCGCCACAATACCAACAGCCCAACCATTTATACGGGCATACGCGGTAATGATTGTTTTCCCATATGAGGATTTGAATTCAGTAATAGAATCTTCATCGCAGATTCGTTCTAATACGCCCATCATATCATAAGGCTTGGCGCGGTCTTCGGGCAAAATGCCAAGCAATTCATCCGGCGGATATTTTGGGCTTCGCGCCTTAAGCCTTGTAAACCCTGCTGACTGCGGCTTTGGAAAGTGAGAAACAAGTTCCCGAATTTTTTCAATACATGCCTCATCGGTTGGAACTTTATAATCAATGTTGCCTGAAATTTCTGTTTGAGTGGTGGCACCGCCAAGTGTTTCATTATCGATTACTTCGCCAATTGCCGCTTTAACCAAATGTGACCCTGCGAGAAATATGCTGCCCGTACCATCCACGATAAGGCTTTCATCGCACATAATTGGTAAATAAGCGCCACCCGCTACACAAGAACCCATCACGGCGGCGATTTGTGGAATACCCATTGCACTCAGTTTTGCATTATTCCGAAACTGCCTTCCGAAATGTTCTTTATCAGGGAAAATTTCATCTTGCATTGGGAGAAACACACCGGCGGAATCGACGAGATAAATCACCGGAAGCCAATTTTCCATTGCAATCTCCTGAGCCCGCATGTTCTTTTTTGCTGTCATCGGAAACCACGCACCAGCTTTGACCGTGGCATCTCCGGCAACAATCATAACCCACTTTCCGTGAATTTTCCCAATACCTACAACCACACCTGCCGAGGGACAACCGCCTTCTGCTTCATACATTCCCTTCGCAGCAAAAAGCCCTATTTCAAGAAATTCAGAATCAGTGTCTAATAGCAACTTGATTCTTTCGCGTGCAGGAAGTTTGCCTTTCTCTTTCATTTTTTTCAAAGCCTTTTCACCGCCGCCTAATTTGACGATAGAAGACTCATGAGAGAGCTTTTGTAAAAGTGTTTTAAGAAGATCTTCTCTTCGGTAGAATTCAGGTGGATGTGGCAAGGTGTGGTGGACTTCAGAAGTCTGACTGTGCATGATCAAATGAATTGGAATGGATTCAAAAATACCGTGTGTAAGTTAGGAAAGTCGAAAGAGAAAATTGGATTTATTCAATTGAAGCAAATAGAGATGGTCGAAAGAAATGATATCTAGATTGAATTACAAAGAGAGCTTTTTTCGAACTTCTTGAGCAATCAATTGACACTCAAGCGGATTCAAGTAAGAGGTATTTTTGCAGGCACAATCTGAATCGAAGGACGAGGATTGCTCAATAGCCGTTTCACAATCTAATAGTTTTCCTTCCTTTCGATACACCGGGTGAGTCTCGTATAAGTAATCAATTTCCTTTTTCGAAAGCGGTACAGAGCCCCCTATAATCTTGGCGTAAAGAACGGTTTTTGCCGCGTGCTCTAATTTGTCCATCCTATAAAATGCGTCTTGTAGATTCTCTGCATAAGTTACTAAGCCGTGATTGGCCAGTAAAATTGCATTTGCGGAGCCAACAAAAGGCTTTAGTGAATTTGGAACTTCTTCGGTACTCGGGGTTGCATATGCAGCTAGTGGTACGGGGCCAATATCCAAAATAACTTCCGGAAAGAGTGCGGCTTCAAGGCTAAGACGAGCGACCGCAAAAGCCGTTGTAGCTGGAGGATGTGCGTGAACAATTGCGTTAACATCGGGGCGCATTGCATAAATCAATAAATGCATCGCAGTTTCGGTAGAGGCCGGTCGCAAGCCTTCTATAAAACGACCATCAGGTGAAACAAGACAAATATCTTGAGCCGTAGCATTGCTCTTCAATGTTCGGGTAGAAGTGATATAAATCCCTTCGGCGCTTCGGATACTTAGATTTCCATCATAAGCCGCGACAAAATTTTTTTCAGCACAAAGTCTTGAAAAGTGGGAAAGGGATTCTTGAAGCTGCTTTTGCATCTATTCTACTTCGGTTGATTTCGTTGACTTGGGTTGATATCGCTCAAGTGTAAAACTTTCGCCAAAATAAAGGCGGCGGGCTTCTTCGCTCGAAGCCAAGTCTTCAGCGCTACCTTGCATTAAGATCTTTCCTTCAAAGAGAAGATACGAGCGGTCCGTGATGGAAAGGGTTTCGTGAACATTATGGTCTGTGATGAGAACGCCAATTCCACGCTCTTTCAATTTTCGAACAATTTCCATAATGTCTTCAACGGCCTTAGGGTCAATACCGGCAAAGGGTTCATCTAATAAAATAAATTTCGGTTCAATGGCGAGAGCCCTTGCGATTTCAGTTCTTCGGCGCTCTCCACCCGAAAGGCCATACCCGTATAACTTACGCTTGTGGGTCATTCCGAAATCGTGGAGCAAAATTTCTGTTCGCTCGAGTCGTTCTTTTTTTGTTAAGGGAGAAAATTCAAGAATACTGAGAATATTTTCTTCTACGGTTAACTTTCGAAACACCGAGGCCTCTTGGGGTAAATATCCTATCCCAAGTCGAGCCCGTTTGTACATTGGCAAGGAGGTAATATTTCGTTCATCCAGATAAACCGTTCCCCCTTCGGGTTGAATGAATCCGACAATCATATAAAACGAGGTTGTTTTTCCGGCACCGTTCGGGCCAAGCAACCCCACAATTTCACCTTGTGAAACTTCAATCGTATCATACTCACCCTGCAGCCCTACCACCGTTCGTTTCTTATAAACTTTCTTAAGGCCTTTAGCTTTGAGTGTGGACATATTTGAAGAAAGTATTACAAACAATTATTGAAATTTAATTTACAATCATAGCAAGAAATAGCCACAGAGTCCATTCAAAAGCCTTATTTTCTTTGTAAAAACGCAATGCTTTTGTTATGTTATTTTGAATTTTGCTTTGTTTACAAGGGTTTTTACCATTTATGTGATGCTTCGCTCAATTTTAATGTTGAAAAGAAAGTCAAATTGATGACCGTCTTTTCATTAATTTTGCAAGAATGAATAACCCTAAAGCGTGGATTCACTTGAGAAATCAAAGGAATACAGTGGAAGCAAAGTAGAAATGGGTTTCCCATTTTAATTCGTCTCGTTTGAACTTTATCGATTGAAACCGGTATGGCAGAAAATACAACAACAGATCTTTCAGTAAAATCGGGTGTAGGAAAAAAACTCACTCGCGATTTTATTCTTGCAGCCACAATCCCTGCCTTTGTTGGAGGATTGCTTTTGGTTCTTGTGATGCTTTACTTCGCAGGGCTGCTTGTTGATCAATCAAGCCGCGAAACAGATCGTCAGAGTCAGGGCCGACTTCAAGAACACTCACGAGTTCTACAGAATATTGTAACACAAAAATTGCAATCCATACAAGAAAATGTTGCTAGCGAAATCAGCAATGATTATTACGCCCTCATTGTTTCACCAAAACAAAATGCTTTGAATCCTGCTGATACAAAAGATAAGAAAGCACAAAAAACCGCGCCAAAAGAAGAGGTCTCAAGTCCTCGCGGAAAATCAGCAAAAGATTTTTTATATGCTCAAATGCGTAAAGCGATGACCACTTATGGTTTAAGTATGTTTACGCTTTTAGATAAAAATGGAAATGTGGTTTTACGAGCAACGGATTCTACCCGTTACGGCGACGATGTCTTCCGAATTGATTATTCAAGGACAACAAAGGGCGCCGTTGCAATGTTAAAGCTTGTAGAAACTTCGCTTCAAAATGGAAGAACAACAACTTCTTTCGAATTATATCCCTCTGAACTTTTAAGCACTGAGCTGGTCATTAACGAAAACATGATTCCGGGTGTAACAACGCCTCAAAAAAACACTTTGGCCGACCAAGCAAAAATTGATGCAACAGCCTTACAAGGTCAAGTCACCAAAGATGACCGAGGGTTAATGCTAAGCACGGTTCAACCTATTCGAAATATCGAGGGGCAAATCGTTGGCTGCGCGATTGCAGCAAAATTATTGAACCGAAATCCGAAATATGTACTCAGCGAGTATCATCAAATTGTTCCTGAAGATATTTCAAAAGCAGGTATTACGGTTGACGATATGCGCATTATTACTTCTGAAACCGCGGAAAATAATGCTGCCGCAGAAGGATTTAGAATTCCTGAAGAAATTTGGAATAAACTTGGCTCAGAAAAGGAATATTTCTCCCGCGGTGCAAGTACCAATGTGATGCAGAAAGCATTTTCACAATACGTTGGAATTAAAAATAGTCTTGGAAGCTCGATCGGAACTTTAATGGTGGCAAGCGATTATGAGTTTTTCAATAAAGCGATCGAAGAAGAATCTCAAAGCTACAAAGCCCTGATGCTTTATGCCGCCATATTGTTTCTTATTGTAATTGGCTCAGCGGCCTTTGTGAGTTACTCCTTTGCACGTCGCCAAACCAATCGAATTTCTGCTTCACTTGAAGACATCAAGAATTTGATGAAAAGCGTTTTGGCAGGAGACTTTAACGCAAGGTCAAACATTTCGTCTGGTGATGAATTCGAAGAAATCTCTGAGCAATTCAACGAAATGATTCGACGTCTTTCGGCCCTGATCGAAACAGAAACTGAGCGAGATGCGATGCAAAAGCAGCTAACGGATTTGCTTATCGTTGTGTCGAACTCCGCAGAAGGTGACTTTACTCAGCGAGCAATTGTGACCGAGGGTGCCTTAGGAGCATTGGCCGATTCATTTAACCTGATGGTCGATGACCTTGGAAATCTAATCTCGGAAGTTCAAACGGCCGCGGAGCAAGTGCGTGAAGCAGCATCGGAAATTTTATCTTCAACGGAACAAATGTCGCGTGGGGCAGAAGAGCAGTCAGTTCAGGTTGCGAACGCGTCGGCGGCCGTAGAAGAAATGGCGGCGTCTATTCGGCAGGTTGCGATGAACGCTGACTCTGCAGCAGAAGCCGCTCAGCGTGCTGTGCAAGTGGCACAAACGGGGGGTAATACCGTTGTGGAAACCATCGAAGGGATGAGACGCATTCGTACAACCGTGCAAGATTCAGCACAAAAAATTAAATCACTTGGGGAATCATCACTCGAAATTTCCAAGATTGTTCAAACCATCGAAGACATTGCAAACCAAACAAACCTTTTGGCGCTAAATGCGACAATCGAAGCTGCACGAGCCGGTGAAGCCGGGCGCGGTTTCGCTGTCGTTGCCGATCAGGTTCGCGAACTTGCAGAACGCTCCGGAAAAGCAACTAACGATATCTCTCAGCTGGTGCAAACGATTCAATCGGAAACGCAAGACGCTGTGTCAGCAATGGAACGCGGAACGCTTGAAGTGGAACGTGGGACAAAACTTGCAGACTCCGCGCAAAAGGCCCTTGAAGAAATTCGAAACGTGGTCAATCAATCGACAGAATTGATTCAAGAAATCTCCTTGGCAGCTAAACAGCAAGATATTGCTTCATCGGGGGTTGTGAGCGCAATGGCGGAAGTATCTCAGATTGCAAAGCAATCGCTTTTAGGGTCAAAACAATCCGCTCAACTTGCGATGCGGCTCAATTCTATTACTCAGCAGCTCTCTCGATCTGTGGCTCGGTTTAGAATTCCTCAATCTCGCCTAACGCAAGAAAAGATTGGAGAGTCTCCGCTTGAAATGATGCGTCAGGCGGCAAATCAAGGGGTAAGCGACGGTGTATTTAAATCTTCCGGTGCTTCAGCGGGAGATGATTCGAACCTTCCTCCGCTTCAAACCGCCGATGATTTATTTTTGGAAGATGATATTCCAAACTTGAAGTAACTGCCGTCTTTTTGAAAAACACGGCTAATCTTGAAATTTAGAGATAAAAAGGAATGGGATATTTTGGATTAGGGACATTACCGGTGCGAGGCGAAAAAGCAGTCAAGAAAACTGCGACTGCTCAGCCTTATGCCTTGGCAAATGAAACACTTCGGCTTTTTATCTCCGATATTGGTGAGCGAATTCGCGAACTTCGCCGTTATTACAATACCCAAAACAATTCCATTATTCTCGAGTTTCTCTCCAAACTTTCATCAAGTCAAAATCCGGTAAGTGACCTTGAACTCATTGATTTAAGTGAATTTTCAGATTTATTGCAATTCCTTAGGGCTACTCGTGATAAACTTCAAGAAGAATTTGTAACCGAATCTTCACCGGCAGTCTATCAAACACTCACCGAAAATTTAGAATCAACGGCTGAATATATAAATGAGATTCTTTCAGGAGTTTATCAGAATTCAACAGCCTTATTGCGACTTGACGATTATGTCAGTGAAACACTTCGGAAAACGGAGCCGGTTGTAGAAGAAGCAGATTCCTTTGAAATACCGGCCTTAAAACCGATTGAACCAATCGTAACAAATTTTCGCCCACCCGAACCCTTTGGGTTCTCTCTCGCTGAATTATTTGAAAACGGAACGAACGGTACTTATGATGATATTCCACAACCTGCTGTAAAAGCGCCCGTCTTAAAGCAGCCTGAGATTTTGCAAGCACCGACTTTCCACGATTTGTATGTCGTGATTGCTGAAACCATTGATCATATTTGCTTAAAGAAGAATAAATCGGATATAATCGCAGAGGTGTTTCGACAAGGGCAAAAGGTAGGCAGTGCAGAAAGCCTTTATCAATACCTAAAGCAGTTTCAATTTATTGATGGCATTTTAGATTTCATTGATTTCCTCCATTCAAACGAAGGCGTATCACGGGCTTCGATTTCACGAGAATTGACTGAACAAGTGAGCGCTCATCTTATCTCAATTTTCGAATCTGTACTCGACCACTCCGCGACGAAACTTCAAATTGAATCCATCCTATTTCCGCAAGGCGTTTCATTACCCGATTTCACATCGCTCAGCGAAACCGAGTCAGCCTTAGAAGTTTTAAGCCATACCGAACCACTGAAAGAATCTGTTGAGGCTTTACCTACATTTGATTTAGATGACTTAACCTTTGACCTCGAATCGAATTCCACGCTTTCAACAGAACCGTCAGAGCAAAACTATGCGCAATTCGCAAAAGCAATGCTGGAGCAAGTCGCTTCACAATTACCCTCTGAAAGTGCTGCTGCGAAATCGTTCGTGAATACAATGCTAAAAGCGAGTGATGTCCTCACCGCTATTGCTGAATCCGGTATCGGGGAATTTTCCCTCTTCGGTGATTATTTAGGAGAATCTTGGCTGAAGAAGGCGACACTTGATCAATTAGAAATTAGAAAAAGCGAATGGGTGACTCGGTTGTTACGAGCGGTTCAGCAAGAATTTATGGCACAAACAAGCGAGGAAATTAAAATCCTTGAGCCATTGAGCGAGTTGCATGAGCCAGTTGAACTACCACCACTCGATGATTTAAATCTCACTGAGTCATTTGAGGTGGATTCAGTGATTGAAGCGTTTAGTCATAACACCGCTTCGCTCGAAGAAAAAGCGGATGATTTACCATTGATTTCGTTGGGTGACCTCACCGAAAGTTTAGATGTAGTTGATCAAAGTTCAAATCAAATAGCAGAACCGCTTCATACATCTCTCTTGAATGAGCCATCTCAACTTCAAAAAGAAAGTGACGAGAACACATCTTCATTAAGTTCGTTACCGGAATTAACCAACATCTTTGAAGATGACTTTGAAGGAAAGCCGCTTGAAGAAACTCAAAGCGATACGCCTTCGGATAATACCTCTATGCTTCTGACAACGGATAATATTTTTCTCAGAGATGATGTCCCTCCTTCGCCTCAAGCGAAAGCATATTCAGATCTTCAATATTCGGCAATCCTCAAAGAGGCGATTCGAAAATCGCAATCAAGAATTCCTCGCTCACAGTATGGATTGAAGGCCATTGATTATTTGCAAAACCTTCAAGAGGATGACAATCTGCTTAACACGCTCGAGGAAGAACCCTACCGTGGAACAAAAGCACTCTACGAATTATTTATAACTGCAAAAAGCAAAGGCCAATCGCCGGTATCGCTTGCGAAGCCTGCCGAAGAACTGGGTGTGATGCTTTCGGGTGAGTTACTGGCGTTTTATGCAAAAAATGAAGTTGCCGATTCAGAATTGGAAGAAACCGGTTTCAGTATAGGTGATTTTATCGCAACTCCTGAATCTGATGACAATTTGCCAAACCTCACCGATGAATCAGATGAGATGGTCGTTGAAACTGCACCAATTGCAATTCAACCTCCTCAAAGCAATCATCTTGACTTTGATGATTATGATGATGATATTCTCACCGTAAAAAAAATGCCGTCGAAGGGAACTGTTTCAGAACCTGAGGAATCGCTCTCTACCGAAAAACCAAATCCCGATGATGAACGGCTCCATCAAAGTCCTGAATCTGAAACGATATCTGAACTAAGCCAAGCAAATGACGAGCTTTTTGGGATTGATGACAACTTTATTCTCGATGATTCTTCACTAACCTTAAGTGATTCTGCGCTTGATCAACCAAGCGAATCAAAATCAAAAGACCCCCTTTCATCGCTTCTTTCAAAAGCAACGCCGGAGCAAAGTGACCAAAATCTTGGTGTTGATTCATTGGGTGCCGATTTGCTATTGCCCGAGGATGATGTATTTACACTGAGCACACCCGAAGAAAATCTACTCGCTAAAGACTCGAATCAAGAAAGCGAATCAAGTTTGCAAAACGAGTGGGAACAACAAAACTCCTTGCCTGCATTTGATTTAACTTACGAACTCAGTGAAACTCCATCACTCTCATTTGCTGAGAAAGATGAACTTTCTTTTGAAACAACAGAAGTATTAGAGGAATCTCCCCTTGAATCGATGCCTGAAATTCAAGATGAAATGCTGGAAGATTTGCCTCTTCTTTCCACGGAAACTCAGCTGACAAACGATGCATTTGCAGATTCGTTGCTTTCAAATGAAGATATGCTTTTTGATGACATTGCCGAACAAGCCCCGCTGTCTCAAGAGCAAACCGATACAAAACAAAGAAATGAATTGAAATCAATCAGTAAACTCTCTGATAAATCCACCGAATCGAATGCTGAAGATTTGGCAATGGGCGAGGATTTAGTGCTTGATTTTGATGAAGGATTTCTCTTAAAAGAAACTGATGATGAGCTTTTAGGGAATCCCGAAATCGAGACAGCTTCAGAAAAGGAAAGTCCAAAACAAGAAGAAATTCTTTCTGGTTTAGATCCAGTTAGCGACCTTTTACCCGAAACCGAGTTATCCTTTGATACCAATGAACCGGATTTAAATTTTACTACCACCGAACTTGAACAAGAAACGGCGCCGGTTCAAAATAACGGATTGGATTTTAGTACACTAAATGCCGACATCCAACTCTCCGACCTTTCGGATGAGAATATCGAACTCAATGCCATTAAGGATGCGATTCTCTCCAGCCTAAATCCACAACCGGAAAAAAGAGAACGCAATACAAATTTCGTTCCTGACGAAATCCAGCAGATATTTTTGGAAGAAGCAAAAGAATATCTCGAAAAGCTGAATGAAGACTTGCTCGCGTTGGATAAAGTCGCAGAGACGGTTCAAACCGATTTGGTCCACCGTATTATGAGAGGGTCTCACACCTTGAAAGGCTCTGCTGCGATGGTTGGACTTAAAAATATTGCAACACTTGGCCACAAAATGGAAGACTGCTTGCAAGTGGTTCGCGATGGAAATCTTCCGGCTCAGAAAGTTCTTTTGGATGCCTTGTTTCAGGCCACCGATGCGCTCACCTTTATGGTGAATGAATTCAAAGAAACAGGAAAAGATGATTTCGATCATCTCGATGAAATTACCCAAGTTCTTGCTGGTTACACTCAAGAATTGCAAAAGAGCGGTAAAATTTCAGTAGCAACAAGTGCCCAAAAAGAAGTAGCACAGGCTCCTGCCAAAAAATTTGTTCCCGATGAAATCCAACAGATCTTTTTAGATGAAGCCAAAGAATACCTCGAAAAGCTAAGTCAGGATGTTTTAGAATTGGATAAGCTGATTGGTACCGAACAGCCTGAATTGGTCAATCGTGTCTTGCGCAGTTCACACACCCTGAAAGGCTCTGCAGCAATGGTGGGTCTTAAGAATATCAGCGAACTTGGGCATCATATGGAGGATTGCTTGCAAGTGATGCGCGATAGAAATTTGAAAGTTTCTCGTGAAGTTATCGACCTGCTCCTGCCTTGCAGCGATATGATTGCAACATTGCTTAAAGATTTTCGCGAGACCGGCGGTGATTCAGGGGGCAAGCAAGCTCCGTTTGTAAAAGCACTTGGGAACTACACGGAGCAGTTGAAAACAGTAGGAAAGATTACTACGCCTATCAATATTACTGAATTAAAAAAATCAGGTTCAGAAACCTTGCAAAGCCAAGGGCAAGAAGCCGAAGGTGGTCAAGGAAAACGACCGGCGATTGCGGCAGAACAAACCGTTCGTATCGATATCAAATCGCTGAACTCGCTCGTGAACCTCTCTGCAGAATTGGTTATTTCACGTAACCGGTTGAATAATGAATTGCACACACTCCAAAAGTTTATCAATCGTGTGATTAAAGACCGTACGCAACTTACCCAAGTTGCAAAAAAGGTCAATACGATGATTCAGAAGTCAAATGAAAGCAAGGAACTTGAAAAAGCCCAAGCTTTCAGCAGCGAAGTGCTTAGAGAGTTCTCTGATACAGAGTTCGATCGATTTAGTGATATGGATATCATTAATCGCGATTTGAAATCGACAATGCTCAACTTAGACGACTCGATTTCAGACCTTCGCGATATCACATCCACATTTAACCAAAATATTGCAAAGGTTACCACACTTGCCAACGACTTCAACCGCGAAGTTGTGACGATGCGTATGGTGCCCGTCAAGCAAATGTTTACGCGCTTCAACCGTTCCGTTCGCGATATCGCTAAAACAGAAGGAAAGGAACTCAACTTCACAACGGAAGGCGAAGAAACAAAGCTCGATAAAAACGTGATGGAAGAAGTTATCGAGCCCGTGATGCACATCGTCCGTAATGCCATTGGCCACGGAATTGAAACGCCAGAAGTCCGGCTCGATAACGGTAAAGACCCGATGGGAAATTTATCAATGCGTGCCTACCAAAAAGGAAGCCGATTTATTCTTGAAATTGAAGATGATGGCGGCGGAATTAAAGTGGCTAAAGTAAAAGCAAAGGCCTTAAAGCAAGGAATTATTACACAGGAAGAAGCCGACCGGATGTCAACCGCCGAAGCCTCCGCGCTCATTTTCAAAGCTGGATTTAGCACGGCAGATAAAATTACCGAACTTCAAGGACGGGGCGTCGGGCTTGATGTCGTTGCCAATACCATCAGAAAATTAAAAGGCAGTGTGCATATCGATTCTGTTGAAGGAAAGGGAACTAAATTTATGATTTCACTGCCCCTTACGCTTGCAATCGGTCAAGCGCTTTTGGTAGGTGCAATGAATCTTACTTATGCCATTCCGCTTGAAATTGTCACAGAGACTGCGTTCGTTTTAACCGAAACCGTTGAAACGGATGAGGATGGAAAAAAATGGATTAACCTTCGTGGGGACCAAATTGAACTTCGCTATCTCAACGCCATCTTAGGTGATTCCTCAGATGCGATGCAGTTTAAGGCAAAAGTTGCTGTGGTCGTCGTGGAAATTGAAGATGTGGGTAAATTTGCGATTGCTGTTGAAAAGCTTGGAAATAAAGAAGAAATCGTTGTTAAGTCACTCGGCAAACATCTTCGAAATGTTAAGGGCGTTATTGGTTCTACCATTTTGGGCGATGGTCAAGTGGTTATCATTTTAGATATGGAGTATCTCCTCAAGTCTGAAGCCGCACGTGCAGATGTGGGTGTTTCTGTTGAAACTGCACCGGTTGAAGTAGAACCGGATACACCGCAAGTGGTACGCAAAAAGAGAAAAGGCGAACGCATCTTGGTGCTGCATGCCGACGACTCACCCTCCGTACGCAAATATGCCTCGTCCGTTCTTACTCAAGCCGGGATTGATGTCGTTTCCTGCGATGACGGGCTCAATGCGCTTACACGCCTTCCGAAAACACCCGCCGATATTATTATTACCGACCTCGAAATGCCTCGTATGAACGGCTTCGAATTGGTCTCGGAAATTCGAAAAATGCCCGAATACAAAGATATTCCCATCATCATCGTCTCTGCTCGTGCCGGCGATAAACACCGCCGTACCGGTCTTGAATTGGGAGCGAATTCATTCCTCAATAAACCCTTCGACCCGCAGCAACTTATTGAAACGATCGAAAATTATATCGCCTAAACACAATCGGTAAAAAAAAGGTCGGAACAATCCGACCTTTTTCATTCTATTCTTTCGCTGTTAACGGTAATCCACCTCTGAGGAATCGCCCACATTCACTCTTCTGAAATTACCGACAATGGTTGCATTGTTGCCAACAATCGATTGCTTCATCAATAGCCCCTCAACTTTCGCGTTTTCACCAATAATCGAATTCTGAATCATTGAATCCTTCACCATCGCTTTGCTGGCAATTGTTGCATAAGGACCAATAATTGAATTGGTGATAACGGCATCCTCTGCAATGTAAACCGGCGGGTTCACGATGCAACCAAAAAACTCACGATGCCGCGGCTTATGATTCAAAAGCTTTTCGTTAGTGTAAAGCAAAGTATCCGGCTTGCCACAGTCGTACCAGCCACTAACAGGGAAGGTGGAAAATTTCTCCCCCCGTTCAATCATCAGTTGCAAGGCATCCGTTAATTGAATTTCACCTTTGGTGCGAATATTACGATCAATGTTATGCTGAAGCGTTTCAATCAGGAGATTCGGATTCTTGATATAATAAAGTCCAACAATCGCAAGGTTTGAAATTGGAACTTCAGGCTTTTCGACAAGTTTTTTAACGAAGCCGTCCTGTACTTCGGCCACGCCAAATCGACGGGGATCCTCTACTTCTTTAACACCCAATGAAGAATGCTCTCGCTTAAACACCGAGGAGAGTTCAACCTCAAAAATTGTATCGCCTAAAATGATAAAGACAGGATCATTTCCAAGATGCTCACGCGTCATCCAAATGGCGTGGCCAAGCCCTTGTCGCTCTTCTTGCTCAATAAAAGTAAATTTGATGTCGTAATTTTGTGTCAGGTAATCTTGAATCATATCGCCTAAATAACCGACAATCACTACTGCTTCTCGAATACCTTCTTCAATGATTTTATCGATAATATGTCCGATGATCGGCTTTCCGGCGACATTTAACAGAACTTTTGGTAATGTATAAGTATGAGGGCGAAGCCGGCTTCCAACTCCGGCAACAGGAATAATTGCTTTCATAAAAAATAAAGAGAATTGTGCGCATTGCGCGAAAATGAACATTGAACTTCAAATTAAGAAAAAAACCGAAGCCACAATGTGAGGAAATCATCAACCGTTCGCCAAAACGATGAAGGGAATTCCAAGATGGAAGAACAAAAAAGAAGTCAGAAAAGGAAGGCGACAAACAAAAAAGCAAAAGGCTCAAACCGAAAACCAAAAGAAATTGAGATCAAAACCGCAACGCCAAGGCGCGATGCGTTGATTCATCTTCAATATGAACTTATGATTGAACGCAAAAAGTGGATCAGAGGCGAAAGCTCAGTTGAGAAAATGAGAGAAAAGGCATCTCGATTTATTCATGCCCTTGAAACGAGGTATCGCGATAAATTTGAATCAAAACGTGGAATCAAATTCAAACTCCACCCCGCGGAAATCATCGCAATGCCGCTCTTCTCAAAAATGGAGTAAAGAATGAATTGAGGAATGAATTGACGAATGAAATTAGAAAAGGAAAAGGATAAAAAATGGTTTGAAACGCAACGTGTATATTACGCGGTTTAATCGTTTTAACGGTCTCTCCCGAAATCAATCAGCTAATTGCAAATTGAATGCCTGAATTTAGTCATCAAAAGGAAATAGAAAGCTCAACCACTGAAATGGAAAACATTATTGTGCGCGGGGCAAAAGTGCACAACCTGAAAAATGTCAGTGTTGAAATCCCAAGAAACAAATTGGTGGTAATTACCGGGCTTTCGGGGTCTGGGAAATCAAGCCTCGCCTTTGATACCATCTATGCCGAAGGGCAACGGCGGTTTATGGAAACACTTTCGTCGTACGCTAAACAATTCGTCGGCGCAATCGAACGCCCCGATGTCGAGTATATCGATGGACTTTCACCCGTGATTTCGATTGAACAAAAAACCACTTCCCGTTCGCCGCGTTCAACAGTTGGAACAATTACTGAAATCTATGATTTCATGAGGCTCTTGTATGCCCGTGCCGGAACCCGTTACGACCCCAAAACCGGCCGGAAACTTGAAAAGCAAAGTGAAGCAGATATTCTCTCCGCGATTCTTTCTTTGACAAAAGGCACTAAAGTTCAACTCTTAGCCCCGCTTGTTTCGGGAAGAAAAGGACACTACCGCGAGCTTTTTGAAGATGTGATGAAGCGCGGCTTCACAAGGGTGAGAATCGATAGCGAAACAGTGGAACTTAAGAAAGGACTGAAGGTCGATAGGTATAAAATCCACGACATCGCGCTGGTTGTTGATCGCTTCATTATTGCTCCCGATATCAAAGATAGGTTGAAAGATGCAATCACCTTGACGATGAAACTCTCCGAAAATAAAGCGTCAATCATCTGCGAGACTTTAGGAGAACTTGAAAATAAAGATCTCTACTTCAGCAAAAATTTTGCTTATTCCGATGGCTCTAGCTCCCTGCAAGATTTAGCCCCAAACAATTTCAGTTTTAACTCGCCCTATGGTGCTTGCCCTCGCTGCGAAGGCTTGGGCGAAGTAATGGAACTTTCGGAATCGCTCATCATTCCCGATTTAACCAAAACCATTGCCAATGGTGCATTGGCTCCGCTCGGCAAAGAAGGGCGAGACAATACTTGGCAATTGATCAAAGCCTTGTCAAAAAAATATAAGTTTGCCATTGACACCCCAATTGAAGATTTGCCCAAATCGGTTTATGATATTCTGATGAAAGGGGCGAAGGAATCGATTGATGTTACTTACAATTACGGCGCAAGAGAATTTAAGTACCCACAAGAGTGGAAAGGCATGATTGACTATGTCCGTCAAATTCATACTACAACCCAATCCACCAGTGTCCGCGAGTGGGCAGAAGGCTTTATGCAAAAAGAAGCTTGCCCGGAGTGCGGCGGGGCAAGGCTTCGCAAAGAAAGCCTCTTTGTGAAAATCAAAGGGAAAAATATTTCTGAAATTTCTGACTATTCCATTGGTGAAGCCAAGGAATTTTTTGAATCGCTTCCCGAAACAATTTCGGGAACAGAGAAAACCATTGCTGAGCCAATTATTGCTGAAATCACCAAAAGGCTTGGATTCCTGCTCAATGTCGGGCTCGGTTACCTTTCCCTTTCACGCTCTGCAGCAACCCTTTCGGGCGGTGAAGCACAGCGAATTCGCTTGGCATCACAGTTGGGCTCTCAACTAACGGGTGTGCTTTATATTTTAGATGAGCCATCTATCGGCCTTCATCAGCGCGATAACATCAAACTCATTCGTTCATTGCTTGACCTTCGCGACCTTGGTAATAGTGTTCTCGTTGTGGAGCACGATAAAGAAACAATGCTTTATGCCGATCATATCATCGATATGGGCCCGGGCGCCGGAGAACACGGCGGCGAAGTGGTGGCTCTTGGTACAATGCAAACCCTTGCTGAAATCGGAGAAAAGAAATCATCAACCATCGGCTATCTCAATGGCACACGACGGATTGATGTGCCACTCTCAAGGCGTGAAGGAAATGGAAAGAAAATTATACTGAAGGGGTGCACCGGTCACAACCTGAAAAATGTGACTCTCGAAGTGCCGCTTGGGAAGCTTATTGCCGTAACGGGTGTCAGCGGAAGTGGGAAATCCTCGCTCATCAATGAAACGCTTTACCCAATTTTGGCCAATCACTTCTACCGCTCCCGAATGCTCACCTTGCCTCACAAAGGGATAGAAGGATTAAAGGAAATCGATAAAGTCATTGATATTGATCAATCGGCGATTGGCCGAACGCCGCGCTCAAATCCCTCAACCTATGTGGGCGTTTTTACTCTCATTCGCGATTTCTTTGCCACTTTGCCAGAAGCGCAAATTCGTGGGTATAAAGCTGGGCGATTTAGTTTTAATGTCGCCGGTGGCCGCTGCGAAGTGTGCGAAGGCGATGGAATGAAGAAAATCGAAATGAACTTCCTTCCGGATGTCTATGTCCTCTGTGATGTTTGCAAAGGAAAACGCTACAACCGCGAAACGATGCAAGTGCATTATAAAGGCAAATCCATTGCCGATGTGTTGGATATGACCATCGAAGAGGCCGCCAATTTCTTTCAAGATTTCCCACGAATCCGCCGAATTCTTTCAACAATGGAAAGTGTTGGACTTGGCTATTTAAGGCTCGGGCAATCGTCAACCACCCTCTCCGGCGGTGAAGCACAACGCGTGAAACTTTCAACCGAACTCGCGAAAATTCAAACAGGTAAAACACTGTATATTTTAGATGAGCCTACAACCGGTCTCCATTTTCAAGATATTCAGCTCTTGCTCGATGTTTTGCAACGCCTTGTTGAAAAAGGAAACACGGTGGTTGTGATTGAGCATAATTTGGATGTTATTAAACAAGCAGATTGGATAATCGACTTAGGCCCTGAAGGCGGTGCAGGCGGTGGTGAGATTGTCATTGCAGGTACACCCGAACAGGTTGCTTTGGAGGAAAAATCAATTACCGGGAAATTTCTCAAGAGCGAATTAGAACAATCGGAAAAGCAAACGCAAGACTAATACTTTTGGCATACTTTCCTTCTAACTGTAAGTTTTAGTAAAGAGAAAATGAAAAGAATTTTCAATAGTTAAAAACCGAAAAATTATGAACATCATCCTTAAAAACGCCCTCGTTTTCATTCTTGCCTTTGTCTTGGGCAGCATCGCGAATATGGCATTGATTTTATTGGGTGGTGTATTGATTCCCTCTCCGGCAGGCGGCGACACCACAACAATGGAAGGCTTAAAAGCCGTGATGAGTCAAATGGGGCCGCAGCATTTTCTTTTTCCCTTTTTAGCGCACGCAGTGGGTTCGCTGGTGGGTGGATTTATCGTTGGGAAATTTGGCGAGAAAGTCACGCTTTATTTGGCCATTGGTATCGGCGCATTGTTCTTTGCGGGAGGCGCATTCAATGTGGCCGTGTTGCCCTCTCCGTTGTGGTTTACCATCCTTGACCTTGCTGTCGCCTACTTTCCAATGGCTTATTTCGGTTATTTCCTCTCCGCCAAAAAGCCGAATTGAAATATTCATAAGGAAATACATGTTGATGTGATACTTGAAAATCCCCCATCAATTCTTGCCAATATTAAATTTCTATATGGTATTTGTTCCCCCCGAAACCACTTAGTATTTTTAAAAATGTTCTCTCACAATCTGCCCAAACTCTCCAAAAGTTTCAATTCATCGGTATTCAATTCACTCGTTAGTATTGTCAGAACTTTGGTCAAAGAGTTCAATGCGATTGGGAGAAAATCAAAAACGACTATCGGGTAGTTAACAAGTGCCCCTGCTCGAAGTTGAAAATTTGGGCACTAAAATAAAGGAGAAAAAATGAAATCGATTGTTATTCTTACAGCGGCAACTGTGTTTTTGACTTTCACCGGCTGTGCGTCGATAATGAGTGGAAGCTCGCAAGACATTGCAATTTCAAGCACACCGAGCGGAGCTTCGATTACGGTTAATAATGTGATACTCGCCAAAACACCCGCAAAAGTAAAATTAAAACGAAAAGACGAACATAAAATTAAACTCGATCTCGCGGGATTTTTACCTTATGAAGTTGTTCTTACAACTTCAAGCAACGGATGGGTTTGGGGAAATATTCTGTTTGGAGGATTGATTGGGCTTGCGATTGATGCCATCACCGGCGCGATGTATTCCCTTGAGCCGAATATCATTAATGCAGAAATGAAAAAGGAAGAGATTGGGGCAATCCCCGATGCCGATCTTTACATTTCAATCGTTTTGAAAACTGAGCCCGGCTGGAAAAAGATTGGTCAGTTAGAAAAAGCGAAATAAAGAAAAATTGATCAGAAAAGGCGGCTTTTCCACTTCAGACCTGTTGATTTTTTTATTCATTACACGATCTGAATTAAAAAAAGGACTTGACAAGAATTTGTTTCTCTTTTTATATTTCATTGTAGGGTAACTACTGGCATAAGGCATAGGGAAGCGCATTGATTGCTGGGTGTCAATGCGCGGATGGTGGAGGAGATGCCGCACTTGTAAAAAGTGCGGCATTTTTTTTGTTCCCACCAATGAAACAAAAATAGAAAAAAGGACTTGACAAGAATTCGGTTCGCTTTTTATATTTCGGTGTTTTCTATTGGTATATGTTATGTAGGAAAAATGCACTGAATGTGGTTGGTCAGTGCGTTTTATTGGAGGGATGCCGCACTTTTGAGATGGTGCGGCATTTTTTTTAACAAACTCGTTTCGCAGCAGTTCTTTTCCACCATTGTAAATCGAAGAGACTTCGAAGGAATCACATTGAATTTATCTGATGCCCTCTCTGTAATTCAACAGTTACAAAATGAAGACCCTACGAGGGCGAGGGTTCTCTTCACAAAAGGGTATCAACCGTTAATTCTTCAGTAGAAATTACTCACAGCAATGCCGGTCAAATACAACTTACAGTTCAATCACGTCTCGCGTAAACGCAAGGAATTCATTGCACGAGTTCGTCCCAATCATGTCTATAACACTGAAAAAATTATCCGTGAAATGAAATCCTACGGAACAATGGTCTCCGAAGCGGATGCAAAGGCGGTATTGGATTTATTTTTTCATGTGGTCACAGAAGTTGTGGCAGATGGGAATTTTGTGAACCTTCCGCTCGTCAATATTCGCGTGGGAGTTTCAGGGGTGTTCGATAGAAGCACTGATCGATTCAATGCAAAGCGGCATAAAGTGAAAGCAACCCTTTCTGCCGGAAAGCTGCTTTATAGCAAAATGGAAACCCTCACGGCAGAAAAGGAATCCCAAGCGCCGGCGGCACCAGAAATTTTAGAATTTCTTGATATCGCCTCAGAATCTCAAAACCAAATTCTTACGCCTAAAGAAATTGGGAAAATCAGAGGAAAACGGTTGAAGTTTGATCCAAAGAACGCAGAGGAGGGAATCTTCTTCATCAGTGAATCCAACACCGAAACGAAAGCAACCACTGTTGCCACACGCACCGAATCGAAACTCATCTTTCAAATTCCTGCGCTCAAGCCCGGAAAGTATTGGCTCGAGGTGCGGCGTGCCTACACCAAAGCAAAAGCAATTCGCACAGGAACAATGGTCAAACCCTTGCAAGTCTTGCTCCCCAACAATTTGCCTTAAAGGGCGCTGCAAAGCCTCAAAGTCAACCAAAAATCAAGGCTTCCAAAAGCAGAAAAAAGGCTATTCTAAAGCTATTTTTAAGTTAAAAACATTTTGTTTTTAACCTTAAAACAATTTGTTTTATGCCTATAAATTTTTTGTTTTAAGCTTAAAAACACTTTTCCGAAGCCTTCTGAAAAAGTCACTTTTGCCTTAAAAACAACGCGGGAAAGCCTTGAGGTGAGCAAGAGGAAGGGCGAGAAACAAAAAAAATCTATTTTCAAATACCCGTGTTTCTTGTATATTTGCGGCTCTTTTCTCCAATCGATGTTGAGAAAAGAACGATTCAGACGGGTGGCGTGAAGCGATGAAACAAGAGAGAGATAGCGAGAGAGAAAAGGAGAAGAGTTCTGAGAAACATAGCGGAGATGCCCGCGTGCCAAAGGAAGTTCAATCTTTTCCGCCGTTAGTGAAAATCAAAATCACCGGCCTAAGCCTTGGCAAGCATACTTATGAATTTGTGCTCAAAGCCGTCGAATTCGGAGATCAAGAAATCTCAGAAGAAGCCTTTCCGGGCGAAATTTTCGTTTCGGTGGCGTTATCGAAAATGCAGGATGCCATTTTCGCTGAAGTTTGGGTAGAGGCCGAGGGATGTGTTCCGTGCAATCGATGCCTTTCACCAATTCAAAGACCGCTCTACAGTGAATGTTCTGTTGCGATTCTCTTGCATCAAGACGCCAAACTGACCAAAGAGGAAGAATCGATTGCCGATGATGTTCGCTTGATGAAAAAGAACGATTCGGAAATTGACTTGACAAGGGATGTCCGTGAAGCCCTGCTGCTTTCGATACCGATGCGAAATGTCTGCCCGAAAGTTTTGGCCGAAGACCCGGAAGCAGACGATGAAGAGATTGAAGAAGCAGAAGAATTTATCATACCGGACTGCCGCTACGAAGAGTCAGAAAAATGGCGTAAGGAATTGCAAGACCGCAATCGTGAAGCCGCCGTTGAAAGCGAATGGTTAAAAGCCTTAAAACAGTTAAAAAAGAATTAAGAGAGAAGATTTAAGTGACGAAAAGTTGGGTGTCGTGATTTCATGATTGAGAAATCGATGGTCAACGCAAACTGAAAAGCAGCAAAAGATTATTCATAACTAAAACTAAAAGAGGAAACAATGCCAAATCCGAAACGCCGCATGTCGGCATCTCGCCGCGATAAACGCCGCGCCCAATTTAATGCCAAGCACAGTGTTGCACCGGCGCTCGCCGTTGATAGCGCAACCGGTGAAGCACACCGTCCGCATCATGCGCATTGGGTTGGCGATAAGCTTTACTACAAAGGCCAAGTGGTAATGGATAAGAGCAAGGTCAATAAAGAAACCAAGTAAGGTTTAACTTTTGTGGGTTTTAACCCCAAATGGCGCAACGTATTCGACCAAAAAGCTCAATACCCTCGGGTATTGAGCTTTTTTTATTGAGCGGCTTTTATAACTTTGCGCCTTGATTCAAAAAAATGTGAAGCCCTTTTGAAGTCATTTCAAAATGCGGCGGCTTTAACCATCAAGCGAAAACCACAAGTATGAAAATTGTCTTGGATGCAATGGGAGGCGACTTTGCGCCGAAGAATGAAGTGCAAGGGGCATTAATGGCGCTCCGTGCCGCATCGAATCGCTTTGAAGTTTTGCTTGTTGGAGATGAGGCAAAGCTTCGGCCACTTCTCCAAGAGAATGGATATTCGAACGAAAAACTTACAGTGGTTCACGCTTCCGAGGTCATTACAATGTCGGATTCACCGGCACTTGCAATGAAGCAAAAGAAAGATTCCTCAATGGTTCGAGGTCTCACGCTTTGCAAAGAAGGAAATGGAGATGCTTTTGTCAGTTGTGGGAACACGGGCGCACAAATGGCCTGTTCACTCTTCATTTTGGGTCGAAGCCAAGGCGTCTTGCGGCCAACCATCGGAACGCCTTTCCCAAGTGAAGCGAAGAATATGATGATTTTCGATGCCGGTGCGAATGTTGATAGCAAACCCGAACACCTATTGCAATATGCCGAAATGGGCAGCATTTATCAGAAACTCGTCTATGGCAACCCGGCGCCGCGTGTGGGTTTATTGAATATCGGCGAAGAAGAAACAAAGGGAACGGATTTGATTCAAGAAACCTACGGCTTGTTAAAGGAAGCCTCTGAAAAAGGAAAAATCAATTTTGTGGGAAATATCGAAGGGCGCGACATTTTGATGGGCTCCGCAGAGATTATTCTTTGCGACGGCTTTGTCGGGAACATTGTGCTCAAATTTGGCGAAAGCGTTCCGAAATTCCTCAAGGCGCGATTCGCGGAATTTGCTAAAAAGAGCCTCTTCAATAAACTCTTGATTGGCCTCATGCGCCAGCCGCTACGCGCAATGTTTCGCACTTGGGATCCGAATGAATTTGGAGGCGTTCCGCTTTTAGGGCTGAACGGAGTTTCGCTGATTTCGCACGGAAAATCTTCACCACGAGGAATTATGAACATGATCTTTCGTGCCGAGGAAGTGGTGAACTTGGAAGTCACCAAAAAAATTGCCGAAGCATTAAGGAAAGAGAAAGTTTAATTATTAAACGGAAACTCTTTATCTTCCCCCTATCAACAAAACAACATTGACATATGCTGCAAAACATTCGAGACCCGAAAAGGGCTTCCCTGTTTACTCTATTAATTTTCTCCCTAACTGTTCTCTTTATCGTAAGTTGCGGTAAAAAGGAGAATCAAAAATCCGATAAACCGGCGGTTGCGGAGTACCTTGTCTTGATGAAAGAGAAGGAAAGCGGTAAATACGGCTATATGGATAGTAACGGAAATACAGTGGTTCAACCGATTTACTTTGAGGCAGGAAAGTTTTCAAGTGGCCGAGGCCGCGTGAGGCGAAATCAAAATGACCCGTTTATTTACATCGATGCCACTGGCCGCGTTGCAATTCAAAGCGAATTTGTGGATGCGCGTGATTTTTCGGAAGGACTTGCCGCGGTGAAATTGGGCGACTTGTGGGGCTATATCGATACCACGGGAAAGGTCGCGATTGAACCGAAGTTTCAAATCGCAAGCGAATTCGACCACGGACGCGCCAAAGTTCAATTGAAACAAGATTTTAACGGGAAGACAATGGTGACAACGGTTGAAATCGACCCGAAAGGGAATTTGCTGGATTAAATCAAGGCACCCACAACACCTAATGAATATTGATTTTTCACCTATTTAAAAAAAAGGTTATTTGCGGGTGAATGGATTGTCTGATTGATAAAAAGAATCATTTTCCCAATTCAAGGGGTTGGCGATGATATAATGATGGATGCGTGTGTATTCCTTTGGGTTACGAATAATATGATCGTGAAAACGCGATTGCCATTGAAAATCAGGATTGATTTTTCGGATTTCAAATGAACACCGGCCTTTATACCATCGGATGATTCGGGATAAATTATCATGATTCATTGGATTTTTATCGCCGGTAATCCCGCCGGATATTTTGTTCCCGTTATTGTTTGCGTTATCGTCAGGGGTTTCGTCCCGTAGAGACGCGATTAATCGCGTCTCTACAATATCCGCGTTATCAACGATATTGGCGTCATCAACAATATCCGCGTCATCAACGATATTGGCGTTAACAACGGTATCCCCATTCCCATCAAATTCCGTGGTTTCACCGTTGGGTTTTGGTGGATGGGGTTTATTCGGATTATTGATAATGATTATTCCGTGAATATGATTAGGCATCACAACAAACGCCCCTAAAGCCGCATAGGGAAATTGGTGAGGAATTTCGGCCCAGAATTTTTCAGCAACCTTACCTGCCGGGGTTAGATTCAATTCCTTTTGTATGAATCGTTTTGCTAACTGATATTCACGATTCGCAACAAAATTATTCGGTGATGGATGAATAGGAACAATTTCCCCAAAATGATGAACCCTATTGTGCGTGCAAATGGTGATAAAATAGGCGGCATGATTGCCATAATCCCACCAAGAGGCACGCGCTGAAGGAATCCGGTATTTGTTACGAAATTTATCCATCCCGTACAATTTTTTTACACCAACCTTGGAATCACAAAAATGTCAATGACCATTGCCAGCATCGAAATGCCGTGAATCAGAACGCCTGCCCATACATTCTTCGTTTTTGCGATCACATAGCCGTTGATGATTCCCAAGGGTAAGGCCATCATTGCCAGCATTCCTCGCTCCTTAAACCCAACCGGCGCAACCGCAAAATGATTGACCACAAATAATAAGGTTGTCAGTAAAATTGCCCAATGCTTATTCATGCCCCGCTCAAGTAATGACGAAAGCATCAGGCCTCGCCACAAAAATTCTTCACCAATGATGAGAATTGGAAAGAGATAAAGAAAATTCATCCCGACAAGGATTTCTTCCATTTGCCCCATCGGTGCACCGCCTCGCTTGAGATAAAAGAAGGTGTTCACAATATCCATCGCAAAAAGAAAGAAGCCAATTGAAAGACTCCATTTTAGAACTTCACCGAAGTTTTCGGAAGTGATAAATGACGGTTTCCAAGAGCCTTCCAATCGAGCGACATAAAACGCAAGCCCAATTGCGCCAAGCACATATAAAAACAATGCAGGCCATTCTTTCAACGGAGTGAAGTGGCCGATGAACCCCAATACCCAAACCGTGAGCATCAATTCGAGGGAATATTTTAAGCGGCGGTCGGCGGCGGTTTCGGAGGTGAAAATTGATAAACCAGACATAATGAAATGCAATTTAAAATGTGTTCTCAAAAAAAAAGCCCCCACAGCCCCAAAAGGCCGCAGAGGCAAATCAAAAAAGAAAAAAATGCTTATCCCAATGGTGTTGGTTTTCGTGATGCCAAGAATTCGTACAATTGATACCGAACGGTTATATCGTTCTGAACCTCTTTGAAGAGATGCTCGGCCTCCTTCGGGTTCAATTTTTCAAGCGCATTAAAGCGGTTTTCAAGATGCAAGAAATCCGACGCTTGTATCTTCGGCGGTTTGCTATCCAACTTCAACGGGTTTTCACCTTTTGCGATGAAATCGGGGTTGTAGCGATAAAGCAGCCATTGACCAGAATCAACAATTGCTTTTTGATGCCCGAGCGACTCCGACATTTCCATTCCGTGCGCGATGCAATGCGAATAAGCAATGATTATCGAAACCCCTTCATATTGCTCAGCTTCCAAGAAGGCCTTAAGCGTATGTTCATCGCGGGCGCCCATTGCTACCGAGGCGACATACACATTTTCATACGTCATTGCAATCAGCCCCAAATCTTTCTTTCGGCCGGGTTTCCCGCCAGAAGCAAATTTCGCGACCGCGCTGCGCGGTGTAGCTTTCGAGGCTTGACCGCCGGTGTTGGAATAGACTTCGGTATCAAGCACAAGAATATTGACATTCTTGCCGCTTGCAAGAACATGATCAAGCCCGCCGTAGCCGATGTCATACGCCCAGCCGTCGCCGCCGACAATCCAAACCGATTTCTTCACGAGCATATCGGCAAGGAATCGAAGTTCAATGGCATTCGGTGTAGTTGAAACAGCAAGCTTCTCTTTCAAAATGTCCACACGGGTGCGTTGATCATAAATTTCGGCTTCGGTTTTTTGCGAAGCGTTGAGAATGGCTGTTGCTAGATCATCTCCAATTTCTGAGGCAATGCTTCTTAAGAGATATTTCGCACGATCTTCTTGTTTATCAATCGAAACACGGAATCCGAAACCAAACTCCGCATTGTCTTCGAAGAGCGAATTTGCCCACGCCGGCCCTAAGCCTTGTGCATTTTTGCTCCACGGTGTGGTGGGTAAATTTCCACCAAAAATGGAAGAGCAGCCGGTGGCGTTGGCCACAACGGCACGGTCGCCAAAGAGTTGTGTAAGAAGTTTCAGATATGGTGTTTCGCCACAGCCGGAACAAGCACCGGAGAATTCAAAGAGCGGCTCTTGCAACTGCTGTTGTTTAATGGCACTCACATTGATTTTGCGGCGGTCATACTCGGGTAAGTTTAGGAAGTAAGACCAGTTTTTCTTTTCAGCTTCCAAAAGGGCTGCCTGAGGCGACATATTCAAGGCATGATGATTGGGGTCGGTTTTGCTCTTCGCGGGGCAAATATCCACGCAAAGCGTACAGCCGGTGCAATCTTCAGGTGCGACTTGAATGGTATAATTCAGCCCTTGCCACGAGCGGTCTTTTCCGGCCGTAGATTTGAAGGTTTCAGGCGCATTGGCCACCAGTTCAGGTTCATAGACTTTAACGCGGATGGCGGCGTGCGGGCAAATCATTGAGCACTTGCCGCATTGAATGCAGAGATCCATATCCCACACCGGGATGTTTTCGGCAAGGTTGCGTTTTTCATAACGAGCTGTGCCAACAGGATAAGTCCCGTCAACAGGAAAGACGCTTACAGGCAAATCATCGCCTAAGCCGCTGATGATGTTCCCAAGTACATCGCAAACAAAATCGGGTGCGTCTTCTGTAACGGCGTGTCGCATTGGAATATTGCTGGTGATTTCCTTTTTGATAGCCACTTGATATAAATGTGCCAAGGTGTCATCAACCGCTGCAATATTTTTTGCCACGACAGCATCCCCCTTTTTTTGATAGGTTTTTTTAATCGAATCTTTGATTTGATGGATTGCCTCGTCTTTGGGTAATGCTCCTGAAATGGCAAAGAAACAGGTTTGCATCACCGTATTGATTCTGCCGGTCATTCCGTTATCTCGCGCCACTTTATAGGCATCAATCACATAAAACTTCGCTTCTTTTTCAATCAAGGCTTCTTGAACTTTGGCGGGCAATTTATCCCAAACCTCTTCAGCCGAGTAAGCAGAATTCAAGAGGAAAGTGCCGCCTTTGACGAGCAATTTGAGCATGTCATAGCGATCAAGAAAAACCCATTGATGGCATGCAAGAAAATTAGCGCGGCTTACCAAATAAGTCGATTGAATTGGCGAGCTGCCAAATCGCAGGTGAGAAATTGTCATTGACCCTGATTTCTTTGAGTCGTAGACAAAGTAGCCCTGCGCGTAGAGATCGGTGTTTTCACCGATAATCTTAATCGAATTTTTATTGGCTCCCACGGTTCCATCGGCGCCTAATCCAAAAAAGAGAGCGCGGACAACCGTATCGGGTTCAGTTGAAAATGAGGCATCATAAGGAAGGCTGGTATGCGAGACATCGTCGTTGATGCCAATCGTAAAGTGATTTTTGGGTTGAACGGATTTCAGATTTTCATAAACCCCTTTTACCATTGCAGGTGTGAATTCTTTTGAAGAAAGGCCATAGCGGCCGCCAACGACTTTCGGCATCCGGCGAATTTTCCCGTATTCATTTTGCATCCCTTCATAAAGAGCGCTAATGACATCAAGATAAAGCGGCTCGCCGGTGCTGCCGGGTTCTTTGGTACGGTCAAGCACGGCAATCGTTTTAGTTGTGGCGGGCAAAGATTCCACAAACTTTTTGACATCAAACGGGCGATAGAGATGCGAAGTCACAAGCCCATACTTTTCCCCTTGCTTGTTAAGAACAGCGATGGTCTCGCGGACGGTTTCGTTACCGGAGCCCATCATGATAATAATATGCTCGGCATCGAGTGCCCCGAAGTAGTTGAAAATATGATAGCTGCGCCCGGTGAGGTCAGCAAATTCATTCATTGTTTTTTGAATGATGTCGGAAGCGGCAGCATAAAAAGGATTTGCGGTTTCGCGGCCTTGGAAATAGACATCGGGATTTTGCGCCGTACCGCGAATCACCGGATGCTCGGGAGCAAGTCGCCGCTCGCGATGGGTGCGAATGAGTGACTCAGGCAGCATCTGACGGATGATGTCATCCGAAATAACCGAAATTTTTTGAATCTCGTGCGAGGTGCGGAAGCCATCAAAGAAGTGCAAAATTGGCACGCGAGATTTTAGTGTGGCCACTTGAGCAATCAAGGCAAAATCATGAGCTTCTTGCACTGAGCTTGAAGAGAGCATCGCAAAGCCTGTTGAGCGAACCGACATGACATCGCTATGATCGCCAAAAATGGAAAGGGCTTGCGTAGCTAAAGAGCGTGCGGCAACATGCAAAACGAAGGGTGAGAGTTCGCCGGCAATTTTATACATGTTTGGAATCATCAGCAATAGCCCTTGGGATGCCGTAAATGTGGTCGTGAGTGAACCGGTTTGTAATGCCCCGTGAACAGCGCCCGCTGCGCCGCCTTCGGATTGCATTTCAACCACACTGGGAACCGTGCCCCAAACATTCACGATTTCTTTGCTTGCCCATTCATCGGAGAGTTCACCCATCGCAGAGGCGGGCGTAATCGGATAAATGGCGATAACTTCGTTGGTGCGGTAGGCGATGTGTGAAACCGCTTCGTTACCGTCCATCGTTTTAAAACTTAAGTCTTTTGCAACAGGGTCGAGTAATGCAGACATGTTGAACTCCTTACAGATAAATGAAAAATAAAAACGTCAGAAAAACCGTATGTACGGAACAGTGTAATTTACCCAAAGGAGATGCGCAATTTTCTCTAAAACAAATTAAGTAAAAGCCGATTTAGCCGAATTCAGGGCGAGAAGGCGGGAAAAGCGGGGGTTGGAGCAATCAATCGAAAAGATTAGGATTTTGAGGCAGGCGGAACGTCTTCATCGCGTGCACCGCCGTGCAATCGTATATGCGGGTAATGAGCGCCTGTTCTTTCAACCCAAACATCGCCGCCCTGCATATGGCTTGCTTCGTTGTTGGTAACAGAAAATCGATTTCGAGCAAGCGCAAAAACCTCTTCGGCAAAATTCAGATTTACTCGATCTGCATTGGTTGCGGTGTCATCGGCCGCTTTTGAGCGCAAGCTTAATAATTTTTCTGAGAGCACTTCGCCAATGACTTGATGAAGCCTTTGAAGTTCTTCAGCCGTTAATGTGGTGGTATTCATCGGTATTGTTGTTTACAGTATTTAATCCAGTTGGAAAAATAGCGATTTCAATCGAGACCGAGCATTATTTAAATGTGTTTCAATTTCTCGTTGTTCTATATGCTGTTCAATGGCAATTTCACTTAAAGATTTTTTGCGAATCTCAAAAAGCGTAATGATTTCGCGCTCGACTTTCGGCAAGGCATCAATGCAAGCCAAAAGCCGCTCGTGGTCTGTCTTCGGCGGCGGTGCTGGCTTTTCGGCCAAAGGGTTCTCAGCGCGCGACGCCAATTTTCTTGCGGCCATCGGTGGCAATTTTTTTGCAGGAGCTTTTTTGATGAATTCATCTGTTTCTGGAAGCGATGCCGCATTGCTGCCAATCGCCACTTTATCGCCCATTGTATTTTCAGCTTTTGGCAATTGAATCGAAATCAATCCGCTACCTTCGGCCTTAAATCCGTTTGCGATAAATGCTTCCTTCGCGGCTTCCTTTTCCAATTTCTCTTTGACCATTGCTGCGGCATCGAGATCTAAATTTTTGGAGAGCCGCAAGTCTTCGGGATGAGCGGGGTCTGGTTTGCGGGAATCAACTTCGCCGAAAAGCCTCATAAAATCATCATAATTCAGCCCTTTCGCTTCGCAATATGGCACTTCGCGATTCCAAATTTGATCGCAAAGCCTATGGTACTTTTCCCCGACTTCGGGCAAATGAATTGCTAAATCAAATCCATCGGCTTTATCTCGCGCTTCGGAGTTGTAAGGCAATTTCATCAGAATATTAATCCCTGCGGCTTCGGCGTAGCGATCGGCAATGCCGCTGCCATCATCGCGGTTAACGATGAGCCCCAATAGCCGCGAAGTTCCGCCAACGGTTTTGAAGTGATTATTGGCGATGCAAATATTATTGGCGGCGAAGATGGATTGCCGGTCATTCGAAACCACCAAAATCACTTCTTCGCAAAGCGAACGCGCGAGTGGTGTTGCAAAGCCGCCGCATACGACATCCCCAAGAAAATCCATTAAAATCACATCCAAATCCCATTTGAAAAGACCGAGCTTTTCGAGCACATCAAAGCCTGAAATAATGCCTCTGCCGCCGCAGCCTCGCCCCACTTCAGGGCCGCCGAGTTCGATGCCAAAAATATCGCCCCACGAATCGGTGAGCGAATCGGGGTGGCGTTTGAAGACGATGTCTTCCACTTGCACTTTTTCGTGTTTCATAGTGCGTTCGCCAAAGACTTCAGTAACGGTGGGCAATGAGAGTCCGCCGAATAGGGTGGTTGTGGAGTCGTGCTTTGGGTCGCAGCCAAGTTGAAGGGCGCGTTTGCCCGATTTGGCAAAAGTTGCTGTTAAGTTGGTGGTGGTAAAACTTTTACCGATTCCGCCTTTTCCATAGATGGCGATCGTTCTCGCAGGCATTGGATTCATAATTTGTGCATTGCAAACGGTCAATGCGATGATCAAAGATGATTGATGAGAGTGCAAATTCATTGCACCCGTCAAAGTTCTTCACACAGTTAATCGGCTTCCCACTCCAGTACCAATTTCAGGCAAGAGGAATCGTGAAAAGCGGCATCATAACTGTGTGCAATGTCTGTCCAAACGCTCTTTTGATGTGTGATAATCTTTTCAAACCCGATTTCGCGCTTTGCCATAACATCGAGTGCGCGGTCGAGATCGCCCATTGCCCACTGCTTCGCGACGAGAAAGCGTAGCTCTTTCATAAAGGCCATATTGTAGGGCAAGTCAATTTTTTCATAATATCCGCCAAGAATGACAGCGGCATTCATTTTGAGATAGCGAAGGCTTTCAGCTATTGCATTCATTGAGCCCGTGCAGTCGATAACTGCGTCAAAGGGTGTTGCCATCAAGACATCGGCACTGCCGGTTTCGGTGAGGTTGATTCGTAAATGCGCGGCGGATTTTTCCAATCGGGCGGCATTGAGATCCGTGGCGGCAATAAAACTTGCGCCAAAAAGCCGCGCAAATTCAGCCACTAAAAGCCCAACCGCCCCTTGCCCTAAAATGAGAATGCGCTTGTTCCTAACTGCCGCGAGATCGATGATATGAAGCGCGGTTGATGCAAGGGGAAGGAGAATGCCAAGCATTGGATTTTCAAGTGAATCAAGAAGTGTGACTTTATGCGCCGGCGAAACCAAATTATGAGAGGCACCGCCAAAGGCTGCATTGACGCCCACATAACCGAAAGAGCCTGAAACATAAACATACTTTCCTAAAAGCTCTTCGGGAACATGATCGCCGCGACCGATGATTTTTCCGACGGTTTCATAACCCGGAATTACGGGGAATTGGGTCATTTGCATTGTGGGCAATTTCCCCGAAAGAAGCATTTTTTCCGTTCCTGCGCTGACGCTTGACCAAACGGTTCGCACCAACACATCTTCATCCGTCATTTCGCGCAAGCCAACATCTTGAATTTCAATTTGGTTGGGGCCTGTAAATACCACGGCTTTCGTTCTCATCCTTTACTCCTTTCGACCTATACCAACCCTTGGGCTTGCAGGCGTTTTTCGTTTCGTTTCTCTAAATAAATCCGTATCAAATATTGCAATGCATTCAAGAGGTAGCTGATGTAAGCGGCAAATGCAGCCCAAACCAATACTTCTCGATCGTGAATAAAAATTGCCAAAATGAAATACAAAAAGTGAATACCCATTGCAATTGAACTGCCGACATCTTCCCAATAAAACTCCGGCGAAAAAACCCACTCGCCGAAGACCTCCTTTTCAAAAAAGGCACCGGTTACAAAGAGTATGATGAAAAAGAGTGTTTTGACAGCTACACCAATGGTAACCCAATAGAAATCGTGTATTTGATCGATGTAATAGAGGTAGGTAATGACCAAGCCGCCGAGGAAAACAAAAAATTGAATCGGGGCAAGAATGATTTGAATTTTTGTCCAAATCGATGCGTTGCGCAAACGGAGTTGCTCCGGTGTATAGCGTGGCATTGTTATGATTCCTTTTTCAAATATTGAGCTAAAACTTCACTCACACTGCTATAAATCTAAGCAAAAGGGATTCGGCTTCAAAAGAAAAAAAATTCCCTTATACGTCACAAACCGTCGATAGCTCAAAATACTTACTCAATCAAAGAGAATCGCCACGATTCACGTATCTTTGCCCGCTCTTTTTCTCCTCCGATAAAAGTTTCATCATTGATTTAATTCATACGCAATGCAACAGCTTGTTCAAAATGCCCAAAGCGGCACCATTAAAGTCAAAGAAGTTCCGATGCCCGCGCTCAAACCCGGAATGATTTTGGTTCGAAACCGATACAGTTTAATCAGTGCCGGAACCGAACGCACGAAAGTGGATTTCGGAAAAAAATCTTTGCTCGAAAAAGCACGCTCTCGCCCCGACCTTGTGAAGCTTGTGCTCAAACAAATGAAAGAACAAGGCATATTGGAAACATTGGACCGCGCCTTCAATAAGCTCAATAGCGATACCGCAATGGGTTATGCCACCGCCGGTACCGTGCTTGAAGTGGCGGATGACGTTGCAGGCATTCGCCCCGGCGATAAAGTGGCGTGCGCCGGGCAAGGCTACGCTTCACATGCCGAATTCGTGGTGGTGCCAAAAAACTTGTGTGTGAAAATTCCTGAAGGCGTCGGCGAAGATGCCGCATCTTACACCACTTTGGGCGCGATTGCCATACAAGGGCTTCGTCAAGCCAATGTCACACTCGGTGAAACGGTGCTTGTGCTGGGTTTGGGACTTGTGGGGCAATTGCTTTTGCAATCGCTCAAAGCCTCCGGCGCAAAAGTTATAGGCGTCGATGTCAATCCCGATTCCGTAAGGCTTGCCAAGGAACTCGGCGCTGACCTTGCACTAACGCGTTCAAGCGAAACCATCTTGGAAGAAATCAAAGGCTTTACCAATGGCTTTGGGGTGGATGCCGTTATTATTACCGCTTCGACTTCGCAAAACGATCCCGTCGAATTCGCCGCCGAAATCATGCGCGACCGTGGCCGCGTGGTGATGGTTGGCGTTACGGGAATGAACTTGCCCCGCGGCCCATATTATATGAAGGAATTAGACTTTCGCCTGTCGCGCTCTTACGGCGCAGGCCGCTACGATACCAATTACGAAGAAAAGGGAATTGATTACCCCATCGGGTATGTCCGCTGGACAGAGCAGCGCAATATGCAAGCCTTCCTTGACCTTTGCGCCGCCGGACGAATGAATACCGATAAACTCACCACGCATCGCTTCCCGATTGAATCGGGCGCGGATGCTTATAAACTCATCAGTGGTGAGGTGAAAGAGCGTTACATCGGCATTCTGCTTGATTATGGGACTTTCGACTCCACCGATGGTTATTGGGAAAAAGCGAAACACGATTCATCCACTAAATCAACCACGAAGCCAAAGCCAATGGAAGGTAAACTTGGCATCGGCTTTATCGGTGCGGGCAGTTTTGCGCAAGGCTATTTGATTCCGGCGCTGAAAGCGTCGGAAGTGGTGCGCTTAGAAACCGTTTGCAATGCTACGGGAGTCACGGCGGAAAATGTGAAATCGAAATTTGGCTTCGCGAAATCGACTTCGGAGATCAAAGCCGTTTTAGAGAACGACGCGATTGACGCCGTTTTGATTGCTACCCGCCACAATCTGCATGCCGAGATGGTGGTTGCTGCGCTTGAAGCCGGCAAGCATGTGTTTGTCGAAAAGCCACTTTCAATTGATGAAAACGGGCTTCGCGCGATTGTGGAAGCCAAAGCCAAACATCCGAATTTGGTGGTGCTCACCGGATTTAACCGCCGCTTCAGTGAGCCGGTTCGCGCACTTCAATCGTATTTTTCAGCATTGAAAGAACCAATTTCCGTGCATTACCGCGTGAATGCCGGCCCGCTTCCGCCCGACCATTGGACACAAGATCTCAGTGAAGGCGGCGGCAGGCTCATTGGCGAAGGGTGCCATTTTATCGATACGCTTCAATTCCTCATTGGCTCGGCGATTGAAAAAGTCTATGCCGAGCTTTTGCCGACGGCCGTGCGTGAAAACTTGGTGATTACGCTGCGGTTTAAAAATGGCAGTGTGGGGTGTGTGCATTATCTCTCGAATGGCGATAAGCTTTTCCCGAAAGAGCGGATTGAAATTTTTGGCGGTGCGCGAATTGGGATGATGGATAATTTCAAAACCGTGACACTTTCGGAGCAAGGGGCGCAGCGGGTGCGGGAGTTTTCGGGATTGAAAGGCCACCGTGAGGAAGTCGCGGCGTTTCTGAATGCGATTCAAAAGGGCGGCGCACCCATTTCATTCGAAAGTCAAGTCATGACAACTCTCGCAACCTTCAAAATCAACCAAAGCCTCAGTACGGGAATGCCGGAGTGGATGGAGTGAGTTAAGATTTAAGAGTTAAGTTTCAGTTGGCTGTCATTTCGAGCGCAGCGAGAAATCTCGGAACTTCCGCACACCAGAGATTTCCCAACCCTCTTCAAACCGCGTTGCTCCGTTCGAAATGACAAGCGTTAAATGAGAAGGCTACGCAAATCAAGGTGGTTGAGCTTGTCGAAACCACCGTGTCGTGAAGGGAGTCATTTCGACAGGCTCAATGACCCCCTTCACTTTGTCATTTCGAGGCTTAAATCTGCTCGTCAAGCTCGCCGCGGAATCCAGCTCGCTAATCATCCGGCATGTCATACCGACTTGTTCGGTATCTGACATGCCGCGAAGAGGAAATGAATCACCGGTTGAGCCTGTCGAAACCACTATATGAGGCTACGGGTTCTCGCAAAGCCGCAAAGGTGGATTTTCATTAAAGCAAACTGATATCTTCAACAGATATATCACATTGATTCAGAATGGCGCGGAGCGTTCCCCTAGGAATTGAGCCTGCGTGATGAGGAATCGTTGTTCTTTTTTTTGTTTTGGGGTTATACCAAATTTCATGACTTCCCTTCGCTTGTCGGTCAAATTCAAAGCCTGCTTTGCGAAGCTTTTGAATCAACTCTTTGTAGGTGAGGGTGGGTAGCTTACTCATTGTGAAATCGCAACGGGGATTTTAAGCGTGATTTCACGATTGGGATGGGCAAATTGAGCTTTGATCTTGTCCGGTAAGGCGTCGCCGTGTTCAAGGTATGATTCAATCAGTTTTCGGGCGACATCTTGCGCGATTTCAATGGTTTCGGCATAAGTTCTGCCTTGTGCCAAAAAGCCTTGAAGATCACTGCTCGTAGCTAAAAACCCACCTTCGTCTAAGGCTTCAATTTGTAAATCAATAAGAATTTCCATCGTGCTTATGGATAATGAATGATACTGGTCTTATACAACTAATTCCTAATTCAAATATAACGATGAATATTTTCAAGTAAAGATAAAGAGAGATGTTTTATTCAATTTCATGAAAGGAGAAAAAAGGGTATAAAGAACCCTTCAAATGGAGGAGATTTAGATCGTTGGAAAGAGCAAAGAATTGAGCATATATAAATCACTGTACCGCACGCCACAAAACTCTGTCTGAACCGTGATTCTTAGGATTAAAGGATGAACAGGATTAATACAACCAAGAGTGGTGGTTGAGCTTGTCGAAACCACCGTGTCGTGCACCACACTTCCGCAGCAAGTCATTCCGGCTTGTCCGGAATCCTGCACGCCACTCACCAACCGCATGTCATTTCGAGCGCAGTGAGAAATCTCAGACTCTTAACAAGCTTCAAAATTGAGGTGGTTGAGCTTGTCGAAACCACCGCGACGTGTAGGGGGGCATTTCGACAGGCTCAATGACCCCCCTTCACTTTGTCATTTCGAGGCTTAAATGTGCTCGCCAAGCTTGCAGCGAGAAATCTCCGACCTTCCGCACGCTTGAGATTTTCCAACCTTCTTCAAACCGCTTCAAGCCTTTCTAATTGACAGATTTTAAGCCGAAAATCGTTCGTTTTCATAACTATTCGCGTCTGATTCGATATTTGAAACATCTGATTCAAAATCAGGGGTGTCTGATTCGATATTTGAAGCATCTGATTCGATATTAGGTGGCTCTGATTCGAAATCAGGGGCGTCTGATTCAATATTTGAAGTATCTGATTCGAAATCAGGGGCGTCTGATTCGAAATTAGGTGGCTCTGATTCGAAATCAGGGGCGTCTGATTCGATATTTAAAGCATCTGATTCGTAATCGGAGGCGTCTGATTCAATATTTTAGGCTCTTGATTCGAAATCAGTCGTATCAAAATCAATATTTTGTCAAAAGAAATCGATATTTATCAGGTGCTTTCAATATTTATTGCAGTGATTTTAATTATTGAAGTCGTGTTTTCGATAAGCAGTGTGGTGCTTTCGATTATATGTTCAGTGCTTTCGATTTATCGGCCATAAGAATTTGATTTTTAATAAGAGGATTCGTTTTCAAGGAAAATTTCGGCGTTGGAATTATGTTATGAATAGGTGAACTTCACTGGTATAAGTGTAAAGGTGTGTTGAAGACATGTTCAAGGTTTGAAGAATTGTTTAGGGTCAAAAATCGTCCAAATCAACTTTTGAATTTTCGAGAAAGCGACGTTTGCGGGTGGATAAAAGGGTAACTTTACGAAGTTCTGTGAAGTTCGCTTTCAAACCCAAAAAAGGAGTGATTATGAAACCTATCCTTAATTTATCTCGCCGATTCGCCTTAACTTTTGTGTTATTAACGGGAATTTTCTCATTACAAATACTTGACGCCCAACCTATTCCCCCTTTTGATACCACCGCCTCACTTTACACTTTTAATCTACCGATGGAAGTTTATGGTGTAACCGAGTTTAAGGGGAATCTGCTGTTCTCAACCAAAACGAAATGGCTCATTACCGACCGATTTGGGAAAATCTTAGATAGCAGCAGAAGTGGAAGTTTTCAAGCCAATTTGACCAACAGCAACGGTAGGCTATTTGCCGCAAAAACCTCGCCACTTTTCAAGGGCTTGTATGAATTAGATACGGCTACTTTTTCCATTCAAGCGACTTTAAATGTAAAGAACAAAAATATTGGTGTCGTTAGTGTAGCAAATGAAAAAGGGGTACTTCGTTACATTGATTTATCAACTACGCCGAATACTTCAATGTTTCTCGTATCATCAGATACGATTTCAAACCAATACACATTTGAAAAGCAATTTCCACCTTATTTCATATTGACGTTAAATCTTCCCTCTGTAACGATAGAGCCGCAAGAAATCCAAACAAACCGATATTGGTTTGCCAGTACTTGCTATTTGGGTAGTAGCAGAAAGGGCGTTGTGGTGAATATCGATTCAAGCTTTCAAAGGCCCAAAAGGCAGTTTATTATTAATGACGTAAACTATGAAACAAACGCGACTCCTATTACCGGAATTACTTTCGTCCCAACCGGCGATACTGCGGCAGGCAAAACGGCGCTGCTTGTTGTCGCACAAAGAAGTGGGAAAGTAAAAGTATTTGACCCCTCGCAAAATGATTTTCAATATGACCCGATTCAACCCATTTCACCCACGTTCAACGCGCCAATCAATGCTGATAAAGGATTTACCCCTATATACACGGTTAGAAATCAAACCTACTTTTTTGTTGATAGCATTTATGCAGAATTAGAAATAAAAAATTCTCAAAATCAAAGCATTTATAAATCCACCAAGCGGCCAAAGCCCTTAGGCAATTGGGATGAAGACACGGTGGTATTCAACCCCATCACCGGACTACCAAAAGGCGAGTATTCATTAACCATAAGCATAAAACGAGATACTCTTCAGCCCGCGATTTCTTCCCGATCCCATACATTTACGGTTGAAGTCGTGGGATCGGAGAAATTGAACCGAAGAGTTGGATATCTCGCTGCGAATCGCGTGAAAACCAAGTTCCAAAACGACGGATTGATTGGAGGTAAAACATACATTTCACCTTTACTTCCTTCGCTTTCGTGGCCGGTAGAAGCCAATGAATACATTTATGATTTAAGTTTGATTCTTGGAACGGAACGCGTCTTCAGAGATACATTAGTGCTACCCTTTGTTGGAAGCTCAAACTATACTCGTTTAAGAGACAACAAGTCGGTTCCAGCACCACAACCCAACCCGAGAAGGGTCATTTTGCCGTTGACTTATCAAGGTAAAGATGCTTTTGATGTAACCGATACCGCCGTCTATGTCACCACTCATCAAGGTCCAAGGAGCGGAGTTTATCGAATTATCAATGGAAATTTTGAAGGGTTGCAACCTCAAAGCACCGATTTTAATCCGTTAAGCGCAAGCCCGGCATTGAAATCAGACCCCACAACTTACCCTGCATCGTGGGGTGGGAAATGGAAAACCCGCAGAAATGACGGCGTTTCGGATGCGAATGAAGAAACATACTTTGTCTTGGATGATGCCACAGACGGGCGTTGGTTCGAGCAGTATGGCTACCTTCCATTTAATAAGGCAGGCATTTACGGAGTTGGTTTTACCGTATCCGCGCGCTATTTGCAATTTACTCGTAGCGATTTGCAGGATGCGATTGTCTTTGCGTATGACATTAAGAATAACACCGCGTCACCGATGCAAAAAGTGGTAATCGGTAATGTGGTGGGAACTGCTGTAGGAAGGATGTTTAATCTAAATACTTCACTTTACAACAAAACGTTGAATTTAACTTATTCCTATAATCCGGGTTCAGAAGTTGATGCCTCTTGGGATAAGAGATATCCTGTTGGATATGTGGGCTTAAAACTTCTTGAAACGCCTAATCAATTAGGGTTAACCAGTTGGAAATTTGATTTGTCCTCTTTGCCAAGAATGGGGGAATCTGATAACCTATGGGAAATATCAAAACCGGGAACTTTTGATGAATTAATCCCCGATCCCAGAGATGGCGATTATACGCAAGGGACAGGTTACTTTACCCTGAATGCCGGTACAACAAAGCGATATGCGTATGCCATCGTATTTGGTGAAAATTATGATAAGCTTGTTGCCAATTCCATTGCGATTCAAAGTGCGTATGATTCTGTAATGAATGGAAATCCCGTCGATGCCCCACTTAGCGTTCAAAAACCGAAACAAGGTGTTGAGCGGTTTGAAATCATGCAAAACTATCCCAATCCGTTCAACCCTGCCACAACGATTCAATACCGTGTTCCCAATCGGAGCAATATCGAGTTGGAAGTATTTGATGTCTTGGGAAGAAGGGTCGCGATTTTAGATCAAGGCGTGAAAGAAATGGGAAGCTACTCGGTTGTATTTCGAGCGAGTGGCGTTGCAAGTGGCGTTTATTTTTACCGTTTGAAGTCATCAACTGGATTTATTGAAACCAAAAAGATGATATTGGTGAAATGAGGTCTTGATTCATTTTATGGAATTTATATGGGGTGAGTATCATTCATTTTTTTTGAATGAATGGGTCTAAAGCAACCTGATTTTATTCATGTCCACAACTCATATTGCGCTATGAAAAAAACATTGAATCTCTTAATTCTCTCTGTGTTATGCGGAACTGGAAATGGTTTAACACAAACCGTGAATGAAAACCTTTGGACTACAAATGGTCAAGTGAATGCTATAGCTATCGTGGGTGATACTGCATTCATCGGTGGTAATTTTACAATAGTTGGTCCTGCTTCGGGACAAGGAGTGGTTTTGGATACGAGTTTAGGTCTTAGAGATGATAAGTTTCCAAAAGTTGTAGGCGTAGTTCTAACTGTAGTTGCCGATGGCACCGGTGGCTGGATTATCGGAGGAGAATTTACGGCGGTAGGCGGTGAGCCAAGAAATAGGCTGGCTCGAATTAAGGAAGATAAAACGCTTGACCCGACTTGGAATCCGAATGTGAATAACATTGTCTATTCTCTGGCAATCTCGGGAAGCACGGTTTATGCAGGCGGAAATTTTACGACAGTCAATGGCAGCACACCGCGCAATTATTTAGCGGCGTTTGACTTGACCACAGGAACAGCAACCGGGTGGAATCCGAATGCTAATAGTAATGTCTATGCGCTAGCGGTTTTGGGCAATACGGTGTATGCAGGCGGCGATTTCATAATGGTCAATGGCAGCACACCGCGCAATTATTTAGCGGCTTTTGACTTGACTACAGGAGTGGCAAAGGAATGGAATCCGGAATTGAGCGGCGTTATTTATCCTACTGTCCGGGCACTAGCGATTTCAGGCAACACGGTTTATGCGGGCGGTGAATTTAAGATCGTCAACGGCAATGTAGGTCGCAATAACTTGGCGGCATTTGACCACACAAAAGGCACGGTGAAGGAGTGGAATCCAAATGTAAGCGCCGGTGAAAATTATCCTATAATCCGGAGTCTGGCCGTTTCAGGCAACACGGTTTATGCAGGCGGAAATTTTAGGATGGTCAATGGTAGTGTCGATCGCAAATTTTTGGCGGCGTTCGATACGACTAACGGCACGGTGAAGGAGTGGAATCCGAATGTAAGCGGTGGCTATTTTCCCAATGTCAATGCACTGGCGGTCTCTGGCAGCACAATCTATGCCGGGGGTGATTTCACAATTGTCAATGACAGTGTCAAGCGCAACTATTTGGCGGCGTTCAATACTAACGACGGTACGGCAACGGTGTGGAATCCGAATGCGAGCGGCGGCAATTTATTTTCTAAGGGAATTACGCCGGATTCTAAACTCTATGTCAGTTCTCTATCCGTTTCGGGCAACTCGGTTTATGCGGGTGGAAATTTTACGATGGTTAATAGCATTATCGAGCGAAATAATTTGGCAGCAATTGACCTCAAAACAGGTGCGGTTACATCGTGGAATCCGAATGTTAATGGAGATGTCAGCGCTTTGGCTGTCTCGGGCAGCACCCTCTATGCCGGCGGTATGTTTACAAAGGTTAATGAAAATGTCCGTCGTATATTTATAGCAGCAATTGACCTCAAAACAGGTACGGTTACATCGTGGAATCCGAATGTAAATGGAGATGTTAGCGCGTTTGCTGTCACTGGCAGTGCGGTTTATGCAGGCGGCTATTTCAGCAGGGTCAATGACAGCGTCGCGCGAAACAATTTGGCTGCGTTTGACCTGACCACCGGCACAGCAATTGAATGGAATCCTAATGTGAGCCACTTAAGAAATGGCTGTTGTCCTTTTATCAGTGCACTGGCCGTCTTAGACAGCACAGTCTATGTGGGCGGGAATTTCACCTTAGTCAATGGCAGCACGACGCGAAACAACTTGGCAGCATTTAATATGAAAGATGGCACCGTAACTGCGTGGAATCCGAATGTGAATAACACTGTCTTTGCACTGACCGTCACGGGCAATACGGTCTATGCGGGTGGATTATTCACAGCGGTTAATGGCAGCACATCTCGTAACAGAATGGCAGCGTTTAATACAAACGATGGCACCGCAACGGTGTGGAATCCGAATGCGAGTGGCATTGTCAATGCTCTGGCGGTTTCAGGCGGCACAATCTACGCCAGCAGTTTTAACACCTTGGCGGCGTATGACCTTGTGAATGGCGCAGCTATGGCTTGGACTCTCAATGTGAACGGTGAAGTCAGAGCGCTGGCAGTTTCGGACAACGCGGTTTATGCGGGCGGCAGTTTCAAGGCAGTCAAAAACATTCCGCAAGCAAATTTTGCTGGAATTAACACTAACCTTTTATCCACTAAAGAAACCAAAGCGATACAATTAAGCCAAATCGCGCTTCAGCAAAACTATCCCAATCCATTCAACCCTGCCACAACGATTCAATACCGCGTGCCAAGTCGGAGCAACATTGAATTGGAA
This sequence comes from Chloroherpetonaceae bacterium, assembly GCA_033763895.1. Classification (NCBI taxonomy): domain Bacteria; kingdom Pseudomonadati; phylum Chlorobiota; class Chlorobiia; order Chlorobiales; family Chloroherpetonaceae; species Chloroherpetonaceae bacterium. The sequence goes on along the minus strand of JANRJQ010000004.1, from coordinate 675,824 downwards.
GTATTTGATGTGTTGGGAAGAAGGGTCGCGATTTTAGATCAAGGCGTGAAAGAAATGGGAAGCTACTCGGTTGTATTTCGAGCGAGTGGCGTTGCAAGTGGCGTTTATTTTTATCGGTTGAAGTCATCAACTGGATTTATTGAAACCAAAAAGATGATTCTTATCAAGTAGTCAGGCGGTCATTTTAGTAAAAGGCGCAAGTGAAAAGACTTGCGCTCTTTTTATTTAATGACACCTACTATTGAATAAACTTATGGTCATTTCGAACGGAGCGAAGCGGTTTGAAGAATTTTGGGAAATCTCTGGTGTGCAGAAAATCTGTGATTTCTCGCTTCGCTCGAAATGACTCCTTCAAATGAAGGGTTCACAGATTCCCGACGCGTCGCTAAAGCGACTTGCGGGGATGACATGTAAGGAAAGATTCACCCTTAACTCATAACTGAACACTCTTAGCTCTTCCCTGAACTTTCATTTCTCAGCTTGCTATTGCGGTAGCCATATCCGAAGTAAATCACAAGTCCAACCCCGACCCACACCAAAAATCGAATCCAATTTTCAACCCCAAGCTCAGTCATCAAAAAGAGATTGACCAAAATCCCAAGCTGCGGTATTAAAGAAAGCCGAAGCCTCACACTCTGCACGGCAAGACCGAAAAAGACTATCCAAAAAATGAGTTGCTGCGGTTTCTCAAAAAAAGACGCTGTGTAACCCTCCATTTGGGTAAAGGCAACAGCAAGCGAAAGCACCAATAGCACCGGAATAATCACTTGCCCATTCACATACGGCACACGGAATTTCGCCGCCGTGTTTTTCCCTTCCGGATCCAAAACGAGCACACCACCACACACCAAAATAAACGCGAAGAACGTGCCCACACTTGTAAGGTCGGTAACCACTTGCATATTCAAGAAAAGTGCGGGAACGCCAACAAGAAAACCGGTGAGAATCGTCGAAAAGTCGGGTGTTTTATACTTCGGGTGAATGCGTGAAAAGATTTTCGGCAAAAGCCCATCGCGGCTCATTGCCATCCAAATTCGCGGCTGGCCCAATTGATACACCAATATCGCGCTCGTGATCGCAACCACCGCGCTTACGGCAATCACGCCCGATATAAAATGCATCCCAACCTTTGCAAAGACATACGCAAGTGGGTCAGAGACGCCAAGCTCTTTATAAGGCACCATTCCTGTAAGCACCATTGTAATCGCGACATAGAGCACAGTGCAAATAATGAGCGAGTAAATCATCGCTTTGGGCAAATCGCGCTGTGGGTCTTTGCACTCCTCCGCAGTCGTCGAAACGGAATCGAAACCGATAAACGCGAAAAACACCGCCGCGACACCGCTGAGCACACCGCCCACCCCATTCGGCGCAAAGGGCGTCCAGTTTTCGGGCGTCACAAAAAAGACGCCGGCCACAATCACAAAAATGATTACCCCAACCTTAAACACCACAAGCGCATTGCTGGCGGTGCGCGATTCCTTAATCCCGACATAAACAAGCGCGGTGATAAGAAGAACGATAAGAAGTGCAGGGAAATCGGCGATGAATTTCAATCCTAAAAAAGAAGGTGCGGACTCGTAGGCCTTTGCCGCCGTGAGAACGGAAGAAGGAAAATCACTGAGCGGCTTTCCTGAAGCAAGTGCCGCTTGCACATCTGCAAAAGACTTGCTTGCCGTTCCGAAGTCCATTGCTAAGTATTCGGGCACATGCAAGCCAAATCCCGAAAGCATCGACGTGAAATACTCCGACCACGAAATGGCCACCACCATATTGCTCACGGCATATTCTAAAATCAATGCCCAGCCAATCATCCACGCTGTCATTTCACCGAGCGAAACATAGGCGTAAGTATAAGCACTGCCACTCACGGGAACTGTAGAGGCAAACTGCGCATAGCAAAGCGCCGTGAATACACAAGCAATGGCCATCACAATGAATAGAATCGAAATGGCGGGGCCCCCGTTGAAACTTGCATTCCCGATGGTTGAAAAAATCCCTGCACCGATAATGGCCGCCACACCAAGCGAGGTAAGGTCAAAGGTCGTAAGCACCCGATTGAGGCTGTTTTCACCGTGCTTTTCGGGCGGTGCAATAATTTTCTTTTGAAGAAGCGATTGAAAAAAGGGTGGAGTGGAATCGGATGACGATGAAGCCATAAAAACGTGTTGCTTGAGATGTTGTTGATAAAAAAAGAAGATACATCTGAAATTGCCGTTTGAGGAAAGGAATGCGAAAGAAAAAAGAGATAATTCGTTGAAGAAATCAATGTTGTGGAAACTAATGAAGGAATGCAATGACGAGAAGAGTTAATTCAACTGCGGGTTTTCGGGAAAATTAGCGAGCAGCGCGAAATCTCCGCCAAGCCGCTTAAGCGCACGGCTCCAGATGCGGTCGGCAGGTTCATCAAAAAGTTGCGCGTCGGAAATATCGCCCATAATCCAAGCAGATTCGGTGATTTCACCGGCAAGTTGACCTGCCCCCCATCCGGAGTAACCCAAAAAGAAACGAACGTCATCGGGAGAGCCAATGCCTGAGTCGAGGAGGGTTTTGACCAATTCATACTCGCCGCCCCACCATATTCCCGGGCTAATTTCAAGACACTTGCCCGCCTTGGTTCCAAAACGATGCAAGAAGTGAATGGTATTCGGTTGAACCGGCCCGCCCAAGTAGAGTGGGGCATCCCAGCCTTCAATATTTTCCATTACCTCGCTTACCGTGAGATTGAGCTCGCGGTTTAAGACAAGCCCGAACGTACCGCTCTCATTATGCTCGCAAAGCAACACGGCTGTTCGCTTAAAGTTTTGATCTTCAAGGGTAATGCTTGAGATGAGGAGTTTTCCTGCTTCTATTTCAAATGCCATAATCTTCTTTGAAATCATTCCTTAACAAAACGCACCGGAAACCTTTTTTTGTCCTTTTCACGAATGTAATACCCTTCAAGCGGTTTTCCTTTCCACGCTTTCGTGAAGTAAAAAGTGCCTAATAATTTTTCGCCTTCGTGCTCCATAAAGACAAACTCAAATTTGGGGTCTTCGGTGAGTGAAGCCATAGTCCCTACCGTATCGCCTTTGGAATAAACGATGTTAAAAAGCCCGGCTTCGCGGTCAGCCTCTGAAAGTACTCGCGCCCGAAAGGTCGTTTTACCAATCCGATAAGTCCCTTCAAAGCTTTGTGCAGAAAGGGAAAGCGAGCTTAGAATAAGAAATACCGCGAAAAGAAATGCAGGCAAACGGTTCATGAAACGATAGGTTTAAGTATTACTAGAAAGTATAGATAAAGTTCTACTTGGCCTGTGCTTTAGGTAACGACAAATTTTTTAATTCCCAAAGCCGCCACCACTCCGTTCTCGGCGACTCGTGATGCTCCCAATGGTAGCCAAAAAAGTAGCACGAAAAAAAAGACCAGAGATGATTCTTCGCCTGCGAGCGCGCCCGATGCGGTTGCATTTGTGGTTCGAGCGGCAATCGATGCGGCAGATAGGTGCCGAAGTAAAAGAGTTGTAACGAACCCCAAAGCGAAGGGATGACCCAAAACAACCAAATGGTGATTTCTGAAATCCCTAAAACGCGTTCAAAAAAGTTGTAGAGAAGTGCCATTAGGATGATTTGCGACCACGTTTTATACCGCCAAATAAACGAGCCAAACCAAACAAAGAAATTTTGCGATGCAGCGTTGAAATCAGGGTCTTCAGGCGTCGCAGGGCCTTCGTGATGCTTAAAGTGATTTCGCCGCAGCATTGGGTAGCTCATTGCTGCATAGAGAAACGAGGCAACTGCACCAATCAAATGATTGAGCCACTTTATGCGGCTTACGGTGCCGTGCATTGCATCGTGCGCGGTGATAAACAGCCCTGTTGTCAGCCACCCTTGAAGCGCAAGGTGAAAAAACGCGGTCAATATGAAAGCGCCTTGCCTATTGCTTGGCTCAAAAGTCGTAAAGAGATACGCCAAATGCGTGCACCACAAAAAGATGATAAGAAGCCCGATTGCCGAGCCTAAAAAGGCCGGTCTTGGAGGTAATGGATAAGCGTTCGTCATACAGTTTAGCTGAAATAAAAGAAAAGGAAAGAAGGGCGAAAAAGATTTCCTAATTCTATGGGGTCAAGATAAAAAATTAATTTGCAGGATTTGTGAGATGCCGTATATTTGCGCCCTTGATTTTTTTTGTGATGTATTTCGTTTTGTTGAGTAGGTAAGATAAAGATGAAAGAGGTTTCTTGGTCAAGGTTTTGGTCGGAAACTGTATCAGGCGCGGGGTTATGGGCAAGTCCTATACAGCGGCCGACTACCCAATCATGTCAGGTCCGGAAGGAAGCAGCATCCGGTAGTTCGGGCGTGTGATATAGATCGCTTGCCCTTTTTTTATTCCCAAAGGTATAACAAACAAGTTGGTATTATTTCTGTTAAATTGATAAACTGTTAAACTGAATAGAGGAGATGACAATGCCTTCGAAAAGCGATTTCTTGAAAGAAACAATTCAGCACATCGATATGAAAAAATACGATGTGGTTTCTATGGTTGAAGATATGGATAAAATGGCCTTTCAGGCCCGCAACCTATCAAAAGCCGCCAAGTATTTTGATATGATGCAAGCCGATAAAGATTGCGCCGTGATTCTCACGCTCGCCGGCTCTCTGATTAGTGCCGGGCTCAAGCAAATCATTATTGATATGGTTGAAAACAATATGGTTGATGCTATTGTCTCAACCGGCGCTAATATTATCGATCAAGACTTTTTCGAAGCATTAGGCTTTAAGCATTACATAGGTACTCCGTTTGTTGATGATGCCATTCTTCGCGATTTGCACATCGATCGTATTTACGATACCTACATCGATGAAGATGATCTTCGCGTTTGTGATGATACCACCGCCAATATTTTCAAATCTTTGGAGCACAAAGCCTATTCTTCACGCGAATTGCTCGTTGAATTTGGCCGTTATATCAACGAACATCATCCCAACGCCAATTCGATTATTCTTTCGTGCTTCAAGAAAGGCGTGCCGATTTTCGTTCCGGCATTTTCCGATTGCTCCGCCGGTTTCGGTATTGTTCATCATCAATGGAATAACCCCGAGTCGCATATTTCTTTCGATAGCGGAAAAGACTTTTTAGAACTCACCCGCGTGAAAATCGAAAATCCAACCACCGGTATTTTTATGATTGGTGGGGGCGTTCCGAAAAACTTTACGCAAGACATTGTTGTCGCGGCAGAAGTATTAGGTTACGAAGATGTTGCGATGCATAAATATGCCGTTCAACTCACCGTTGCGGATGAACGCGACGGGGCGCTTTCGGGCTCAACGCTCAAAGAAGCCAGTTCGTGGGGCAAAGTGGATACCACTTACGAACAAATGGTTTTTGGTGAAGCCACGGTAACCCTTCCATTGATTGCCGGCTACGCTTATCATAAAAAGAATTGGAAGAGCCGCCCTGAGCGCAATTTCAATAAAATGCTCGCTACAAAGCATGAACCTGTTGGTGCCAAATAAGCACTCATGAATTGGGGAAATAAAATTCAAGCCCCGTGAAAAAAAGTTCGCGGGGTTTTGTTTTTTTTGGTAAGTTTCAACATTACGATGTTATCACGGAGTTTTTTGGCAGCGCATTGAGTGTTCGATTCGCTTGCACTCTTCAACACTTGAAATTGTTATCTCAGCCGAACTATGAAATTTTTTATTGATACAGCCAATCTCGAAGAAATCAAGGAAGCGCAATCGCTTGGTGTGTTGGATGGTGTAACCACCAACCCGACACTAATCGCCAAGGAATTGAAACCACTGACATACGACGCATTTACCAATCATATTTTAAAAATCTGCCAATTGGTAGATGGCCCGGTCAGCGCTGAGGTGACAACCCTTAAGGCCGATGAAATGATTGCCGAAGGCGAACACTTGGCAGATATTCACGAAAATGTTGTGGTAAAGGTTCCATTGACCTACGAAGGAATTAAAGCCACAAAGTATTTTAGCACCAAGGGGATAAAAACCAATCTCACGCTGGTTTTTTCAGCCAATCAAGCGTTGCTTGCGGCAAAAGCCGGCGCAACTTATGTTAGCCCGTTCATTGGTCGCTTGGATGATGTTAGCACCGACGGAATGGCGTTGATTGAGCAGATTGTCACGGTTTTCAGAAACTACGATTTACCAACACAAGTTTTGGCGGCGAGCATCCGCCATCCGGTTCATGTGCTTGAAGCTTCGCTGCTTGGCGCCGATGTTGCCACTATTCCGCTTAAGGTGATTGAGCAATTGGTGAAGCATCCACTGACCGATTTAGGGCTTCAGAAGTTTATGGAAGATGCGAAATCGATGCGTGAAAAAACGGCAAAAGTTTAATTAAGAAGTACTATTTTTGAGTTTCCAACTCCTTAAAAACATCAAACCAGTACAACAATGACACGATTTGAAGAATTGAAGGCAATGATTTCTGAAATGGAAGAAGATTTTCGGAAGTTTTACGACAAGGGCAATAAATCTGCGGGCACGCGCGTCCGTAAGCATATGGCCGACCTCAAGCGGAAAGCACAAGAAATCCGAACGGAGGTTCAGAACCTGAAACAAACCGATTCCGGCAAAGAGGAATAAGTTTCGCTTCAAAACAATAATTGAAAAAGCCGCATTTGCGGCTTTTTTTGTTTGAAAGTGTTTCTGTTAAATGTGATTTTACTTACAACCTACACCCCTTCCTTTTGAAATGGTCCCTTCATTTTGTCATTCCGGTGCTATATGATGCTCGTCATGCTCTCTGCGGAATCCTGCAAGCCACAATGTGAGGTGGTTGAGCTTGTCGAAACCACCGCGTCGTGAACCACTCATTATAATGAATTCATTTCGAGCACAGCGAGAAATCTCAGACCTTCCGCACACTTGAGATTTCTCACTTCGCGTTGCCCCGTTCGAAATGACCCCCATTTTAGTTTGTCACTCCGGGCGATGAATAACGCTCGTCAAGCTCACTGCGGAATCCTGTACGCCCCAAAATAAGGTGGTTGAGCCCGTCGAAACCACCGTGTCGTTGCCAATAAACTTAAAGAAGTCATTCCGGCTTGTCCGGAATCTGAATGCCCTTCACTTAAAAGAGTCATTTCGAGGTGTTGATGTGCTCGTGAAGCTCACTGTGGAATCCCTCATGCAATGAATTCGTGGCTCACTTCAGTTTCCCGACGCAACGCTGAAGCGACTTGCGAGAATGATAGTAAGGATATCCAAGAAAAAATAGATCATTTCGGTAAGGAAGCGCATTCGGAATCATTCTAAACCTTAGATTTCCGAGAAAACAATAAAAAGATTGCAGGAAGAATAGTAAGTACAAGGAGTGTGGAAGAAATCATCCCACCGATTGTCCCGATTGTAAGCCCGTACCAAACGCTTGATTCTTCGGCACGAATTAAGATTGGAATGAGGGAAGTGATGGTTAAAAATGAAGTGATTAGAATCGGTCGTGTTCGTTCATAAGTTGCTTGAACAATGGCATCAATCCATCGACTTGGATGAAGCGATTGGGTATTTTTTATAAGACGATCAATTAAAATAATTGAATTATTTACCGTAATTCCACCTAAAAGCAATAAAGAAATATATCCGCCCCTGCCAAAATTCGCATCAAAAAAATAAAAACTTAAAAATACACCAATAAGAGCCATCGGTGCTGCCAAAATAATTAAAAATGGTTTGGAAAAGGATTCATAAAGCGCAGCTGAAACAATAAAAACAATAAAAAGAGATAATAATACTGCAAAAATAAAATCCATATAATTCCTTTCTGAAAAAAGGAAAAATCCTTCCTGCTTTAAATTAATAGTATAACCCGGCGGAAAGGGAAATCGTGATGCAACTGCTTCAAGATGACGCTGCCCATAATCATATCGACCTTTATAGTCAAAAGTAATCCAACGTAGATTCTGCTGATTTTCTCTTAAAATATGGGATAAAACGGATTGCTTTTTTATTGATAAGTAATCGGCGAAACGGCTTTGCTTCTCATTATCAACATAAGATTGATTCAAAAAATCCTTTGCGGAAAATCGCGGGGCTTGAGAGAGAGTGAGTTCAGCAGGAAAAATGCGTCCATTTAAATGAACCATTTGATAAGAAAAAACATCGTCGCTTTTCTTTCTTATGTTTTGAAATAAATTGGTTAAAGAGATATTTTCATGAAATAGTTTTTCTCGATTTATTGATAAAGCGAGTTCTTTCCCGACCTCATAAAAACCATACGCCTTATCAATTTTGCAATTATCGATACGGGGGTTTTTCTCTAATTCACCCTTAAACTTTTGAGAAAGTTGTTTCAATTCCTCGTAGTTATATCCTGTAATTTTCACGCGATAGGTTGAAGTTTCATTTCCACCGGAGTAAAAGCCCGGTCCAAACCCATAAACTCCAACATTCGCCCCGCCAACACGTGCAGCAATCGCGGTTAAATGCCCTTTCAGAATATAAGGGAAATTGGCAGGCGCATCTTTTGAAAATGAAACCGTGATGGTTGATTCAGTTGTATTAATTTCTGTAGTGAAATTTGAAATACCTGTTGAATATTCTGAGAGTGGAATTTCAAAACAGCGTGCAATTTCGTTCAGCCGTTCCGGGCTTGTTCCCTGCGGGGCAGTTATATCCACAGTTAGGAAAGTTTCTTCTCCAAAACCAAAGAATTCAGCCCGTGAGACATAATGATAAAATAAATATGAAGATCCGCCTAAAACGTAATTAAGAAACGGCTTAACGGTTAAAAAAGGGTCACTTCCTAACGTTGAATTATAGGATTTCTCAAATAAAGTTGGATTTATACTTCGATCATCGCCTATTTTTTCGGGTAAAAGATAAATCGGAAAACCTATTAATAGAGCAGTAAGAGTTATAAACCGCTTCGGACGATTTAAGATATAAATCAAAACCAATTTATAAATATCAAATTTGAAATTATATGGTAATGAATGATGAATTTGCCGATCTTTTGCAAATTGATATACAAGTGTAGGAATAAGGGTGAATGAAATGAGAAGAGATGACAGGAGAGAGACAGAAATTGAGGTTACAAATTCAATAAAATAAAGGCGTATTTCATCCGGGAGAAATAAAACCGGTAAAAGCGCCCCGATGGTGGTGAGTGTTGAAGCAAGAACAGGGAGAAAAACTTCGATGGAAGCCGCGGCAATAATGGCATCGCGATTTCTATCCAATGTAAGTTTTCTTTCGATATTATCCATTACCACAACGGCATTATCGGTTAAAATGCCAAAAACAAGAATCATTCCTGCAATCGTGATTAAATTGAGGCTAAATCCTAACGCAGAAAGAACTAAGACGCTTGCGGCAATTGAGAATGCTATGTTAAGCAATACAATGAAAGTAAAATGAAGATTCCGCAGAAATAAAAAGAGCACGAGAGAAAGCAGAATTAAAGCAAGAAAAAAATCAACTCGTAAATGACTCAGTTCACGGCGAAGCGGTTCAGTGCGATCAAGGGCTTTAATATAATTTAGGTCAGTCAATTCAGAGTTTAGGATTCGATCAAGAGTGACTTGAATTTTATCAGCGAGTTTTAAGCTGTTTGAAGTTGCTTCACGGTTTATATAAAGTGTTACGGCGCTTTTTCCATTAATTCGAAAAAAATTATTTTGCTCGGGCATTTTAATTTTAATTTTTGCAAAGCTGCCCAATAAAATAGCTCGGGAGATTCTCTCTTTAGATGTATCGGAGGTCGATTTAATTACCAATTGCTCAAGTTCTCGAAGATTGCGAAATTCCTGATGAGACCGCAGAGAAAGGGTGTGCTTATTTTCAATGATGGTGCCATACGTTTTTTTATCTGATGAGGCATAGAGGGCATTTTCTACATCAGAAATGGAAACTCCGAAAGATTTCATTAGTGCTTCATCTAACTCAATTTCAATGAGTTCTTCAGCAGCACCAAAGAGGGTCATCTCTCCAATTCCATCAATAGGACTCAGTGCCGGAATCAGCAATTGGTCAATCGTCTCTTTGATTAATGCCGGAGAGGTGGATAAATTACTTTTGGGATAAAATTGATAAACTAAAAAGCCTTGTAAATCTCTAAATTCTTTTGGCACAAATTTTTCTAAAGCCGGGCGTGAGACTCCCGCCGGGAGCTTTTGCCACAAGGCTTCAAGTTGTTCCATCAATTCGATTTTTATCAGATTCTGGTCAATTGACTTTTCAAATTCTAACTGAACGACCGACGAGCCTTCGCGGGTTGTAGAATTCACTTTTTTAACTCCGCGAACCGAAGACGCAACCTCTTCAATTGGAGCTGTAACCTGCTCGGCCATTAATTCAGGAGAAGCACCGCTCCAAGAAGTTCGTATGGAGAGACGGGGAAACTCCGCTTCGGGTGCTGTCGATATGGGTAAGCGAATGGCAAAGAAAATAGCTAATCCCAAAATCAAAAATCCAACCATAGAAAGGGCTACCGGCCGATGCAAAAGAGATTTGAGAAAGTGATGCATAAGTTGGAGCAAATGAACTTGTGAGAGTTAAATGGTTGACTTTTTATTTAATTATATATTACAAATTATTTATGAAATACAAAAGTATATTTTATTTCACTAATCATCAGATTAAAATACTGGTTCTTACTTTAAGCATATTTACAGTTAATGACGTTATTTATGGTCAAACGCAATGTATCCCTCTCTTAATAGAAACAATTACATTCAAAGGAAAAAATAATAAGGAAATCCTTATCGGTGAGATAACCGCAATTAATATCAATTCTAAAGGGATGATAGCCCTTGCAGATAGTAAAACAAAGAAAGTTTTTCTGCTTAATAAAAATGGTGAATTGATTAATGAAATATCAGATCAAGAAATTGATGCAATCGACCCCGGAAGAGGGAAACTTTTTGCACCTGAAAGAATTATAATTAATAAAGATGATGACATCTATGTTCAATCACCGATTAATCACCTTGGGTACTTGTACCGTTTTAATTCAAACTTAAAATTTATTGAAAAATATGAATATAGTAACATCAACAATGGACACTCATTCATTTTTAATCAAAAAGGAGATTTATTTAGTTATATCATTTCAGATTCAGAAAAGCCCTTATTGCTTATTCAAGGAAAACAAATCGTAGAAAAGAAAATTGCTCTAGATGATGAATTTAAGAACATTAGTCGCAGGAGGCCTATTCAAAATGCTCATGCTCTTGAAGAAAATGGGAATATAATAGTGGGTTTTTCTGGGTCACATAAGATTCACGTTTATGATAAAAATGGGACTAAATTATATATAGTAGATAACAAGCCAAAGGAATTTATTGAACCTGTAAAAGATTACCCCGATAAAATAACTACACATAAAGATTTTCAAGAGATTGCGCGCAATCAAAGCAGTTGGATGATGGGGATTTATCTCATTGATAAAAACGCTCTTCTAAGGCACTTTGTGAATAAAGAGGGTGAGTATTACGATGTCATTGATTTAAAAGGAAAAACAATTTGCGAGACGAAAATTCTAACAGAACGATTTCTTTTTGCCAAAAACGGATATGTTTATTCCGAATTTAGACAAACAAATGGGAATAGGGAAGTGAATCCACAGATAAATATGTATAAAGTGAAGCGAAAGTAACAACGTAAAGTTCTTAACCAAAGTGAGTTGTAAAATTCATTGCCTTTTCTTAAGTTTTGGAAACAACACACAACCAAAACAAATCAACCTCTATGCTATCCTCACTTACTCCCGTTAACGCATTTCAGAAAAATAACAACAGAAAACAACCCGAGACGGCCTCGCGCCATTTGGAATTAAATACCGTGTTTGGCTGGGCACACGAAGCGGAATACAAGGTGGAACGCGTTGCTAAAAAACTGGATGTTAGCCCAAAACACTTTTGGCAGTACTGCGCCACGCATTATCACAGCGCGCCAAAGGCACTAATCGACCTTGCACGTGCAAGTAAATTCATAAATCTTATACAGGAGCAAAGCGAAGTGAAGTGTGTGATGCTGAAAAAACTTCTTGGCTTTAAAAGCGAAAGCACATTTCATGCGTTTGCTTACAGAGTCTTTCACTGCTCACCTGAACAAGTGAAACTAAACCCCAAATTAGCAACAGAAATTTTGGTTAAAAAGATAAATGAAATATTAGATAAGTTGCCAAAAAGCGATGACGAAAGCAGAAGGGAAGAAAGGGAGAATGATAGAAGAAAACCGAAAGAGAAAACCGAAAGAGAAAACCGAAAGAGAAAACCGAAAGAGAAAACCGAAAACGATTTTCCTTGACAAAAAAGAAAAGAAAAAGTAAAATGAGGTAATTCCTCAAGTGAAGGAAGACTATTTTATAACTAAAATATTAACAAATATGAAAAAGAAGATTTTTCTCAGTTCTATCGCGGTGCTGTTTGCTTTAGCAAGTTCAACACTAATTGACATCCAGTCAGCACAAGCTGACGGAACAAAGCCAAAAAAAAGATGGAATTTCACGAAAGATACTTGCTCGAGCGGAAGCAATGAATATTGTGTTGACGAGATAATTGTAACCGGAAATCAATAGTATTAGGGGGGTTAAATTCCCCCTATTTAATTAATCACATGAAAAGATACATTGTAATTATATTTTGTTTAATCGTTTCCTGTAAGGAAAATAAAAGTAAACATAATATTAGCTTAACGAATACAAATAAAATTATATTGAACGAAAAGGAACGTAAGATTGGTTCGTTAGCAAGTGTATTAATATCAAAAAATGAAGAAGTATTTCTGCTAGACGAATCCGCGTCAACAGTTAACGTATACTCAACTGAAGGTAAGTTATTGAATGTGTATGGGAAGAAAGGATCGGGCCCTTGTGAAATAGAAGAAGCATCAGAATTTTGTATTGACAGCATTAATAATAGGCTAATAGTTGTAGAAGGAGGTAAGGGATTAAAGATAATTCCATTAAATAGTAAAAAGGAGGATTCTAAATCTATATTTATTAAGGATGATGGGTTTATGGTTGTTCACGGTTATATCTCTATTGATAAAAATGGTAATTTAATTTTAACATCATTTTGGAATCCGAAAGATATTAATACTAATTTAATTGTAATAAATGAGGATGGTATAGTGTTATCTAAATTTAATTTCTTACCCAGTGGTTATGAAAAATTTGGATTTGGAAAGGAGAATTGGCATGATTGTAATGAAAAAAACGAATTTGTAGTGACTTTTCTGAAATCACCATCATTATTTGTAGGAAATTTAGAAACAGGTATAGTTAATGAATATTCGTTTGAAAATCTCAAAGAAAAATATATTTCTGAAAAAAGAAAAAGTAAAATGAGTCTAAAAGAAAGTATCAAAATAAATAGAGAGGAACGGATGAATTACACTGTTAGGTTTGTAAATGATACAATTATTGCAAGAGCTACACATATTAGTACAGAAGCATCCTCAAAAAATAGAAGCTTTGTACAACGAGCAGAACAACGGGTTGAGTTTATTACTACAAAAGGTGAATATCTTGGAGAAACTCTAATAAATGGAGTATTGAGATGCATTTATAACGGTCAACTTGTTATAGAGGAGTCTGATGAGCCGGATAATAGAATACTTGGCTTTTATAGGGTAAAAATTACTGAAAAATAAAATAAGGTGTGAAGAATAACTTATTGGTCTTCGGTTTTGTCTTCTTTTTTACATTCTCTATAATCCTTACTTTAAGGATTATTTTAAATGCGAAAAGTATTGAAGGTAGAAAAATTGAAACTAGTCAATCCCATTTTAATTTTAGTCGATGGCTTCAAGAAATTCCCATTAACTTACCTAAAAATGTTTCTGTTCTTATTATTGGTTCAGACGATAATGGTTGTAATTTATGTCTCTATGAGGAAATACAAGATTGGCAAAAATGGTTAAAAAAGGATTCGATAAATAATGTAAATAAGATTTTTTTACTTTTAGAAACATCAAGACCAAAAAGAGCAATTCGTGAACTTGAAGTTGCCGGTATCACTTATTCCATTTTGATTGATAGTACAAAAATAGCTAAAATTCTAGGTATTACAGATTATCCTAGTGTTATTTTTGTAACTAACGGTCGAGAAATAATGCGATATGTACCTGATATAAATAATAGAGAATTGACAAAGCAAATGCAGCAGAAATTTGATACGCTTTTAAGCAACATGAGATTTTAAATAAAATTTTACAATAAGGTGTTCAAAAAAATGTGAAATATCTCCCTAAAATTATTCAATACTTCCTTGCTTTAGTTCTTGTCCTTTCTTTCATCGGAAAAATTCAAGACCTTTCGAATTTTGAGCTTCAGGTGAAAACGATATTTATCATATCCGCAGAAAGCATTGGGTATTCTAAAGCCGATACTAAAGTGATAGTTGAAAATGGAGCACTAATTTTTGAGTTAATTACCCTTGCTGTCCTTTTCGCCGAATTGCTGCTTGCTCTCCTCTTATGGCTAAATCTTTATACAAGAAGTGCTTTACTTCTTTTAATTGCACTTTTTGGTTTATTTAGCCTTTCTACGGCAATACTTCTATCCAATCCAGCAAGTGAATTCCTTACCTGCGGCTGTTTCGGGAAATTGTGGGAAGAGTCGCTATCTGGTTGGGCTCTGGTGAGAAATGCTCTCTTAATTGCAATGGCGGTTTATGTTTATCGCTATTCACCTAAGGTAGTAGAAATCGATAAAAGCGATAGCCCATTCAGAATGAGAGAAAGGTTCTAGAGATGACTTGCATATTTCCTTGAGGTTTATTAAGTTTTGGAATCAACTCAAACACCAAAATAAATTTACCTCAATGAAACCCACTGTTTCTCCGGTACGCTCACGAAGCATTACAAGTCAACTGACCCAACTCACCACTGCAAAGAGTGGAATATCTCTAAACAACCTTTTTAGGATAGCGCAAGAAGCGGAATATAAAGTAGAACGCGTGGCAAAGGCACTTGAGAGTAGCCCTTCTCACTTTTGGCAGTATTGTGCGACAACCTTTCATTGTACGCCAAAAGTCCTCTTAGACCTTGCACGAGGAGATGCGTTCATAAAACGAATAATGAGTGAAAGAGAGATAAAATGTGTTCTCCTTAAAAAAATGCTTGGGTTTAAGAGTGATAGTGCATTTAACGCTTTTGCAGCCCGCGTATTTAGCTGTACACCCGAGACCGTAAAGTTTAACCCCAAAAGAGCAAAACTGATTTTAGAGCAAAAGCTCAGTGAGATAGAGGATAGATTGAAGATAGGCGATAATGAAAGAGAGGGGAAGAAAAGGAGAATGATAAAAGAAAACCGAAATGCAAAACCAAAAGAGAAAACCGAAAGAGAAAACCGAAAGAGAAAACCGAAAGAGAAAACCGAAAACGATTTTCCTTGACAAAAAGAAAAAGAAAAAGTAAAATGGTGTAATTCCTCATGTGAAGGAAGTGTTTTACAAATAATTAAATTGTCATAACGATGAAAAAGAATAATTTCAGTTTATATGTGTTTCTAGGAACAGTAGCTTTAGCTTTAGTAGTTAATTTAACTACAATTACTGATGCAAAAGCAAATAGTGGCAAGCCAAAATACTGTTACAAGTCTAACCCAAATCATCATTGTGGAAAGGGTGGAAGTATTTCATGTGGACAACATCAATCAAATGGCAATCAATAAAATAAAATTTAAGCAGGTTAATAATATGTTAACCTGCTTAAAATATTAAATATGAATAGTAAGTTAAATATCATAAGCTTAGCTGCATTGATACTAATAGAAATACTTTTTTGCAGTTGTAATCAAAAACATAAATCAACAGAAAAAGAAATTGAATTTGCATTATTAGTAGAAAAAAAAATAAAATTAGAAGAAAGCACAAAACCAATAGGATATATAGGTGGTGCTTTAGTTACGAAAGATTCTCTGCTATATATACTAGATTATTCAGCATCGGACATAAAAATTTATAATCTTAATGGAGGTTTAGTTAACTCAATGTTTAGTAAGGGAAATGGTCCTTTAAATTTAAGAACTCCAAGGAGTTTTGCCTTGTTTAATGATAAAGTAATTGTGGGTGATGTAGGATTTTACTCATTTAAGCTTTTTAATAATAATGGAAAAGAACTGAAAACAAGTATTTTTATCAATGGAATAAGACCTATAGGTGGTGATACAAAGTTTATTGATGTTAATTCTATTTTATCAACAGGCTTTTGGGATTATGAATTTAACGGTGAAAGTAAAAGTGCGTCTAATTCCTGTATTATTTTTGATACAAGTGGTAACATTAAAAAAAGATTTGGAAAGTATCCTCTACAATATGAAAAGTTTAAATACTTAGATGGGTCATCATTTTTAGATATAAATAATTTTGGTGATTTTGTAATTGTGTACTCACAATCTCCTGACATTTCAATTGGAAATATTTACCGTGATAATATATTTGAATACAAATATCCTGAAATTGAAGGAAAATATATAATAAGTGATCTTGAAAACGCAAAACCAACGGAAGAATTTTGGAATCAAGTAAACACAAAAATATTTTATAATACTGGTGTGCATTTCTTGACCGATTCACTGATAGTTCGTTCTCTTTCAAGGCATAATATTGAATCGGTAAAATCCGGTTCTTTTGTTAGTGCAGAAAATTATATTGAACTGTTTACAATAGATGGTAAAAAAATCAAGGAATTCAAAACTGATGGCACACTTATTGCTGTGCAAAAGAAAACAAATCTATTATTTTTTGAATCAAGTGATTTACCTGATAACCGAATTATTACAATTTGTAAAATTAAAATCCATTGATGAAAAATACTATCTATATTATTCTCTCTCTCTTATTAATTATTTATACACTTTTCAATGTGTTAAATAGAAATACATTTGTAGAAACAAGTGAGATAGATATTGAAAGTAAATTCAATACAAATTCTTTATCTTATAAAGAAGAGTTTATTGATTCATTAAAATTAATTGATAAATTCGGTAATAAATTTGAAATTGGGGATGGGAGCAGAGAGATTTTATTTGTATATAGTGATAATATTAACGAGGGTTGCAGAGAATGTCTTGGTCTTGAACTAAATGATTGGGAAAAATTTAGCAATCAATATAATAAAAAATTCATTTTCTCATTAATCATAAGTAAACCAAGAAGTAAGTTGAAATTAGAACAAGAATTAAAAGTGATTGGTTATAAAGGAGCTATATATTATGACGAAAACGGAAAATTATATAATTCGCTGAAACTAAAGTGGTCTCCTGCTATACTGATTTTTGAGAAAAAGAACCTTTATAAACTTTATATTGGCGATATGAACGATAGAAATAAAACTCAGGAAATTTTAGATAAATATCAAACAGAAATATTAAGTGCCAAAATATAAGGTCAATTGAATATTGGTGTTTCTGTGAAAATCATGAAGTTTTATCTTATTCAGACAAATTGAGTTTAATAAATCATTTTAATAAATTATTTTTGGACTTTATTGAAAATTGTGGCAAGAGCCGCTTTCAGGTTGGTCGTTGGTGAGAAATGGGGTGCTTATGGCTATGGGGGTATTTGTATATCGTTTTACTCCCAAAGAAACGGATACCAACTCCTTAAGGTTGAATATATTAAGTCAAGGATAATGATATGAAAAGTCATTAGGAAGCAATTGAATTTTCTCTTATAAATTATTCCAATATCCCCTTATCTTATAAGTAAACACAAAACTAGTAACACCTGAAAACCCTCTTTTGTCAAGTTCATTATGCGATCTCAGTTACTTCGTTATTTGATTGGTACTATTCTGATTATTGTGGTTTTAAGTTGTTCAAAAGAAACGGAGCGTACACCAAAAACCGAGACAGCTCTTCCCGAGATTCGAATTGAACCCCTAAAGGTTAAAACAGAGCAAGCACGTAAACGAGCGTTAATTCAATCGGTAACCGCAACTGGAGTATGTGAAGCCATTCAACGGGTGCAAATATCCGCTCGAATTGCTGCCGAACTCCAACGCTTAGATGCAAAAGAAGGGCAATATTTCCGCGCCGGTGATACCCTTTTGAAATTGAATGACCGTGAATACCGGATTACACTCCAAGAAGCGAAAGATGACTACCTGAAAACCCAAAGCGATTATGCAACACAACGGAATGATTACGGTGGTTTAAGTTCCTCTAAGGAATGGAAAGAAAAATTAAATGAACTTCGGCGAAAACTTTCGAACGCAACTGAAGCCTTTCGAAAAGGTGAAGTGGAAATCAAAGAAGTTGAAAAGATAAAGGAAGAAACGGAATTGGCTGAAATTTTAGCCGGTGAAAAACTTGACGATGTACTCAGAACACGAACCGGATTTTCAGGAGCAAAAACACGGCTGCAACGTGCGGAATTGAATTTTCAAAATACAGCCATTCTTGCCCCATTTGATGGTTATGCTTCGGGTATTCGGGTGTCTCAAGGGCAAGTGTTATCCATCGGGCAGGCCTGTATGGAATTTGTGAATTTATCACGGATTCGGGTGGAAGTAGGCATATTGGAGAAGGAAATTCCGATGATAAAAATTGGAAACCGTGCGCGAATCATTTTAGGGGCTTTCTCAGGAGATACCCTTATCGGCAATGTTACGGCAATAAGTCCTGTAATTTCCCTCGATTCCAAAACAGCAAAAGCCGTCATCGAACTTCCGAATACGACCTTCAAGATAAGACCCGGGATGTATGCCACGGTTTTAGTCGAAGCCGCGCGATACGAAAATAAACTTGTGGTTTCCAAAAGAGCGATTCTGGAGCGAGATGGGAGGAAAATCATTTTTGTTTTGGAGAAATCGGCAGATGGAAAAGAATTGGCTAAATGGAACTATGTTGTAACGGGTTTAGAAAATGAAACGGAAGTAGAAATTAAAGAAGGCATTAAGGCAGGGGATGAGGTTATCGTAGAAAACAATTTCACCCTCTCGCACGATATGCCTGTGACTAAAATCCCCTAAGCGAAAATGCATATTGCCGAGCTTTGCCAAAAAAGACCAATCGCAACGCTTATGGTCTTTATCTCATCCGTTTTGGTTGGGATAATTTGCTTTCAAAAGCTGAGTGTCAATTTTCTCCCCGATATTTCAACGCCACGCTTAACGGTAAAAACAACCTACCGCAATGCCTCGCCTGATGAGGTCTCGCGGCTCATTACAGTGCCGATTGAAGAATCAATGAATACGCTGCAAGGCGTCAAAAATATTCGCTCGCTTACGCGCGAGGGAATGGCGCTCATTCAGGTTGATTTTTATTGGGGCACCGATATGAATTATGCCTTTATCGATGCAAGAGAAAAGCTCGATCGATTGAAAGCACAACTGCCCAAAGAAATTGACCGACCAACCATTTTACGGGTGGACCCGGCAAGCGAACCGATTATGATGCTCGTCATTTCGCCAAAGCGGGATTCACTTCCGAAGGAGATGAGCAGTATAAAAAACACGCAGCGAGGGCGGAGCAAAATAGCAGAACTTGCCAATGCTGTGATTAAACGCAGAATTGAGCAGCTTGAAGGCGTGGCGCAAGCGGCAGTTTTGGGGGCGCCAACCCGCGAAATGCGAGTGAAATTAAATACGGTTGCAATGAATTCGCTTGGCCTTTCAATCGCCGACGTCTCGCAGCAATTGGCCGGGCAAAATGTCATTCTTTCGGGTGGAAGCCTGCGTGATGGAAATTACCGCCTTCCTCTGCGGCTTGAAGGGAAATTAAAGACGCGGCAAGATATTGAACGCGCGGTAGTAGGCCGTACGAAAGATGCCCGAGCGATTCTCCTCAGTGATATCGGAACGGTGACCGACGACTTTGCCGCCCCAAAAGGGCTTTCGCTTTGGAATGAAGAAGAAACGATTCAAATCTTAATCCGAAAAGAATCGGATGCCAATACTGTAGCCACTGCCGAAAAGGTGCGGGAAGTTTTAAGGGTGTTAAAAGGCGAGTTGCCCGCCTATGAGATTGAGGTCATTTCAGATCAATCTAGTTACATTAAGCGTGCCATAGATGATATCATTGGCGCCATTTACACCGGTGCATTTCTGGCCTTTTTTGTGCTCTTCTTTTTTTTGAATGAACTTCGCTACTCCGCAGTCATTGCAATTGCAACCCCGCTTTCAATTATTCTCACATTTATTTTTCTCTACGCGTTCGGTGTCGATTTAAACATCATCTCACTTACGGGAATTGCCGTCGGTATCGGGATGCTGGGTGATAATGCCATTATTGTGGTTGAAAATGTCTCGCGGCTGTGCGATGAAGGAATGGAGCGGCGGCGGGCGATTATTGAAGGTGTGAAAGAAATCAATCTGGCGGCGGCAGCTTCTACCTTTACCAATGTGGCAATTTTTTTGCCGGTGATTTTTACCGACGGAATCGCGCGGGAGATTTTTCGGGATATGGGTTTGGCAATGACCTTTTCGTTGCTTTCTTCGCTCATCATTGCCATTTCATTGGTGCCGGCACTCCTTAGTTTGGGTTTTGGAGAAATCAACCTATTAAATTTCTCGCCACGCTTGCAAGCCATATCCGAAAAGATTGCAACCAAGCGAATGAAGATTCAATTACGGTTGATTGAAGCGTATGAAAAACTTTTGAAGAAAATTTTGTTTCATCGGGGTAAAGTGATTTTAGGGTCGTTGGCAGTGTTGGGGCTGACGGTGTATTTAGGCACATTTATTCCGGTTCAAATCGTACCGAAGTTAGCGCATAAAGAGCTCACCCTCACCTTAATGTACCCTGCGGGGTTTTCATTCGAATCCATCACTGCTTCGGTCAAAGAAACTTCGCGGGCACTCCGCAAAGAAGCGGGCGTGAAAGCGGTTAGTGCGGAAATCGGGCAAGTATCTGAAACGGAATCGATTTTTTCGTTGGATGAATCAAGAACTACCCATTCAGCTTTTCTAACTATTTCACTTCAAGAAACGATGAATGACAAAGTAGAAGAGGAGAAATTGGAAGAAAAGAATGTAATAGAAGGGTTGCGGAAAAAATTGGAATCGCTGTCAAGTAATACGGCGTTCGAATTTTCGTTGCATCGAAAGCAAACCACGCTCGAAAGAATATTCCGTCCCGAAAAGGATGATTTCAAAATAAAGATTATCGGAAACCAAGTTGATGAGCTTCAGCGCTGTGCCCCCGCAGTAGAAAAATTGGTGAGAGAAATTCCGGAAGTAAAAGACATTCGAACAGGAAAGGAAAAGGTTCAACGAGAGCTTTGGGTGTCGCTGAATCGTGAATCGATTGCTCGCTACGGCTTGCGTGCAAGTGATGTGGAGCGTTTTCTGGAATCGGCGACAGGTGGCCTAAATGCAACCGTTCTGCAAGAGGCGACTGAAAAAATTGCCTTAACACTTTACTTGGAAAATGACTCTCCGAAATCTGCCGAAGAGTTACTGTCAAAGCGAATGAAAACCCCTTTTGGCGATATTGAACTGCGTAATCTTCTCACCCTTCAGCCGATTACCTATTATGGTGAGCGGTTTCGGGAGAACGGGAAAAATCAACTCGTACTCAAGGCCAATGCAGCGGAAGGGGCATCGGCTACGGAAGTAAGCGCAGTGATTGAAGAGCGGATTAAAAGGGCTGGGATTTTACCGACCGGACTCAGAGTGGAAATCGGGGGAGAAAATGAAGAAGTGAAGTCGTCGTTTAAGAGTCTTTTTATCATTCTCCTGCTTTCGCTTCTTTTGGTGTATATGATTTTAGCGGCTGAATTTGAATCGTTGCTTTATCCTTTAGTTATTATGCTCACAAGTCCGTTGGCAGTGGTTGGCGCAATTATTTTGATGATGATTCTTGGAGAAAGTTACAACTCTCTTTCACTGATTGGGCTTGTGATTATGATTGGGGCGGTTGATAATGATGCGGTAATTGCCACCGATTTCATTGTGGAATTGCGTCGAAACGGTTATTCACAAAGTGAAGCCATCTTTCTGGGCGTTTCCAAGCGACTTCGATCAATTGTGATGACGACGGTAACAACAGTCATCGGAATTGTGCCTTTGCTTTTTAGCGGCGGAAGCGGCTCGGAACTCGGCGCATCGATTTCAACGCCTTTAATCGGTGGTCTGATATCAGCTACCGTGTTTACGCTGGTCACAATTCCGGCAGTGTTTACTTATTTAGATAAGCACAAAAGTTCTTGAAGCATTGATTTCCTTAATCTGCTCAGGCTTACTTAATGATCCCCTTCACAATGTCATTCCCGCAAGCTAAGCGCGTCCGGAATCCTGCACGCGAAATAAAATGATGCTCACACAAATTCTCGACGCGTCACTTCGTGACTTGCGAGAAAGACATGAAAGGTATTACACACTTGAGATTTCCCAACCTTCTTCAAACCGCGTTGCTCAGTTCGAAATGACTGAAAATTAAAACCAATATCGCGCAAGAGGTGTATATTTGCGGCACTTTGCGTATTCATTTGTTTTCAAACGCTAATCACTGAAATTATGTCTCATAAGGAACCAAAGAAATTTACCCATTCCTATCAATTTGATTTTCTCATTGTTGGCTCCGGACCGGGCGGCTATGAAACCGCGATTCGCGCGTCCCAATTGGGCTACAAAGTTTGTGTTGTCGAAAAAGAAACCACGCTTGGCGGCGTTTGTTTGAATTGGGGATGCATTCCCACCAAGTCTCTTCTAAAAAATGCAGAGATGATCAATGGACTCAAGCACGCCGCAGAATTTGGGGTCAAGATTGATAAGTATGAAATCGACTTTAAGAAGGTGATTGAGCGAAGTCGCGGCGTGGCGTCGCAAATGGCGAAGGGCGTGGAGTTTTTGATGAAGAAGAATAAGATTACGGTGAAGAAGGGCTACGGGACTTTGAAATCGGCGCACGAGGTGGAAGTTGCCGGAGAATCAAAAGAAACCGTAACGGCGCAGCATATCATTTTAGCGACCGGAACCAAAGCCCGCTCCATTCCTTCCGTACCCGTTGACCGCAAACGAATCATCACGAGTTATGAAGCAATGATTCTGCCGGAAAAGCCGGAATCGCTCACGATTATCGGTGCCGGCGCAATTGGCGTTGAATTCGCTTATTTCTATAACGCTGTGGGAACAAAGGTGACCATCGTAGAAGCCCTGCCGCAACTTCTTCCGAATGAAGATGAAGAGATTGCCACCATTTTGCAGCGCGAATTCAAAAAACAAGGGATGACCATTTATACCGGCGCGAAGGTGGATTCAGCAACGGCCGAAGGCGATAAGGTGAAAACGGTTGTCACCGATTCCAATGGCAATAAGCAAGAGCTCATTTCGGACTATACCCTTGTCGCTATTGGTCTTACGGGAAACATTGAAAATCTTGGCCTTGAAAAAGTGGGCGTGAAAACCGATCGTGGATTTATTGTCACCACAGGGTTTGGGAAAACAAGTGTTGAAGGCGTTTATGCCATTGGCGATGTTGCCGGCGGCATGCTTTTGGCGCATAAAGCCTCAGTTGAAGGCATCAATTGCATTGAAGCCATTGCCGGGTTAAATCCCTCGCCGATTGACCCGCTTGAAGTTCCGGCTTGTACCTATTGCCAGCCTTCGGTGGCGCACATCGGTTTAACAGAAAAGCAAGCCAAAGACAAGGGTTATGAAGTAAAAGTGGGCCGATTCCCCTTTAAAGCATCGGGAAAGGCGACCGCTGCCGGCGAAACCGCAGGAATGGTAAAACTTATTTTTGATGCCAAGTATGGCGAAATGCTCGGCGCGCATATCATCGGTCATGAAGCGACGGAAATGATTGCTGAACTTGGAATCGCCAAGAAGTTGGAAGCCGACGCGCATTGGATTCATAAAACCATTCACGCACATCCCACATTTTCGGAAGGGGTTAAAGAGGCCGCCGCTGATGCGTATGGCGAAGCGATAAATATTTGATTGACTAAAAATTGGGGAGGAGAAATCCTCCCATACTTTTCCTTTCAATAATGATTTAATGGAGAAGAAAAGATGTTAACTGAGAAGAAAAAAGTGAAAAAAGTGGGTGAGATTACTCCAAAGAAAGTGAAACCCAAAGTAAAGACGTTGGGGAAAACAAAAGGAAGCCAACAATCATTCTTTGAATTATCAAAAGATCTTTGTGGTGTAATTGAGGCTGATGAAGATTTGTCATCAAATAAAAAACACCTTGCAAACTACGGAAAATGAGCGTCATTGTGGATACGGGTCCTTTGGTTGCATTTATCAATAAAAAAGATCAGTTCCATTTATGGTCTAAAAAGGTATTCGAAAGTATCTCACCACCTCTCATTACTTGCGAATCTGTAATCTCTGAATCAGTTTATTTGCTAAAAAAATATCCTAATGGTGTAAATATTATTTTTCAAATATTAGAGAGGGGTTTGGTGAAAGTTGATTTTAGCCTTGCCAACGAAATAAATAATGTAAAGGGATTAGTTGAAAAGTACTCAGATGTACTAATGTCTGTTGCAGATGCTTGTTTAGTAAGATTAGCCGAATTAAACCCAAAAACACCAATTCTTACGGTTGATAGTGACTTTCTTATTTACAAAATGTTTGGAAATAAATCTTTAGTTACAATTTCGCCCATTTCCTAAGCGAGTATTCTAAACCCTATAAAAAAAAGTACAATTACATACCAAATTTATTCGTGACAGATCTCGAAAAAGAAGCCATCGAAAAGAGCCCGTACGACGACCCCCGCGAAATCTTCGGGTGGGCGATGTACGATTGGGCCATCAGTGCCTTCAGTGCCACCGTGGTTACGGTCTTTTTCGGCCCTTATCTCACCAGCCTTGTGAAAGCCGCTGCCGATTCCGCAGGAAATGTTTATCTCGGCCCGCTGCCGATTCGTTACGATTCATTTTATGCGTATGTGGCGTCCTTCTCGGTGTTTCTTCAAATATTTTTTCTTCCGTTTCTCGGCGCGATTTCCGATTACTCCAACCGCCGTAAGCGCTTTATGCAGTTTCTCACCTTAATTGGCGCTGTTTCAACGTTTATGCTATTTATGGTAACTGATGGGCGGCATTGGTTGGGCGCGGGACTTTTTACGATTGCCAATCTTGCCTTTGGAGCCTGTATGGTTCTTTACAATGCCTATCTCTCCGAAATCGCTAGTGAAAAGGAGCGAGACCGCGTTTCGGCTTACGGTTGGGGCTTGGGATACATTGGAGGAGGAATTTTGCTTCTAATCAATTTAATCGTCTTTCAATTTCGTGAGAGCCTTTTGCTCGAAACGGGCGATGCCGTGAGGCTTTGCCTTGCTTCCGCAGGGCTTTGGTGGCTCATCTTCGGTCAATTTTCCTTTGACAGGCTTCGAAGGCGAAAGGCCGAGAAAGCTTTGCCGGCGAATGAAAATTACTTTTCACTTGGACTAAAGCAGATTTTCCAAACCTTCCGCGAAATTCAGTCGCTCCCTGAAACGCTTAAATTTCTTATCGCCTATTTACTTTATAACGATGGCGTGCAAACGGTAATTGTCGTCGCCACTGTCTTTGGTTCAGAAGAACTGAAGATGGAAGCAGGCACGTTAATTTCTGTCATTCTGATGGTACAATTCGTTGCATTTTTAGGGGCTATCTTTTTTGGGAAAGTAGCCGAGCGATTTGGAACCAAGGAAGCGATTGTGATAACCCTTGTCATTTGGTGTGGAATTGTGGTCTATGCGTGGCTATTGCTTTCGACGCCGTTGCAGTTTTGGATAATGGCGGCGGTTGTCGCTTTGGTAATGGGGGGCTCGCAAGCTTTAAGCCGAAGTTTGTTTTCGCGGATGATTCCAAAAGGAAAGGAAGCGGCATTTTTTTCGTTTTATGAAGTCAGCGAACGCGGAACCTCTTGGATTGGCACATTTCTTTTTGGGTTTGTCAATCAAGTATTAGGTGGGCTGAGATATGGAATTTTATCGTTAATCGTGCTATTTGCTTTTGGACTTTGTTTGCTATTTTTTGTCAATGTGTCAAAGGCGATCTCACGTGCTCAAATTCAAAGCGGATCATAAATTTTTTCCGATGAATGAGATAGTGTTTGTTCAACGCGGCAAGGATGTGTATTTTAGCCCGAAATTTATCTGTTCGAATAGGAACGCTAACACCAAATTATTCAACCTAACCTTTCATATTTATGTCAGCAAAAGCAGCAGCCGCGCCGGCTAAAGGCGAAAAGCACATTGGAATGGAGGATAAGATTGTCCATATCGTCAGTTTGCTGAAAACCAAGTATTCGCTTGGATCTTATGAGATGGCCTTTCATTTAGACCCTGATCGAAATAAGGGCAAGGGAGAAGTATTTTATGATCGTGTGGTAGAATCGATTGAAGATGTCGGTGGATTTCGAGCACGATTTCGCGATAAAAGTTCCGTTGATATTCCCTTGAGTGCAGTCAATGATTATCAAAACCCGAAGTTCCTTGAAAAATGGGGTGAATCCATTATGAAGACAAGACGCGAACCCTAACCGATAAAATTTTTTCTGAATTTAGAAGCGGCAGAAATTCTGCCGCTTTTTTCACTTTAGGGTTCCGATTTATGTTTAAGCGTTTTTTTCAATTTCTTCATTTCCTTCTTGGTGCGTTTAGCGAGCTTTTTCATCATCTTCTCTCGGTATTCCTTGGCTAATCGAAAAGCTTCCTCTTCACCAAATTTGGCTATTGAAAAATATTTTCGGCGAAGCTTGTAACGCTCTTCATGCCACTGCGCTACATAGTCTTCCCGAAGAATGCCATACTGTGTTCGTGAAAGTTTTAAGACCCCGGTATAACCCGATTTGTTTCTCTTGTTTTCCTTTAAAAATCGGAAACGCGGAATTTGAATCCCGGCAATATGATCCAATTGCCCAAGCATTTCATCTCTGAATTGAATCGCCTTTTGCAGAGAAGCATCTTTACCCCCGAGCTTTCGATCACTAAATGTTTTTGAAAACACTTTCCCGTTACGCCGCATCCTAACAAACCACGCGTGGGTCGCGCCGCTATCAATCCGCGAGATATGATCTAAATTTGAAGAAATCCCTTTATCCTGAGAGGGTTTGCGTTTAGCTGCTTTTGACTGTGCCTCTTTGGGTACAGTGTCTTTTGGCTCATTGGGTTTAATATGAACTTGACGTGGGTCAGGCGTCTTGTCATTCTTTAGCTTGAGTTTCGCAAGCTTCCCCAACTTTTTAGGTCGATTTACGCTACTTTTCTTCTCTCTTTTATTTTTATTCTTTTTAGGCACAGATGATGAATTCAAAAAAAATTAGTTATTTGATAAAATGAATCAGCCATCTTATGAATCGTTGAATCAAATTATTGATTTACTGTCAACTAAATGACGGAATTTATTGTCTTAAAATCAATTTCCCTTTTCAATGAGAAGAAATCGCGTGAAACACTGTTCTAAGTCTTATTTTCTTCTATATTCTTATTGAATACCCTTTTCAAAGCGCTCTCGGTTCGATTTCGGTACTGGTTTTGGAGTTGGTTTAATATTTGGATTTATAGTCTCAGGTTTTGCTGAAGGCCCTTGAACTTGAGACGATTTCTTTTTCACAGCGGGTTTTGTTCTCTTATTCGATTTCGATTTTGGACTAACCGGATTCTCGGTAACGGGAGGCAAGGTAAGCCTTGGGCGTTCATTCTCTCGCCATTCAAAGCCCTCAAGGTTGTTTAATCGAGCAAGTAACCGCTCGGGATATTGAGCACCTTCGACATCACCTTTAACAACAATCTTTGTCGCACTCCCGTCTTCAAAAAACAGATTGATTTCATCGCCGCTCGTCAAATTCGCACCTTTGGCAGTGCTATCGTCATAAGTGAAATAAAGGCTCTGCGCCTCTCGGTAAACATCGGCACGGGAAAGCCGCGAGTCATTATTAAACGAAAGAAAAATATTTCGCCCAGAAACCTGATTAAACTTATTCCCCTCGGTGTTCATTGTGTCACGCGAAACCAAAAACGCGCTGCCATAAACGGCAATTGACTTTAAGCGTGTTTTTTTTCTGGATGGACTTTTATTGACTTTTCGCTCGGTTGTGACCTCTTCTTGAATTTTCCCTTTTGCGGATTCAAGGGAATCGGAAACTTCCTCTAATTGCACAAAAATAGAATCGCCGGTGAGTTGAGACGCATCGAACCACAAAATGGGTGACTCGTAGAGCGAAATCCGTAAAGAATCAAAAAGGTAAACCGCCTTTTGCGCCAAAGCAGAAAGTAACCCGCGTTGAATTTTAACGCTGTCAAGCATTTCAATTCTTTTGAGCGTATCCTCAAAACCACGAAAACTCTTCATTTCTTTAGCGACAATGAGAAGTGTATCAATTGAGAGATTCGCTTCACTTTTTGACGAATCAAACTTGAGCAGCATAGGTGAAAGGGTGATGCGGCTTCGGTTTTGTTTTAAGAAATGCTCAGCAAAGCCACCGCGTATTTCCACATTGTCGGCAGTGTTAAGAATGCGGGTATTTCCAATGACAATCGTTCGGTTTTCTCTTCGAAAAAAAATTAAACTATCAGTAAACACAGTATTGGTGCTATCGCGCAGCGAAACATTTTCAGAAAAAACAGCGCGCTGCTCCTCGGTGAAATAGGTTCCTAAAGCGCTTCGCAAGGTCACGGTGTTATCGCGCAGCGAAACGGAGCCTTTCATTTCAGCACGGCTATCGGAAGGGAAGTAAAATCCTTGAACCCCTTGAATGGTAACGGTATCACGAACAATGGTAGCAAGGCCATTCTTTTTCGAGGCAAGCCGCACTTTTCGTGATTGAAGATATTCAACGGCGGTATCGCAACGAACGGAGGTAGTTGAATCGCGCAGCCGAACATTGCCAATGAGAATCCGAACCGGCTCGGAGGTAAGAAGCGAGTCATTCAATTCAGTGAGTGTTCCTCCTCGAATTTCATCGGCGTGTTCCAATACAACACGGCGTGCAGCAGCAGAATCGGCCGTTTGTGAAAAACCAAAGTCTATGAAAGAGGAAAAAAGAATCAAGCAAAAGAAAGAACGAAAAGAGTTGTTCAAATTGAAAAATGATGTTTGACTTGCTTGTTGCGTTAAAGCAAGGGCTTGATACTGTTGGCATTCGAATGAAAAAAAATGAACCTGCGGCAATGAATCTCTGTGATGAATGATTTTTTTCACGCTTAACATAGCACTATTTTTGCGCTCTTAAAACGACGGCATTACGCCGGTCACATATGAATTAAAAAACGACTCAGTTGAAAAAGATTATCCTTGTTGCCGGTGCCCGCCCCAACTTTATGAAAATTGCACCACTCCACCGCGAATTGCTAAAAACCGGTTTGTATAAAACACTTATCCTTCACACCGGCCAACATTACGACGAAAAAATGTCAAAAGTTTTTTTTGAAGAATTGGCATTGCCCGAGCCGGATATTTATCTCGGTATCGGCTCCGGATCTCACGCGGTTCAAACGGCGAAGGTCATGATTGAATTTGAAAAAGTCTGTTTGGAGCATGCCCCCGATTTGGTCATTGTTGTAGGTGATGTGAATTCAACTTTAGCCTGTACGCTTGTGGCGGCAAAGCTCTGTATTCCGGTAGCGCATGTCGAGGCGGGGCTTCGCAGTGGCGACCGCACAATGCCCGAAGAAATTAATCGCATTGTTACCGATTCGATTTCCGATTTGCTCTATGTCAGCGAACCCTCGGGAATTCATCATTTGATTATGGAAGGCATAGCGGATGAAAAATGTGTGCTCGTCGGTAATGTGATGATCGATTCTCTCGTTTCGCACATTGAAAAAGCCCGCACAAGCGATGTGCTCGAAAAGCTTGGGCTAACCCCAAAATCCTATTCATTGGTAACCTTGCACCGCCCAAGCAATGTTGATGAAAAAGAAAGCCTTGAAAAAATATTAGGTCTCTTTGAAGCAATTTCAGAAAAGACCGATATCGTTTTCCCAATTCATCCCAGAACCCGAAAAATGCTTGAAAATTTTGGATTGCTTCCACGCGTAGAAAAGATTCGCGGGCTGAAGCTCATTGACCCACAAGGCTACATTGAATTCTTAAAACTTATGAAAGAATCAAAAATGGTGCTCACCGATTCAGGGGGAATTCAAGAAGAAACCACTGTGCTTGGCGTGCCTTGCCTAACAATGCGCGAAAACACAGAGCGGCCAATAACGGTTGAAGTTGGAACAAATATTCTGGTTGGTACCAATGCCGATGATGTTCGCGAGGAGGCCTTAAAAGTGTTGAACGGAACCATAAAAAAAGGGTTGATTCCACAGTATTGGGATGGCCGTGCAGCCGAGCGAATTGTCAAGCACTTGGGTGAAGTCTTTGCAGAATTAAAATCGAATCAGGAAGCATTGGGCGAAAACAAATCAAACCCCTCGCTGAACTGATATGGTACACGGCAAAAAAGTGGTGGTGGTGCTGCCGGCTTACAACGCAGCAAGAACGCTTGAAAGAACCTACCGCGAAATCCCGTTGGGGGAAGTCGATGAAGTGGTGCTTGTTGATGATGCCAGCCGTGATGACACGCTTGCAGTGGCAAAGCGTTTGGGAATTCGCCACATTATTCCTCATCAAAAAAATCGCGGTTACGGCGGTAATCAAAAAACCTGTTACGATAAAGCGCTTGAACTCGGCGCAGATATCGTTGTGATGTTACACCCCGACTATCAATACACGCCAAAACTACTTTCGCCAATGATTGGCATCATTGCCAATGAGGTTTATCCCGTCGTTTTGGGCTCACGTATTTTAGGCGGGGGCGCGCTCAAAGGTGGAATGCCAATCTACAAGTACATTTCAAATCGATTTCTTACCCTTGCGCAAAACATTCTGATGGGGCAAAAGCTTTCGGAGTATCACACCGGCTATCGTGCTTTTTCAAAGGAAGTGCTTACCCGCATCGATTATCATAAAAACTCGGACGATTTCATTTTTGATAATCAAATGATTGCACAAATTTTTTACGCGGGCTTTGAAGTCGCCGAAATCACCTGCCCAACCAAGTACTTTGATGAAGCTTCATCAATCAATTTTACCCGAAGCTTGAAATATGGCTTTGGTTGTTTATGGGTTTCGGTGCAATATGCCTTGCAAAAAATGGGCGTTGCAAATAATCCGATTTTCTTGAAGCGTTAAAGAGTGGCTCCTTTTCCTTAGTTCAAGTTTAACTGTTTTGCCTTCTCTTTGAGATATGCGTCCTGAATCGTTGCTGAAAGCCGAAAGAAGAAGAAAGGGAGAAATAGCGAAAAAAGCAGAAAACCCACTCCCAATTGAATCACAAATTGCCACGAAGCTGAAAGCTGCAACGCCGATTCTTTGGGGTTACTTGGATTGATAAAAACTTCCACAGTATTGCCAGCAGAATACTCTTTCAGAAGTTCGTTTGAGGTTTTTTTACGGGTTTCTTTGCTGCCAAATTGGGGCGCATAAAGTTCCGTTTCACCGGTGAAGCGTTTTCCTAAAAAATTGTATTCATAAGTCACAAAGGGAATAAACGCCTTTTTGCCCTTCATTTCCGAAGTTAATATTAAAGCCTTGCTTACGGCCCAAGAGCGCATGTCGCTGCTCTTTTTCAACTTAAGATAGTTAATTGAAACAAGGCTTGCGCCAATAAGAATCAAAAAACTAATAAGTGCAAGCAGCCCACGGTGCTTGATAAAAGCCCAAGAGCTAATCGGAGATTTCATCCAAAATGCAGGCAAACCCCCTAAAAAGAGGCTTGCGATCGTGATGGTGAATAAAATCAAAAAAACTTCACTCACTGTCCCCCCGTTTCCTGCGGTGCTTCAAGCCCTTGCGATTCAATAATCTCTTCCAATTTCATCGATAAATCGAGCGGTGTGCCGTCAATGAGTGTTAATTCAGGCTTTGGATGGCCTTTTTCATGTGCACGATATTCAGCTTCATATGCTGCCTGCTTTTCTTCATCAATATCTTTCCACGATTTTATTCCGCGACATTTTGGGAATCTTGTACAACTAAACCAAAGACCTCGCTTGCTTTCGCGCAAGTACATTGGCGATGAACATTTTGGGCAAGATTCTACAGTTGTCAGCGGTGGGGTTTTCGGCGGTGTTACTCTGCCGCCTTTATCCAAATTTAAAAGCCCATCGCAATTCGGGTAATTGGTACAAGCCAAAAACTTTCCGAATTTCCCAATGCGAACCACCATTCTGCCGGTTTCGCATTTGGGGCACTTGATGCCGGATTCTTGCGGGGCTTGTTTAATCGTGGCAATGGATTTAGCGTTATCACACTTGGGGTAACGAGAGCAGGAAAGAAACTTTCCTGACTTCGTCCACTTGATCACCATTTTACCTTTATTGCATTTATCGCAGGTTTCGGCATTGTCGTTTTGCGGCAGAATGGGCGACTTTTCCCTCAGTTCCAATGCTTTTGAAAAGGGCAGATAAAAATTATCCAAAAGCTTTTCATAGTCGTCTTTTCCTTCAGCTACTTTATCAAGCTTCGTTTCCATCTGCGCCGTAAAGTCAGTATTGAACAGCTCCGGAAAATTGGCAATTAGTGTGGTATTGACATCTTTCCCCAATTCAGTTGGGGTTAATCGGCGGTTTTGATTGATGACATACCCTCGGTCGGCGAGTGTCGAAAGAATTGATGCGTAAGTTGATGGACGGCCGATACCAAAGTTATCAAGTTCCTTCACCAAACTCGCTTCACTATATCGCGAAGGCGGCTTGGTAAAATGCTGATTCTCCTTGAGTTCACTGAGTTTCAGTGTATCCTTTTCATTGAGAACACGTGGAAGATTTGCGGGCTTTTCATCTTCGTCGTCTTCGTTTTTAGTGGTTTTACGGTCTTCATAGTCAAGTTCTTTGCTATCGCCATAAACTTTCAAAAATCCTTCAAAGAGCACCACATTTCCCGAGGCGCGGAAAAGAAACTCGCGTTCCACATCTTCAATATCAACACTGGTTTGCTCGATTTCTGCGGCCGACATCTGAGACGCTACAAAGCGCTTCCAAATAAGTTCATAAAGCCGGTGTTGATCTTTGCTCAGATAACTTTGCATTGCTCGCGGTGTACGGTCAACTGCCGTTGGGCGAATCGCTTCGTGGGCATCCTGCGCAGCATCGTTCGATTTATACGCAATCGGATTTTCCGGAATGAATTCATTGCCCATTTGAGAGCGGACAAAATCACGTGCTTCGTCTTGAGCCTCTTTTCCAACACGCTTCGAATCAGTTCTCATATAAGTAATAAGCCCGACTGCACCTTCGGAACCGATTTCAATTCCTTCATAAAGCTGCTGCGCAAGGATCATCGTTTTTTTGGAACCAAAGCCCAATTGATTTGAAGCCGCTTGCTGCAAAAGAGAAGTCGTGAACGGTGAAGGCGGGTTGCGACGCGTTTTCTTTCTTCGAATTTCCGAGACGCCAAAAAGCCGTTTTCGAATATCTTCAGCAACTTTTCGCGCATCGGCTTCATTTCCCAGCTCAACATCTTTCCCTTGTATCTTGGTGAGTTTGGCGGAAAAAACTTCACCCTTTGGGGTTTGAAAATCCGCAAAAATCGACCAGTATTCGCGGGGTTTGAACGCCGTGATTTCCGCTTCTCGCTCGCAGACAAGGCGAAGCGCAACAGACTGTACCCGCCCCGCAGAAATGCCGCGCAAAACGGTGTTCCACAGAAATGGCGAAACCTTATAGCCCACAATTTTATCAAGGGCTTGACGGGCCTGCTGAGACCGAACCAAATTAAAATCAAGGTCACGTGGCTTGCTGACCGCTTCACGTACCGCTTTAGCTGTGATTTCATTAAAGAGCACGCGTCGAATCGATTTTTTGGCCACTTTGGCATCATCTGTAATCACGGAAGAAATATGCCAAGAAATGGCTTCTCCCTCGCGGTCAGGGTCGGTGGCTAGAAAGATTTCAGAAGCGTCTTTGGCGAGCTTCTTCATCTCTCGAACAACCTTTTCTTTACCAACAATGATGTCGTAGCGAGGCTCATAATGATGGTCGAAATCGAGTCCGATTTCCTTTTTTGGCAATTCGCGAATGTGCCCAACAGATGCAAAAACAGTAAACTCTTTGCCGAGATATTTATTGATGGTTTTAGCTTTTGAAGGGGATTCAACAATCACAAGGCTTTTGCCAAGGGCGCGTGATTCTGTAGTTGAATCGATGTCAGCTGCATCGTCCATTTTTTTCTTCGATTTTGAAGCAGCTGGCGATTTCGATGTCTTTTTTGTAGGCATATAAATTGAATGTGCTTTTTGAACGCGTTTGTTTATGGTGTGCGCTTACCTTGAAATAACAGCAAATGAAGGGTGATTTGCCGGCGCGAAAAACAATATTTTCTTGTCCCTCTCGTAATAGAAAGGCGGTAAAGAAAACCCTTTACACGAAAAAAAACAAATCCCGGATAAGTCTCTCCGGTTTTCTCACAGTATGTGACGAAACTTCTCCATCCCTTTGAAATTCAAAAAAGTGAATGTGGCTAGGGATTTTTGATGATTTTACCCGATTCAATCCAAAGGAAAATCTCAGGTTTTTCACTTTCGTTCCATATTTCATATAGCCCTGAACCGTTTTCATAAATATGGATTTTATGAATTAGAGGAGATGCGCCTTTGAGTCGCGAGGAATAATAGGTAAACGTGATTTCCGAAAGTGAGTCAAGTTGTCGCCAACTAAAATACTTATACGGGGCTGTGAAGGCGAGATCATAATAAAGTTGAAACCGCCCAAAAGCGACATTTTTCCCAATCGCAACTTCATAACTCGATTCCGGTTTTCCTGATTCTCCAAAAAGGAAGCCGCGCTCCAACAATGTCTCAACTTCATAAGGCTTTGAGAGCTTATTTTTTCCACCAACACCGGTTCTCCCTTTTTGAGAAATAAATTTTGCTGTACCAAAAAAATCGACTGAGATAGTCGTTATTATGCTGTCAAGCTTTCGAGACAAGGTATCTTCCAAAGATTTCCTTAAAGAAGTGACTGTTGTTAATTTGGCTCGCTTAACCGAATGAAAAAGTTTTGATGCACTTTGAGCCAGTGTAGCTCCGCTGAAGCATAAATGGGTAAGGACAAAAAACAAGAGAATTTGGATCGCTCTTCGAGTGGGTTTAAACTTCATGTGTATTTTTGCCGTATTAATTAAAAGCGTTTAGGTAAAAGCAAATGACGGGTTTCACTTTTTCAAGACCAAAGTTAGTTTCCAAATCGCGAATCTCTTATTTCAATTTTTCCTCAAAATGAAAAATTCTAATTTTAATTCAGTTCTCAGTAAAATCTCCATCACGCTTTGTTTACTTCTTCTATTTTCAGTAGCAATGCTTAAGGCACAGCCTGTTTTAACGATTGAAGGAAAAATAGGGACTTCAAAGAGATTCAGTGACCGCGTTTTGATTGCATCTCTACCCGAAGCAGAAAAAGCAGTGTCCATCGAAGAGCTTTTTGGGGCACTCAAGATGCGCGCATTGCCGTTAGCCGATACCATTTATGGCATCGCGCCGCCCCTTGCCGGAAAAGTACAAACCCAAATCCGTTTAATGGTTGGAAATCACTTCGCGGTAATCATTTCCGATAGCGGAACCTCAGCAATACAATTTCTTTACACACCATTAAAACAGGACGGAAGACTTTTTCTCCCGCTTGAAATGATTGTACCCGTCTTAGAACAATGGTTAGCGCCATCGGGTGTTAGAGCGTTTTTGAATGAAGCTACAATGAAACTCACGCTATCATTTCCCCCTTTTGTTGAAGCGGCTGCACCGGTAATTGTAAAAAATGATAGTACTTCACGCATACCCGAGCCCGAATTTGCATTACGAAGCATTCATGTTGATGAAAGAACCAATGGTGTCATTATCCGAATTTTAGCTGAAAAAAATTTGCAATATGAATTTATTCAACCCGATAAAAACGGTATCGGATATGTAACATTCATTAAAGCCACCGGAAATTTAGATTCCCTCACGAAATCATTTGAAGGCGGATACTTGAAAAAAATCAAACCGATGAAATTGAAAAGTGGCGCCGTTCAACTAACACTTGAATTCGATTACAAAAAGTACAAAGCAACATCGATTCAATTTCAACGCGAGCCCCGCACCAACAATTTTATTCTTCTTGCCCTTCGAGAAGCCAATGTTGGTCAAATCCATCAAACCGAAAAAGAGCAGGCAATTCAAGAATCTTTAGAGCAAAGCCGTGAAAAATGGAAACTTGATGTCATTGCGCTCGATGCCGGTCACGGTGGAAAAGATGCTGGCGCAATTGGCAAAGGCGGAAATTATGAGAAGGATGTTGCGCTTAGTGTCATCTTGAAAGTCGGGAAAATTTTAGCTCGGGAGTGGCCCGAAGTCAAAGTGATATACACCCGTGAGGAAGATAAGTTCATCGAGCTTGATGAACGCGGGAAAATTGCCAACAATGCCAAAGCAAAGCTTTTTGTGAGTGTTCATTGCAATGCCAGTATTAATCGAAATGCCGAAGGCGTTGAAGTTTATCTCTTAGGCCTGCATAAAACCGACGCCGCTCTTGCGGTCGCGCAGCGCGAAAACAGCGTCATTCGCGAAGAGGTCGATTATGCAACCCGCTATAAAGAGTTTACTGACGAAAATGTCATCATGATTGCAATGGCACAAAGCGGATTCCAAAAACAATCACAAACCCTTGCTGACTATGTCAATCGAATGATTACGGCACGTACTGCACAAAATAATCGCGGAGTAAAGCAAGCCGGATTTATGGTTTTATGGACGCCCTCAATGCCCAGTATTCTCATTGAAACCGGATATATCACGAATCCAAAAGAAGAAAAGTTTTTGATTTCCGCAGACGGTCAAGAGAAAATCGCGAGCGCCATTTTTGAAGCCCTTCAAAAGTACCGCGCGGAATACGAAAGCCATTAAAGACGCTGTTCTAAGGTGTTTCGAATTTTTTTTGAATCATCTTTACCTCTTTCTGAATAGATTCATCTTTTGTCAAATAAGGCTTTAGGAGAATCGGAAACATTGCCTCTACAATCAATTCGTTTTCTGAAGTTTCATGATGACTACGGTGAGTTGAAAGCTTTACGGAAGAGACAAATTCTCCGTCATGCCCTGTTGAGACAATAAACTTTCCTCTTTCTGTCTCCCCAATTTTTAAAACCTCGCTTTCTTCTTTCAAATAGATTTCTGAAGTTGTAATCATGCCATTGATCTTTGGAAAAGCAAAAAGAAGTTTTTTTTCCACTTCAGGGTCGTAGCTGTTTGAAAGCAAAATAACGGCATCAATTGTCTTGTCATTCAATTCTTGTAAAACTAATCCGATTGCAGAGTCTTCTTTAATCCAGAAGTATTCCTTTCGTTCAAGAGAATCGAGAAGCATGAAAGCGTCTTTTGATAAAATACCAATAATTGCAATTTGCTTTTTTCCTCGCTTAAGAATGCGATATTTCGGGAGAAAAGACTTTCCCTTCGCATCAAAAATATTCGCAGCTACAAATGGTAATTTCTTTTGTTTTTTCAAGTGACGAGCGCCTAATCGCAAATCTTGCCAACCGATATTAAGTGCATCATAGTTTAATTTTTGAAACAAGGAGCCAATTGCGCTTGCCTCGGCTTCCAATTTCCGATGAGCAGATAAACGATTTCCTGCATCAAGAAGGAGATAATATCGGCCGAGGGAATCATTGTGAAGAGAAGGTTGAAATCGACGAATCGGTTGAAAAATACCCGCACGAATCGCAACTCCACCCAAAAGTTCCTTTGAACAAGGGCAAGGCTCTAAATAACCATTGGTGTTTCCTGTGGCGTAAATCGTTAGTGATTTTAAATCGACGCTGCTTTTCGGTTCAATTGCCTGTGCATTTATTGATGTAGAAAGGCGAAGAAAAATGCACAAAACAAAAATCCCTGTAATCCAAACCCTCATATTACATTCCTTGAAAATCGGCGGGGAGTGTCACACCTAAAGCATCAGCCGATTTAATGCTGAATATCCGCTTTCTTACTTTTACTTCGTCCGGTGCGGGTATCGGTTCACCTCGGAGCACTTTCACTGCGGCTTGCCCTGCTTGATATCCCCACGAATACATGTCTGCGCCATAGGCGGCAAGAGCACCTCGAGAAACGAGCCCGGCTTCGCTGGAAAGAATAGGCTTTTTGGCTTCG
Source organism: Chloroherpetonaceae bacterium (assembly GCA_033763895.1). Taxonomy (NCBI): domain Bacteria; kingdom Pseudomonadati; phylum Chlorobiota; class Chlorobiia; order Chlorobiales; family Chloroherpetonaceae; species Chloroherpetonaceae bacterium. The sequence goes on along the minus strand of JANRJQ010000004.1, from coordinate 637,815 downwards.
GTCATAACACCGTAAATGGTTTCGAAACTTGAAAAAATGATGTTATCGGGAAGTGCAAAAAAAACATCAATATTATCTGAAAGAAGAGCAAAGGAAGCTTGCTGTGTTTCATTTGAGTTATTGACCGAGCGAGCGGAAAGCTCTAAGCCAATGCTTGAAGCAAAACTTCGAAGGCGTTCAAGACTATTAAGCGAATTGGGTTCGCTGCTGTTATAGATTGTTCCGATTCTCTTCGCATTCGGAAAAAGTGTTCGGATTAATGTTACACTGGTATCAATGTAGGCTAAAGTTTCATAAGTACCTGTAAGATTTGCTGGTGCCTTCCCATTGGCATCCGTAAGCTTTGCTAAATCGGGGCGAGGAGAAACCATCATACAAACAGGAATTGTTTGGGTACGTTGGACGGCCGCGATGGTTGACACCGTTGGATTCGTTGCAATTAGATCAACGCCCTCACCCAAAAAAAAGTCAAAGATTTGGCCTTGAGTAGTGCCATCACCTTGTGCATTTCTATAGTAAAACTTTAGATTTTTCCCTTCTTCAAAACCGCCGTCTTTGAGGGCGGCTTCAAAACCGGTTTTGGCATCCTGCAACGTCGCATCTTCAAAAAAAAGCACATAACCCACTTTTTTGAAGGTTGACTTTGGTTGACAAGAAAAAGTAAATGCAGTTAAAAAAGTAAAAAGTAGAATTCGTATCGTTGATGAAAATGTCATTGGTTCAGGTCTTTAGTTAAAAAATATTTGTGGAGAGCCCTTTGTGAATATGCAAAGTTTCAATCAAAAAAATTGAAAAAGTAATTGAAAAAAAGATAAAAAAAACCCTTGCTTCAAGCCTCTCTTGTTTCATTATATTTGCCGCTTCAAAAATTAAACAAGTTCTATTCTATGTCTGAATCGCGCCGTCATAAAAATTGCGTCGATAATTTACACATCTGTAAGGCCAACTGCTGCCGAAATGGAGTTTGGGTTGATATCGCGCAGGCTACCGAAATTGAAGCGTATGTTAACCGTACGCCGGAACTTTCAGACCTGCACGGCAAAACACTCTTTATTGAGGAAGACATCGATTCCGACTATTATCCATCAGGCAAAGCCGTTGGAACAAATCTTCAAAGCCCCGAGGGACCGTGTATCTTTTTAAGCAAAGAAGGGTTTTGTAGAATTTATCAAGTAAGGCCTCATTTCTGTGCCGACTACCCCTTTATGCACCCGCTTGTTGGCAGTGAGCAACCAATTATGCTCGATAACATGTTCGAATCAATGCCCGAATGTATTTACCACGATTTGCTTTCGGCAACTCTCAAAAGCATTGATGAAGAAAAGAAAGAAGCCGAACAAAAAAAATTAGCATAGAATTTCTTTCGTTGAATGTTGTAGGATGAAGGAGTAAAAAGGGAATATGGGAGTTATCGTACAAAGTGTATGTGTGTTTTGCGGGTCATCGAATGGAAAAAAATCCTCATACCTCGATGAAGCACGCGAAATCGGAAAGTTTTTTGCAGAGCGTAAAATTCGAGTTGTTTATGGTGGTGGCTCAAATGGGCTGATGGGCACTGTCGCAGAAAGCGCCCTCAAGGCCGGCGGGGAAGTTATTGGCGTTATACCTGAAACCCTCCTGCAAAAAGAAGTGGCACACCAAAAACTAACTAAACTTCACATCACCACCGGGATGCACGAACGCAAGGCATTAATGGCCGAACTTTCAGACGCATTTATAGCTCTGCCCGGTGGTCTTGGAACTATGGATGAACTTTTTGAAATCTGGACGTGGTCACAACTTGGCTTGCATCGTAAGCCTATCGGTCTTCTTAATGGTTCACATTACTACGACGACTTACTGAAATTTTTAAAACACACCGCTGAAGAGCAATTCGTAAAAACAAAAAACTTAAATACACTGGTCGTTGCCGATTCTGTGGAAAAACTTTGGGAAAAAATCAACACACACTTTCTTGCCAATCAACTAAGCGGGTCATAAATAATAAAATAAATTTCCGCATTTGTTATTTATTTCTGGCTTCTAAACCCACTATGGCTTCGTGTTGCTTTAGAGATGAATTAAAACGGGACACTTGAAATCATCACTGCCACAAAATGACAAACACTTCCAACAAGAACAAATAGATGCCAAACCCCGTGATGATAAGGCAGCGATTTCCAAACATAAAAAACTACCCCGCCTGTGTAGAAAAGCCCACCCGCGATAAGCCACCAAATTCCCGCCAACGGAACATGAGCAAGTATGGGATTGATTGCAACCAAAATCAACCATCCTAACCCGATATACAACACTGCGCTAACCCATTTCTTTGCCCCAATCATGAAAAATTTCAAAGCAATCCCGAGGGACGCAAGGAGCCAAACAACAACCAGCAACGGAATTCCCCAATCTTCACGAAGATTAATCAGCGTGAAGGGCGTATAAGTACCGGCAATAAGTAGATAAATGGATGTATGATCCAGTATTCTTAAGCGAGATTTCACCCCTTCATTTTTTGCACCGTGATAAAGAGTTGAGGCCAAGTACAATAAAATCAATGAACTCCCGTAAACTGCAAAACTCACCACATGCCAAGCCGTGCCGTTAGTAAGTGCAAATGTTAAAAGTGTAACCAATGCGCCTGCGCCAAAAAAAATACCGATAATATGGGTAATGAGATTAAAACGCTCTTCAGATGGCGAGTAGTGCGGTAAACTGATATTCATGTTTTGCAATGTTTATGATTCATTACAAAGATAATTCTTTCGTTTTGGCATTCTTAACAGAGGCGTTGAAGGTATTTGCAAAAAAAAGCTGCACCATATAAGTGCAGCCAAAAAATTCTAAACAAAAAAAATCAAAAAAAATGGTTAAGGTGTAATAAAAGCGTTCATAACAGCTGCAACACCGCTGCCAACCTCAAAAGGATGTTTGATTTTTGCGAGAGTCATTTCAAGTGCGCCAATGACCGTAAGCATATCCAATTCATCATAATATCCAAGATGTGAAATTCGGAAAATTTTTCCGGCAAAATCATCTTGCCCTGCCGCAACCGTGATTCCGTTTTCCATTTTTAAGACCTTGTTAAACGCCTTCCAATCAACGCCTTCCGGAAGCCAAACGGGCGTTACGGCAAAGGAAGGCGAATTGCTGAAAAGTCTCATCCCAAGCGCTTCGCACCCTCTGCGGCAAGCGGCAGATAATCGCTCATGCCTAGCCCAGATGTTTTCAATTCCTTCCTTTTTTATCAATTGAAGCGATTCATCCAGACCAATGATGAGTGAAACGGCAGGGGTAAACGGTGTGTCATTATCTTTATGAGACTTAAGTGCTTTTTTGAGGGAAAAGTAATAAGAAGCAAGCTTTGCAGTTTCAACCGCTTGAATCGCGCGTTCAGAAAGTGCAACAAGCGCAAGCCCCGGCGGCATCATCAATCCCTTTTGAGAACCCGTAACACAAACATCAATGCCCCAGTCATCAAATCGCATTTCGTGAGCACCCACTGCCGTGATTCCATCAACGCATACCAAAGCTCTTGAATTTTCTCGAATCGCTTTCGCCATTGCCTGAACATTGGTGGCTGTACCGGTTGAAGTTTCTGAATGCGTAAAGTAAACAGCTTTTGCATCGGGGTGAGTTTTGAGTGCCTGAATGATATCTTCGGGCTGAATGCTCGTCCCCCATTTGACCTTTAACTCCACACAATTCCCCGTAAACTTCTTTACCATATCTACCCAACGTTCACCAAATTTTCCACCATTAACTGCAATTATTTTGTCACCGTGTGAAAATAAGGAAGTCATTGTTGCCTCCACACCGCCTGTGCCAGAACAGGTTAAAACGAGCACAGGCTGTTTGGTCTGAAAAAGGTATTGAAGGTCTTGATGAACCCGAGTTAAAATCTCCATAAATTCAGGGTTGCGATGATGAATCATCGGAGCTGCCATTCGCAACATCACTTCTTCAGGTACAGGGGTCGGGCCGGGTGTAAAAAGTCTTTTTTTCATGTTTTCAATATTAACAGTGCTTAATTATTTAGTTGCTTTGCGCGAAATCATTAAAGCACTTTCGTTGAGTTCAAATTTGAGCGGCAAAGATACGAAACATCCCCTTGAGATGGCGGTGCTAAACAGCAGATAGTTCTTTGGAAATAAGAGAGTAAATAAAAATGTTGAAAGGATTTTGGAAAAATGAAGCCGTCGCTTATTTTTGCAGTCCTCTTTTGATTTTGGGTCGTAACAAAAAGGGGTTCGAAGGATATCTTTTATCCCAAGAAACCACACAAGACCGCCGATTGCGATGGTGTTTGAGTGTTGAAAATGAAAAGAGGTTGTTTTTTTAGGAAGGGTTTTGATGCAGAATTTTCCGATTCGCTCTTTTCTATCCTACCCTAAATAAAAATTAAAAAAAAAGATTCCTTAGAGTTCACCGTAAAGGCTTCGAATCGGTATTGGATTCTGTTATTTATAGTTAAAAGACGATATGACTGAAAAAAAATTATACGAAACAACTGCCGTAATGGACGGTAGCCTTGAAGACGACGCCATAAAAGCGATTGTTGAAAAGGTCAAGAATACCTTGACCAATTTAGGTTGCGAAATCAAATTGGTTCACGATTTGGGGCGTAAAAAACTCGCCTATAAAATCGGTAAAGCGACAATCGGTTATTATATCCACATTGAATTCGTATCCGGCCCTGAAGCCATTGCGGAAATTGAGCGACAGTATCGTCTCAATGAGCAAATCATCCGATTTTTAACCATCATTTTGGATAAACGTCTCCTTGAAATTCGAGAACGCGTTGCAAAGTATGGCTCAGCTCAACCGCAGGCAGTTGAAGTACCAGCCGAAGTTGTAGCCCTTAAAGACGCAGAGTAAGGATCTTTCAAAATTTAGGCCTATTGTTCTTTATCAATTAGAAGAGAAAGTTTTTGAAACCATAGACGAAGAGTGTGATAAATGGCTGAATTAAAAATGCCGGAAATTAATAATGTGGTTATTGCCGGTAATTTGACGAAAGACCCGATTTTTAGACAAACCACGACAGGCACGCCGGTTGTTAACTTTACCATTGCTTGCAACCGCCGCTTTCGTGATAGCAATAATGATTGGCAAGAAGATGTTTGTTATGTCGGCGTTGTTGCTTGGAATAAACTTGCAGAAAGCTGCCGAGATAATTTGCATAAAAGCAGTGCCGTTTTAGTCGATGGTGAACTCCAAAGTAGAACGTGGAAACAGCAGGACGGAACGACTAGAACAGTGGTAGAAATCAAAGCAAGAAGAATACAGTTTTTGAACAAGCGTAAGCGCAATGATGAAGAAAGTGTGGTTGAAGAATTTAACGACGATGCACAAGTTGACAGTAAAGACCTTTACGAGTACAAATATCTTTCGGGCGATGCCGAATTAACCGGTACCCCGTAGTTTAGAAGCTAGTTTTTTGGTGAATGCCAATTGAATTTAATTAACCACGTATATCAATGGAAAAAAGAAAGCCGACCGGAGCCGCCGGAAAATTTGCCGGGAACCGCTCCGCAAACGCGCAGCAGCGCATGTCCGCATCGGCTAAGCAGAATGCGCCGGCAAAGAATCAAGTTGTATTTTTTGATTATCGTGATGAGCGCAAACTTAAGCGTTTTATCAACGAGCAAGGTAAAATCATACCTCGCCGGATAACCGGTCTCTCGGCTAGTGAACAGCGACTGCTCACAAAGTCGATTAAGTGGGCACGCCACCTTGCGGTGATTCCTTTTGTGTCTGAACAAATTCGCTAAGCAGCAATTTCTATATTGAATTTATAACAGGAGATTATATCTAATGAAAGTCATACTTAAAAAGGCTATCGAAAAACTTGGTGAGCAGGGGGAAGTTGTCACTGTAAAAGACGGATATGCTCGAAATTATTTGATTCCGCTCGGAATGGCTTCACGCGCGACTGAGGGCTTGCTTGTTGCACTTGAAAATGAAAAAAAGCAAAAATCATTTAAGATTGAGCGTGAGCGAAAAACAGCGCGAGAATTAGCTGCTTCGATTTCACACGTCACCTTAACTGTCAAAGCAAAAGCCGGAGAAGGTGGTAAGCTTTACGGAACGGTTACGAATCAAATGCTTGCTGATGCCTTGAAAGTAAAAGGGTTTGAGATTGATCGGCGAAATATCGAAGTCGAGCATGTTAAGTCGCTTGGGAATCACACCGCGAAGGTCAAGCTTTACAACGATGTTTTTGCTGAAGTACAAGTCAGCGTAGAAGCGGAGTAGTTTTCACTAAGAAAGCTTAGCCATTGAAAAGTTTTTGATACACCAGTTGCATCTGCATTTGGTGTCTTTTCGGAGTAACTTGCTTTAATCCTTGAACGGTGTAGGCAAAAAGCAAGTTCTCCGATTCCATTTCATTTCCAATCATACCGGAATCGCCAGTTGGCAGTTCCAAACGGAATAGGAAGTTCGCTTCCGAATCAGCTCTCCGGATGATTGAAGTACTAACAAAAAGCAGCTGATTATTTTGCGTCGCAAATTCCTTTTTGCGATGAATCGTTTTTGATTTTATAAGCCTTGCGGACTGCAAGAAAAATATGAGTGATTTAATTCGCCTGACTTTGCCCGATGGCTCTGTTCGCGAATACCCAAAAGGGTCTTCCGGGCTCGATGTGGCAAAGTCTATTGGCAAGCGTCTTTTTGAAGATGCCTTGGGTATCAAACTCAATGGGGTATTAAAAGACCTTGCTCTGCCTATAGAGACCGACGCTGCAATCGAAATTTTAACTTTCGATTCAGATGAAGGGCGGGAGCTTTATTGGCACAGCTCAAGTCACTTGATGGCGCAAGCAATTGAAGAACTGTTTCCCGGTACAAAGTTTGGCGCCGGTCCTGCAATCGAAAATGGGTTTTATTATGATATTGACTCCGAGCATCGATTTAGCGAGGAAGATTTTCCGGCAATCGAAGCGAAAATGCTTGAAATCGCAAAGCGAGATATTGAAATCGTTCGTCAAGAACTGACTTATCAAGAGGCGATTGAATATTTCAAGACCAAGAGAATAGACCCTTTCAAGGTTGAAATTCTTGAAACAAAAAAAGATCTGACAACCGCTTCGATTTATCATCAAGGGAATTTTACAGATCTTTGTACAGGGCCACATTTGCCGCGAACTTCGAAGTTAAAAGCGGTTAAGATTACCGCAGTTTCTGGGTCGTATTGGCGCGGTGATGAAAGCAGGCAGAAATTGCAGCGCATTTACGGAATTTCGTTTCCCTCCGAAAAATTGCTCAAAGAGCATTTTAATAGGATTGAAGAAGCCAAAAAGCGCGATCATCGCAAAATCGGGCAAGAACTTGAGCTCTTTACACTTTCTCCAAAAGTTGGCGGAGGTTTGCCAATTTGGTTGCCAAAGGGAGCGTTGATACGACAAGAACTTGAGAGTTTCCTGAAAGAGGAGCAGCGAAAGCGCGGGTATCAAGCTGTTTACACGCCTCATATCGGTAGTATTGAGCTGTATAAAACTTCAGGGCATTATCCTTATTACAAAGAGTCGCAATTTCCGCCGCTCGAGTTTGAGGATGAAACCGGGAAAAAGGAGCAATACTTGCTCAAGCCAATGAATTGCCCGCATCATCATCAAATTTATGATGTAAGGCCGCGTTCGTATCGTGAACTGCCCATTCGGCTTGCTGAATTTGGAACGGTTTATCGCTATGAGCAATCCGGAGAATTGAATGGATTGACTCGGGTGCGAGGATTTACGCAAGACGATTCGCACATTTACTGCCGGCAAGATCAACTCTTGGATGAAATGTGTCGTGTTATCGAACTCACCCAATTGGTTTTTTCAACACTCGGGTTTAAGGATTTTCAAACAAGACTTTCATTCAGAAACCCGGAAAACAAAGAGAAGTACGGCGGCAACGACGAACTTTGGGCTCAGGCTGAAAAGGACATCTTCGAAGCCGCTCAAAAAATGAATTTGAACTACTTCGTCGGAATTGGTGAGGCAAGTTTTTATGGTCCGAAGATTGATTTTATCGTCCGCGACGCCATAGGAAGAAAGTGGCAGTTGGGTACCGTTCAGGTTGATTATGTAATGGCCGAGCGTTTCGACTTAACCTATGTTGGCGCCGATGGTCAAAAGCATCGCCCGGTGATTATTCATCGAGCTCCCTTTGGCTCATTTGAGCGATTTGTGGGTATTCTCATTGAAAATTATGCAGGTAATTTTCCGCTATGGTTAGCGCCTGTTCAGGTCAGTGTTTTGCCGGTAACTGATGCGGCTATGGATTATGCCGAGCTTATAGCCGAAAAGCTTTCGAGCGATAAAATTCGGGTTGAACTTGACGATCGATCCGAAAAAATAAATCGCAAAATTCGCGATGCCGAAACGATGAAAGTGCCTTACATGCTTGTTGTAGGCGAAAAGGAAAAAGCGGCAGGCACCGTTGCACTTCGTAAACATAAAGAGGGCGACAAAGGGGTAATGCCATTAGATGAAGCAGTTGCAAAATTAAAAAAGGAAATCGCTCATAAGGAATAATCCTTAGAGCAAGTATAAAACATAAACGAAAGGTTGGAACCTTATCCGAAATAATAGCATCTCGAAGCCAGTGATGAAAGAGCGTAGACACAGAATCAATGCCGAAATCCGCGTTCCTCAATTGCGGGTTCTTTTCCCTGATGGCGCTTCTCAAGTCATGAGTTCAATCGATGCGCTGCGTGAAGCGCAAAAATTGAATCTTGATTTGATCGAAATTCAGCCGCAAGCCTCGCCACCTGTATGCAAAATTGCTGATTATGGTAAATTTGCGTATGAATCGGAAAAACGAGATAAAGAGCAAAAGAAAAAGCAAAAAGTTTCAGCCTTAAAAGAAGTGCGGTTCCACCCAAATACGGATAAGCACGATTTTGACTTCAAAGCCAATCACGCAGAAGAATTTTTGCGCAAAGGTGATAAAGTGCGTGCAACAGTGGTGTATCTCGGGCGCCAAATTGTTTATAGTGAACAAGGTTACGCTCTTATTGAAAGGTTGACTGAAAGGCTTTCAAGCGTTGGAAAACCGGAAGCACCGGCAAAACTTGAAGGAAAAAATCTCTTCATTTTCTATGTGCCCGATAAGCCGAAAATTGAGGCCTTAGAGCGCAAAGAGCAACAAGATCGCTTTGATGAAGAAAGAATGCTCAAAGCCGAGCGTGAAGAGCGCCAACGAAAAATGAAAGAAGCCGAAGAAAAACGTGCTTCAGAATAATTCAAGATTTCATTATGGGAGATCGAGAAGTTTCAAAACAGTTTTAGAGGTAGAATTTATTAACAAGGATTTCAAAAAAAAAGACAGAGGAAAAGAGATATGCCTAAGATGAAAACACTCAGCTCGGCAAAGAAGCGTTTTAAGGTCACTGCCACAGGTAAAATTAAGCGCAAAAAAACCGGAAAGAGACACAATTTGTATCAAAAACCTACACGCCGTAAGCGCGAACTCTCAAATCAAACCATTGTAGGGCCGGGTCAAGAAGCAACCGTTAAGGAAATGCTTGTAAACTATAAAGCCTAAACTTGAATTTCATTGAACACTAAACGATAAGAAAAAACTATGCCACGCGCTAAAAATGCAGTCGCTTCTCGTGCTCGACGCAAACGAATTTTAAAGAAAGCAAAAGGGTTTTGGGGAAAACGCGGAAATGTATTAACTATTGTTAAACACGCCGTTGATAAAGCCGGTCAATATGAATATCGTGACAGGCGTCAGAAAAAGCGCAATTTCCGCGCACTTTGGATTACACGTATCAATGCGGCAGCCCGCTTGAACGGAACTACTTACTCAAAGTTGATTTCCGCAATGGAAACCAAAGGGTTAGAAATTAACCGCAAATCACTTTCAGATTTAGCAATTAAAGACCCAGAAGCATTTAGCGCAGTTGTAAAGGCAGCGCTAAATTAAACTGCGGTTTGAATTAAAATTTAGCCGTTGATTTTTCCTATTTGGAAGTTCAACGGCTATCGTTTTTATAGGGTTCGACTTGGCGCCAAATGATACGCCTTCACAATTGAAACGCATTAACAAAACCGAACGATGAGCATCATTGAAAAAGCAACGGCTTTGAAATCGGAAATAGAGTCTCTTCGCCTCGTCACTATTGAGGATTGCGAAGCTTTTCGATTGAGGTATCTTGTGCGAAAAGGGATAGTTGCAGAACTTTTTGATGAAATGAAATCTGCGACAAAGGAAGAAAGACCCCTATTAGGAAAGTTACTCAATGAAGTGAAGCAACTTGCGGAATCGAAATGGGAAAACGTTAAAACGACACTCGAAACCGCAGCCAAAGCCAAGGAAGAATCGACCGTTGACCTTACTCTTCCGGGTAGAAGACCGTTTATAGGCGCAGAACATCCGGTACAAAAAGTCTTGCACGAAATGGAAGACATCTTTCTGGCGATGGGCTTTTCAATCGAAACAGGTCCTGAAATTGAAACTGATGAATATAATTTTTCAATGCTCAATTTCCCTCCTGATCACCCCGCGCGCGATATGCAGGACACGTTCTTTATCCGAAAGTCAAAAGACGAAGGCGATGTGGTACTCCGAACGCACACCTCTCCGGTGCAAATTCGAACGATGCTGAAGCAAAAACCACCAATTCGAGTAATTTGCCCGGGGAAAGTTTATCGCAATGAGGCCATCTCGGCAAGAAGTTATTGTGTTTTCCATCAGCTTGAAGGATTGTATGTCGATAAAGGTGTGACTTTTGCCGATTTAAAGGGAACGCTATTTTCATTTGCCAAACAACTCTTCGGTAGTGATGTCAAAACCCGATTTCGCCCAAGTTTCTTCCCTTTCACAGAACCCTCAGCTGAAATGGATGTCACTTGCTACTTGTGCGGCGGCAAAGGCTGCCGCGTTTGCAAACATACCGGCTGGCTTGAAATCTTAGGCTGTGGAATGGTTCACCCGAATGTTTTGCGTGGTTGTGAGATTGATCCGCAAGTGTATTCCGGCTTCGCTTTTGGAATGGGCATCGAGCGGACGGCATTATTGCGATATGGCGTGAGCGATATTCGACTTTTCTACGAAAATGATATCAGAATGCTTTCTCAATTTGAGTAAACTTGGACGAAAAGATTTAATTTTCTAACCCCGGGGGGAGCCCTTTAGGATACAATTTTTTTATTGTTGCTTGAATCTTTTCAACGCGATTTTCAGGATTTGGGTGCGTGCTGAAAAATTCAGGTTGACGCCCACCGCCACTAGCCGCTTCTAAAACCTTCATCACTTCTATCATAGAATTGGGGTTGTAGCCCGCCTCTGTCATGTAGCGAATTCCAAGCGCATCCGATTCCAGTTCATCTTCTCGACCGTACTTCATATTGATTAAAGATGCCGCCACAGCCGCCATTTGACCCACGGCCATTTTCCCGGGATTATCAGGGTCAAATGTGGCTAAAAAAATGGCTCCTGTAAGCCCTTCTGTTAATTCTGCCTTTGCCAAGCGTTGCGCACTATGGCGTGCAATGACATGTCCGATTTCATGCCCTAAAACGCCGGCAATTTGGCCTTCAGTTTTTAACTTCGAAAAAAGAGCATAAGTAATAAAAACCTGACCACCGGGCAACGCAAAAGCGTTGACTATTTTTTTATCTTTCAAAAGATGAAATTCAAATTTGTACGGGGTTTCTTTTGCGTGCGATTTCCTCAATAGTCGATTCCCGATGGCATCAACCAATTTTTGTAATTGTTCATCGGGATGAAGCCCGCCATATTGTGCAATCAATTTTGGTGTAGATTGCAAGCCAAGCGCAATTTCTTGTTTAGGAGAGAGAGAAACAAACTGCATTTCGCCGGTTTGTTCGTTATAATCACCTTTAGAGAGATAAGAGAAAATGGAAAAGCCGGCAATCGCGACGGCAATCCAAAGTTTTAAACCCCCAAATCCTGAACCGGATTGTGGGTAGAGTCGATTTCGAAACATTCTATTCGCTATAAACTTAAGTGTTTCTAAAATTAAATCGTTAAGGAATGAAACCGATATTAATCTATGACGGTCACTGTAATTTATGTATTGGGCTTATTAAACTCATTGAAACGTGGAATGTTTCGACAAGCGGAACACGGGTAAATCTCGTGCCATTTCAAGAAGCAAAAAAAGAAATCGACGAATTTTCGCTTGATCCAAAAAGGATGGAAAAAGAAATTCATTTTATTTCAATGAAGAGAGAAGTTTTAACCGGTGCAAAGGCTGTTGAAGCACTGAAGGAGATCTTCCCTTTACTTTCAATTGGGGCGAGTTTCTTTGGAGGGGCTACAGGGTCATTACTTTATCAAGTGATTGCTGAAAACCGAGTACGGTTTTTTGGATGCTCAGAAGCGTGCTATGTTTCCAAACAAACAGAATAAAAGTCAATCAAATTTCATCCAACCTCGGCGATTAAAATCATAATAAATACCGGCGGCTGAACAAATCCCAATAAAAAGAAGAATTGAACCGAAGATGACTTGACCAAAAATAAATTTCCCAATTGCAAATAGAAATGCAAACACCATCAAACAACCCAAAATCCAATCGATAAACAATCTGAAAAAATCTTTATCTGATTGAACTTCGGGCAAGTCTTTCGAGATTTCATACCATAGAATGCCGCCGACGCGAGTTCGACGGTAGAAGTTAATTAGATGTTCACGGCTATCCGGCTTCGTGATAAATGTTGCAATGAGAGTTGCGGAAATCGTGAATGAAACAATATAAAAAAGGGAATTTGGAAAGGGAATTTTAAGCAACAACGAAAAAACGATATACGCAAAAATTGGAGCAATCATCGCTGTGATTTCAGACCACGCATTGAGCCGCCACCAAAACCAACGCAAAATCAAAACAAAGCCAACACCTGCACCACACTGAAGAATAAATTCCCAAGCCCCACGAATGGTATCAAGAACAAAAAAAGTGATGAAAAGCGAAAAGAGCGTAAGAAGCGCGGTAAAAATTCGGGATACAAAAATGTAATGTTTCTCAGTTTCATCGGGCTTAAAGAAACGCCTGTAAAAATCATTCAGGATATAACTCGTCCCCCAATTCAGATGAGTAGAAAGGGTTGACATATATGCAGCTAGAAAAGCGGCAATTAATAGGCCTCTTAAACCCGCTGGAAGTAAATCTCGCATCAAATAAACAAAACCATCTTCTTTACTTTCCGGCGGAAGGTGAGGATAAAGTACCGCGCTGACAAGCCCCACCATAATCCAAGGCCAAGGCCTAACGCAATAATGGGCAACGATAAACCAAAGAGTCGCAAAAAGTGAATGCTTTTCATCTTTAGCCGACATCATACGCTGTGCGACATATCCGCCGCCGCCCGGCTCTGAACCCGGGTACCAACTCGCCCACCATTGAACCGCCACTAAAGCAAGAAAACCCATCGCCGTAAGTTCAAAAATTCCCGAAACATCAGGCGAAGGAGCCGCTTCTGAAAGACGAGGTAAAAATTGAAACATCCAATCGGGAAGAATTTTCATAAGTCCACCCGAGTCCGTTACCGTAGGGTGGTGAAGCGCAAGCACTGCTAGCACAATACAGCCAAACATTGCAATTACAAATTGAACGGCATCTGTAACCGTAACTCCCCATAAGCCTGAGAGAACTGAGTAAAAAGCCGTAGTAAAAGCAAGCGCAGTAATAACCAATTCGGTATTGACCGCAGGGAGCATAATCTTGATGATTTTGTACATCGCCAAATTTACCCACCCCAGAATAATGGCATTCATTAAAAGCCCAAGGTAAAGCGCCTTGAAACCACGCAAAAACTTTGCGGCTTCACCGCTATAACGAAGTTCAATAAATTCCAAATCGGTAAGGATCTGAGCTCTTCGCCAAAGCCGCGCGAAGAAAAAAACCGTAAGCATTCCACCAAATACAGAAGCCCACCAAATCCAATTTCCTGCAATGCCGTTTCGTGCCACGATTCCCGCCACGGCAAGCGGAGTATCAGCTGCAAAGGTTGTGGCTACCATTCCGGTTCCCGCTAGCCACCAAGGCAGCCTACGGCCCGAAAGAAAAAACTCCGTGGTATTCTTGGAAGCGGTTTTGGTATAAAGTAACCCTACCAAAAGACTGATGAGAATGTAAACGGTGATAACTGAAAAATCGATGAGTGTCAGACTCATGATAAATAAGACTTAAAAATGTGTCAATTGAAAATCATCAAAGATTGAGGGCTCAAAATGGAGAAAAAGAGACGATTGGGCAAACAATTGAAAAAAAAACTTCTGAACTCAAAATCATATTGATTTTCGAATGAGATGTATAAGAAGCCCTTACACCTTGTTCAAGAAGGGAAATTTCAGTACTATTGCCGCTCAAAATTTCACAAAGATTAAAAAATAGACTTAACCACTGAATCGTAATGAAAACAGTCATTCAAGAAAACTCTGGATCAGGGTTCAAAATATTTATCAGAAATGGCATTTTAGGACTTCTTCTCACCGTTGGTTTCTTCGGTTGTTCCGAAAAGTCTAATGAACTCCCTCAAGATTTACCGCTTGCAACGCTCTCGCAGGGTATAGAATGGAAAGAAACCATTACCGTAAAAGAATTTGAATCCCGCTACACCGAAAACAGAAAAATTGAAGATGCGATAAAGGACAGTGTCTCGGCCTATCGCGATTTTTTAGATCGCTTTATAGACTTCAAATTGAAAGTGAAAGATGCCAAGGATAAGAAAATTGATAAGGATACAACCGTCAAGGCTGAATTTGAGAACTATCGAAAAATGATTGCAAAACCTTATCTCTTGGAAAAGGAAGTATTTGAAAAAGCGGTAAAGGAGCAGTATGAAAGAAGCAGAACCGAAATTGAAGCATCCCACATATTAATTCGATTTTCAGAAGATGCTCGCCCTGAGGATACCCTTAAAGCTTATGAGAAAATTACAGAGGTCTATCAAAAAGCAATCAAAGGTGATAGTTTTGATTCATTGGCAGCCGCCTACTCAGAAGAGCCGAATGCTGCTCAGAGCAAAGGGCGTTTACCGATTTATAGTGCAGGGATGATGGTTTATCAATTTGAAGATAAATCGTTTGAAACCCCTGTTGGCGGTGTTTCTCAGCCATTTAAAACGCGTTTTGGTTACCATATTCTAAAAGTGTGGTCAAAGCGTCCGCGCACGCCTGATGTACGAATTGCTCATATTATGATAATGGCTCGGCAAGGTTCATCGCCAGCTGATACCGTGAAAGCTTATGAAAAAATTTCATCAATTGAGGCTGCCCTAAAGGCCGGAGCTGAATTTGAAAAATTGGCCCGTGATAGCTCAGAAGATCGAAATTCTGCCGGCCGCGAAGTCGGCGGTGACTTAGGGGTGGTATCACGAGGAACTTTTGCAAGATTCCCAACTTTCGAGGAAGCCGCGTTCTCTCTTAAAAATCCGGGCGATGTTTCAGCGATTGTAAGAACCGCTGTTGGATTCCATATCATCAAGTTGCTTGAAAGACGCTTTTTGCCGCCCTTTGAAAATGTGGAAGAAGAAATTCGCACTGCCCTAAAAAATAATACAGAAAAAATGGATGCTGAATTGGAGCGGGTGATTGCGCGTTGGAAACCGGAACTGAAGTATTTCGAAAACCCAAAAGCCGTAGAAATTATCGCTTCAGTTTATGAAAAAATCGATACTTCAAAACAAGGAATCGTGCCTGACCAGTTTCGATTTGAAGAACCCGAAAACCAAACCACTGCCTTTTCATTTGCTGGAAAAAGCTTTTCTCTTGCGAATGTTGTTGGCCGATTCAAACGAAGCCCCGAACCAAGAAAGTTTAACCGCTCGTTTGTTACGAAAGAAATTCAAGACTATGCACGAGAAGAAATTCTGGAGCACGAAGTGGCGCGGTTAGAAAACCGTTACCCTGAATTCAAAGCCTTGATGCAAACTTATAACGATGCCAATTTACTTTTTGCAAATGCAGAAAAAACGGTCTATTCAAGATCGCAGCCAAATGATAGCTTGGCAAAAATTTATTATGATAAGAATTCTGAAAGTTTCAGATTTGAAGATCGCGTTTCGATCACACAGCTTGTTCTTTCAGATTCTTCAAAAGCCAATGCACTTTACGAAGAGTTAACGACAGGAAAAAGAACGCTTGATTTGATTACACCCACAATGATTGAGGCAAAAAAGAAAGCACTTTCTGCAGAACTCAAAAAGCTTAAGTCAGCAAAAGCTAAAAAGAAAGCTGATAAGGCTAGAAATGATTCACTAAGATTGGCGAAAGAAGCTGAACTGAAAGCCCTTAAACCCGATTTGACCGTCAGAACGCTTGAACAAATGATTGAGCGATATGGTGAAGAAATCGAAACACCAAACTTGGGAACCGTGTCATTGCCAATGAATTCTGGTGCGATCGGTCTTTTTCAAAAAGGTGAAAACCCTATTGCAACCGAGGTTTTTGATGAAAAACCCGGAACGATTGCTCCGGTGAAATCAATTGGTGGTGGATTTGTGATTGTCAGAGTTGATTCAAAAGAACCATCAAGAAAAAAGACTTTTGAAGAAGCAAAAGCAGAAGCTTCGGCACGTTATCAAGAAGAAATGATTCGTAATCTTGAAGATGATTGGGTAAAGGCTTTGCGCGCTAAAACAGTCATTACAATTGATGACGCAGCACTTTCCAAACTCTTTGGAAAAGGTTCGAAATAGACTCATAACTTTTTTGTAATTAACGCAAGGCTGCAGTCACTTCAAACGCGCAGTCTTGCGTTCATTTTTTATGCAGAAATTCATCTTAAATCGATTATTGAATAAAAGACTCTTTTTGCTGCACCTTCACTTTGTGGCGGCGATCGTATTTTTTTCTCTAACCTCTTGCTCTAAAAGCACGGAAACCGCGTTGCCGCTGATGCAAATTGGTCAGAGTAAATTATTCCGCGAAGAACTTGAATTGGTTCTTAAAGGGCTTTCAAAGGAAGACAGCATTACGCAAGCTTCTTTATATATCGAAGACTGGAAAATGAACGCCATTCTTTACGAAGCAGCAATAGAAAATGAGATGCAAGAGGATACGCTTACAAAGTATTTGATTGAAAAAATGAAGCGAAGAATTGTGGTTCAGCAATATGTCGATAAGCGTATGAAAGAAGAAGAAGCCAGTGGGCGATTCGATGTCGATTCAATTGAAGCAAAAGCGTACTACGAAAAAAACGCCCCTGAATTCACTTATGGATTGCTTTCTATGAAAGTATTGCGTTTATATGCACAAAGTGAATCAAGAGCAAAAGAATATGCCGAGCTATTTGAAAAAAATACGCCATTGGATACAATTTTGATAAAAGCGCTGGAGCTTGAGCCTGAACTTGGGGAGATGAATAATTCTCAACGAAAATTTGCAACCCAACTTTTGCCGATTTCCAAAATATATTTTGAAACCGCCTCATTAAGGACAATGGCGGAATCAATGGTGCTAAATGTTCCTTCAAAACCGCTTAAATTAGCCGATACTCTTTTTGTGGTAATGACTGTGCTCGAAAAAGTGACGCCCGGAAGTCGCAAATCATTTCAACAAGCGTATCCTGATGTGAGTGAGCAAATCAAGATTTTAAAAGAGAAGAAATATATGAACGACCTAATTCGAGAGTCGCTCGGAATGATAGAAACAAAATAAAATGAAAGAGAAAAATACACCTTCTAAATCCCGCTTCTATAACCGGTTCTACCGACGAATCCTGAGGTCGCATTACGCGATACTAACAATCATTTTATCTTTAAGTCTTGCTAAACCTGCGGCTTCACAGGAATCATTTCTGGACGGGGTTGTAGCGATTGTGGGCGATGAAATCATCTTAAAGTCAGATGTTGATGCACAGCTTCAATTTTATGCCTATCAAAATCAAATTGAACCACGAACAAGCGGATTATGGCGCAAGATGCTCATTGCAATGATTGATCAAAAGATTCTCGTTGCAAAAGCAAAAATTGATAGTATTCAAATCTCAACAAATGAAATCGATGAAGAAGTCTCTCGTAGAGTTGATTACATCAAAGAGCGATTGAAAACCGAAGAAGAAGTTCAAAAGTATTTTGGGAAGTCATTTTCGCAATTGCGAAGCGATATGCGAGAGGAAGTTCGCTCGCAACGAATGGCACAGCGATTGGAGCAAAAGAGATTTGAAAATTTATCGGTGTCGAATGTCGAAGTTGTCGAATTCTTCAATACCTATAAAGATTCACTTCCTGATATCCCCGAAGAAATTGAAATGGCTCATATCTTGATTCGGCCGAAAGTAGATAGCACCTCGAAATCCGCAGCAATGAAAAAAATTCGAGATATTGAAGCAAAGTTAAAATCGGGCGAAGATTTTGCTTCAGTTGCAAAATCGTATTCCGAAGATCCGGGCTCAGCGCAGCAGGGCGGCGATCTCGGATTTTTTAAACGAGGTGAATTGGTCAAGCGGTTTGAAGAAGTGGCTTATGCTCTTCGCGAGGGTCAACGTTCGAAAATATTTGAAACTGAATTCGGTTATCACATCATTGAACTCCTTGAGAGAAAGGGAGAAGCCATTCACACTCGGCAAATTTTAATCCGATTTGATAAATCAAATCTCAACGAAAAAGCGGCACTTGATACGCTTTCAATGATTCGCAAGAGTGTTCTGAATGGAGAGGCTCCCTTTGGATTTATGGCAAGAGTTTACTCGGAGGATGAAGAAAGTGCTGTTCGTGGTGGCGATATCGTTTCTCCACAAACGATGAGCAATCGCATCCCACTTGAATCCATCGAAGAACCTTTTCGATCCACGATTTTAAAAATGAATCAGGGCGATATTTCTGAACCTTCTAAAATTGATTTACCGGGTGGAAATTATGCCTTTCATATTATTCAATTGAAATATCGGGCGAAAGAGCATAAAATGAACTTGGAGCAAGATTATGTTCGAATCAAAAATTTTGCCCTCCAGAAAAGACAAAGTGAATTACGTGAGGAGTGGCTACTTCAATTGAGAAAAGAAGTTTTTTGGACTGTAAAACTGTAATGATCAGCCAATGAAATCACATTAAAATGAGAAAAGCCGCAAAAATGCGGCTTTTTTTTGTGGCGGGGGCAGGACTTGAACCTACAACCTTCGGGTTATGAGCCCGACGAGCTACCAATTGCTCCACCCCGCGATTTGCTTTGTGAACATCATTCGTTCATCAAAGGGACGCAAAGATAATTGAATCAGACAACAAAACCAAGAAATATCTTATTCAAAATCCAAGAATTGTAAGCCAAAGATAGGTTCCGAAAAAGCCCAGTACCGCTCCTGCAAGGGTTTGCAGTGGGGTGTGCGCCTTGAGAACTACTCGAGCCCACATCAAAACCGGCAATAAAATAATCAGCCCAAAAAATGGGGTTCCAAATACATATCCAAGTGATGCGATAGGCCCACCTAAAGAGCACACATGAACGCTTATTTTCCAAAGAAGCGAAATCAATAATATGAGAAAAGTCGTGACACCGTAGAGAATCATTAAACTCACAATAATTGGGTCTGCCGCACTTAGCCAAAGTAGGAAAGCACCGAAGAGATAAGTCACCGTTCCAATTGCCATAGGAATTGAGCGCTTTTTTCGGTCTGAGATGTCATAATCATTGACTAACCCGACTTTCTTCAACAAAACCACTGTAATCGCCGGCGCAATGGTGCAAATGAGGAAGACAATGAAAAATTGAAGAATTCGATTTGGAGCAGCACTCTCCCGAATAAAAATTAATACGCCAAAATTGGCCAAGGGCAAAGTGATTGGATGAAAAATCGAAGAAAATATTTCTGCAAATCGAAGGGTGAGTGAAATGCTGCCCGTGGATGCATCACTCGCGCGAACGGCCATTATGTGATTGTTTGGTTGTGAATATTTGCGTCAAACCGAAAAATAGCAAAATTACTCATCTGTTTTGTTAGGGGAATATAAAATCAACGAAAGGTAAAGTCACTAAAAGGAGCTACTCGTGAGATAAATAAAACCCTTGATAGGATGAGGATTGGGCCATTTCATTGTCGAATTTGGACCCTAAAATCAAGGTAAGTACCGCCTGACCTTCCTCTTCTTTCAGAGATGAAATCCCGACAAGACCACGAATTCCCGAGGCGATCAGTGCGTTTGAAACCGACTGAGATTCCAAAATACGATGTAAATCGAGGCGAAGCGACGCCGGCCGAAGTTCATTACCGCAGAGCCGAAAGGCAGGTAAATAAGATACCCCCGCTATACCTTCGGCTAAAGCCCGCAATAGCTTTGACTCTCCAAAACGTGAGTTGAGATAAGCTTGATAAAAAACATTGCTAAAATGTTGGAAAAATGTACTCGGTGCGAGCGTCACTTTACCAAATCGGGTAATAACAGCCTCAGCGCGGTGGGCATCATAAACGATGTGATCAAAATGAAGTGGTAAAACACAAAAAAGCGGCTTATTTTGATTCGTCAATTTGGGCTTTTCTTTTCCGTTTTCTTCTCGAATTCTTGAAGGAACAAGAAAGAATTTTACTTCAAAGAATCCATCATGAATCGCTAAATGCGGTTGCTCAATTGGGCTATTCCGCTCTATCCCAGCTTGCAAAAGAAGATTAATCAGTTTTTCGGGAATCGCAACCTCCTGTAACTCAGCGGTTTGCGTGAGTTTCGCACGATTTATTTTGTGGAGCACCCGAAAGGTCAGCCCCAATGTTTGCGAAAAAAGCGAGGAAATTGACATTGCTTGTTAGCGTTACAAATTAATTAAAGTTCCACACGCTCAAGACACAGTCACGTTACCCATTTTTCAACCAACAACAAATGAAAAAAGAAGTGGGGCATAGCCTCTTTAGCCGATTCATAATTGCAAAATAAACTTTAAAATAGGTTTCTGCTCCCATAATTGACCCGGTATGAAAATTCTTCGAGTGAATCGGAACCGCTGATTCCAATCCTTAAGAGCTCATATGGGTCTCGGATTGGAAGGGGGTTAAGTTTGTCTTTGATTCGAAACGCAACCTGAATCCCATATTTTTTTAGGAGACGTTTGATCGCTTCTTTTTCTTTCTGCTTTTTAGGTAATCCTCCATAAGGGTATGCAAATGCTGAGACAAATGGGATGGTTTCTTTCAAAAGAGTTTTTTGCATCATCTCCAAATCTTCCTCGATTTCACGCTCTGTTTTGAATCGATAATTCATATGTGCAAATGAATGAAGTGCAAACTCAATTGTCTCGCCGTGGTTTTGTTTAATATGCTCAACATCGACGAGCGGTTCATTTCCATTGTCCCAAACATTCGTGCCGCCGATATGTTGAATAGGAAGAAAAATGGTGGCTTTCATACCGTATTTTTTTAGAAGTGGCAGCCCGATGTCAAGATTATTAATATACCCGTCATCGAAAGTAATTAATACAGGCTTTGGCGGCAAAGGGGCATTTTGGTAAAGGTGAAGAATAAGTTCTTGACTGCTAATGGATTTGTAATGATTCTGCTTGAGCCAAAGTAGTTGCGCCTCAAAGTCGGAGCCAAGTACAGTAAGTTCATTTTTGGTGGTGTTCGATAATTTGTGATACATTAGGACACGAAGTACCTGATTTTGAATCGGAAACAAACTGCGAAACCTCCAATAAGCAAAGCTTAGAATGAGACTGGCTAGAATTGCTGAGATGAAAATGACAAAGATCATAAGCCTTTAGAGATTCGTTTACTTTTTACAACTTAGAACATTCACAAATAACTTATGCCGGAGATTAGCGTCCTCTTGGCAGTGCACAATGCAGAGCGATTTATCGAGCACTCGCTGAACAGTGTTTTTGCTCAAACCTTTCGCGATATTGAAATCGTTGTTATCGACGATGGCTCTCAAGATAAAACGCTTACAAAATTACTTTCCATTAAAAATCAATCGCCCTTTCCATTTATTATTGAAACCAACCCTGAAAACCGTGAACGAATCTACAGTCGAAATCGTGCAGCGGAAATCGCAAGTGGCGAGTATCTCTTTTTTCTTGATCACGATGATGCTTGGCGTAGCAATCATTTAGAACTTATGCTTAATCTAATCAAGAAGTCTGATGCGGATGCCATTTGCAGCCCACTTCGAAGCAAAATGAATATGGAGGGGGTGCAAACCTATACATCCAAAAAGGCGCTTTCCAATAATGTTGGCGAGCTCATTTTCGCTGCGCTTGTTGGTGGAACACCCGGAATTGGATTCAAGAAATCAGCCTTCCCAAAATATGAAGATTCGTTTCTTTTCAGAGAGGATTGGGAATTGATGATTCGCTCGTATCTGAAAGGCTTAAAGATTGTTTGCGGCGATTTCGATACAGTGATTGTACGCGAACATCCCAATCGCTCAAGCGACTGCATTCCTTACTTCATTAACAGCTTAAAAGTATTTGAGACTTATCGCAATCAAGTTCCAAAAAAGTACCAACATCTCTTTCAATTTGAAATCGGTTCAACGGCAATGCGCTTCGGCGATCTCCCGAAAGGCTGGGCGATGATGATTCCTTCGCTTATTCAAGATCCCACGCTGAACCGAAATCCACGCATGTGGCTTCTGCTCTTAAAAAGAGGGTTCAGAATCGACAAATATTTAAGGCATTATTCGAAAGGCAAAAAAAATTAAAGAAGTGGTCTCCCCTTTCGCTTTTTGAGCCGGTAAAAAGTGATAACTTGTTCAAGTTTTAATGAACAAAAAAGTACTGTATTATGCCCGTAACAAATTCCGGACAATCTGATTTTTCAAACCTCTTTAATATTCTCAGTCAAAACGCCTCACCGGAAAAAACTGATGAAAAGAATTTACATCCCCAAACGATGTGCCCTGCCTTTGGAGGGCTTAGGGTGCTTACAAGAATCAATGGCGCGCAAGTGTGTTTAGCAACTGATAAAGGTTGTATGTATGGACTAACATTTGTTTCGCATTTTTATGCAGCGCGGAAGTCGATTGTTTCGCCTGAGGTTATGAATCATCAACTTTCAAATGGCACCATCATTGCAGATTTGAGAAATACCGTTGAAGAAATTGCAAAAGATGAAAGTATTCGCCTGATTCCAGTTGTAACACTGTGCGTTTCAGAAACGGCCGGTGTGGCTGAAGAGCTTCTCCCAAAAAAAGTTGGGAAGGCTGATGTGGTGCTCGTTCGGTTACCGGCATACTTGATTAAATCGCATCCTGAAGCCAAAGATATTGCGGTTGAAACGCTTCTAAGAAGGTTTGGTGGTAGCAATGAATCAAAACAAGAAAAGCGAGTGGCAATCGTCGGGGAAATTTTTCCACTCGATGCAATGAAAATCGGCTCGGTGCTTGAGAGAATTGGGGTGAAAGAAATTGTTACCATTCCCTCAGCGCACATTGATGATTTTCGTGAGGCCGCAGATGCCTCTGCCGTTGTCATTCTCCATCCCTTTTACGAACTCACTGAACAGTATTTTACTGATAAGGGAATCAAGGTAATTTCCGGCAATCCGGTTGGCGCCAGTTCGACATACCGTTGGATTAAAGATATTGGCGAAGCATTGAATCTTGATGCAAAAACGGTAGAAGCTGTGGCAGTTGAAGAGCGTGATAAAATTAAATCCGCCATTGCCGAAAACAAGGTCACCGGCACCGTGTTGGTTGCAGGGTATGAAGGCAACGAATTTCCGTTGGTTCGCTTGTTGCTTGAAGCAGGGGTGAATGTACCTTATGCCTCAACCTCCATTGCTCTGACAACACTGGGAGAATCGGACGATAAACTGCTAAAAATGTTTGGTACAGAGATTCGATATCGAAAATATCTTGAAGAGGATCGGCGAGCTGTGTTGAAATACAATCCCGACCTTGTGGTCGGTACAACCTCTCTTGACAGTTATGTTAAGGAATTAGGAATCCCTTCAGTTTATTATACCAATATCATTTCTTCAAGGCCAATTTATTTTGCTGAAGGGGCTGCAACAATGTTACAACTCACCCAATCCTTGATAAACAAACGACCTGCCTACGAAGTGATGAAATCATTTTTTGAAGGGTAATTCAACGCAACATTAAAAATTAAAACGGGCACCGTAATGAAGTGCCCGTTTTTTTATGAGCGAGCGACGGGGTTCGAACCCGCGACATCAACTTTGGGAAAGTTGCACTCTACCGACTGAGTTACGCTCGCAATTCACAAAATTACAATGCGAGATAAGATTCTTCAAATTCAAAAAATGCGAATTAGAGCCCTTCGCTTAAATTCTTAACAACATATCCTTGACTTTGCTTTCGATTAAATCACGTACTTTGCGAAATTCTTCCGGCTCAAGATGTTTGGGATCCGGAATCGCCCAATCTTCCCGTTGCTTGGCACGAATAAATGGGCATTCATCGCCGCAGCCCATTGTTGCAACAAAATCATACTCTACATCAGGAATTTCCGTCAGCGCTTTGGAGTGATGCTTCGCAAGGTCATACCCTAATTCCTGCATCGCTGCTATTGCTTTAGGATTTACTTTACCCGACGGTTTTGAACCTGAACTAAATGCTTCAAGTGTTGAACCGCCGTGCATTCTTGCGAAGGCTTCTGCCATTTGGCTCCGGTTTGAATTTTCAATGCATACAAAGAGAACGCGTTTCATTGTTTTGAAAATTTAGTTTGAATAAAAACGGCGTTGAAACCAAAGCGAGAGATATACAAGTGACACCAAAGCAGGAACTTCAACAAGTGGACCAACCGTAGCAGCAAGAGCTTCACCTGAAGTAATCCCAAAAGTGCCGATGGCAACGGCTATGGCTAATTCAAAATTGTTTCCACTTGCCGTAAATGCGATTGAAGCACTTTCTTCATAAGTATGTTTTGTGACATAGGAAAGCCAAAAGGAGAGCGAAAACATGAGCACAAAATAAAGCAGAAGAGGAACAGCTATCGATACAACGGCAATGGGTTTTGAAAGGAGTGTATTTCCTTGCATTGCAAAAATGAGTACAATGGTATAAAGAAGACCCAATAATGCAAAAGGCGAGATAAAGGGTAGAAACTGAGATTCAACCCACGCTTCACCCTTCCATTGAGTAAACAAAAATCGAGAGAGAAAACCAAGAAGAAACGGAATCCCCAAAAAAACGAGAACACTTTTTGCAATTGACCAAATGGATATTGATAGTGCGGCGGATTCACTGCCGACCCACATTGGGAGAACGCTCATAAAAAACCATCCAAAAAGTGAATAAGTCAGGATTTGAAAGATTGAATTGAGTGCTACGAGAATCGCGGCAATTTCAGAGCTTCCACAAGCAAGTGAATTCCATACTAAAACCATTGCAATACAACGTGCAAGGCCAACAAGAATTAGCCCATTTCGAAATTCAGTTTCGTTGGGAAAGAATATCCACGCTAAAGCTGTCATTAGAATTGGGCCAACTATCCAATTCAAAAAAAGGGAAACTTGAAAAAGCCGCCACTTTGTCACAAACCCTGAAAGCATATGGTAACGAACTTTCGCCAGCGGTGGATACATCATCACCAAAAGACCAATGGCAATCGGTAATGAGACGCCTTCGATTTGAACAGATTCTAAAGCTCTTGGCGTAGAAGGGAAAGACTGGGATAAAAGCAGTCCGGCCCCCATTGCGAGAAGAATCCACAACGGAAGAAATCGATCAAGGGTGGAGAGTCGCTTGAGTTGTGAAGCTTGTTCTGGCAAGTTCATTCTTGATTGAGGATTGGGATTGAGAGTTGAAGTGGTTGTGCATTTTCCATTGGGCTGCAACACATTTCTTTCGTACCGGGAGCATCGTCACGAAATGACTCAGCGTCGGAAAGAACGGTAAATACTTCCCAATCGATTCCCTCGGGTGAGCGAACCCAGAATTTATCTTGAACGGCGTAGCAGCAAGTCGTGCCGGTTTCAACAAGCGTTGGTTGAATCCCGCGTTCTTTGAAAAGTTCAAGCATCGAACTGACCTCTTCTGTCGAAGACACTTGAAACCCAAGGTGACTCAAAACTGAATTGTGAACCTCGAAAGTGGGTTGCTTTTCGTTAAGTGTAAAATTCCATTTTGGATTATGCAATTCAAACTTGGCATAACCGGGCTTAACTTTAACAGGATTGACCCCAAAAAGCGTCGTGTAAAATGCGATTGATTCTGCGAGGTTAGGCGTGTAAATGGCCGTATGCGGAAAAAGAATGGTCGGCTTCGTCATAACTTTTTTTTTGAATTTAATCGTAAAGTAGCGATTGAGATGTTGAATCTATAAACTTGAAACTTGTTTTTTAAATCGTTCCAATTCAATTTTATTAAGCATGTAACAAACTTTTGTGCCTTCGGTTTCACCAATAATAAACCCGGCATTTTTCAATACTTTTAGGTGCTGAGAGACAGTAGCTTGCGATAAAGGAAGGACATCAACGATCTCACCGCAAATACACACTTTATCTTTTAAGATTTCAAGAATCTGAAGTCTTACCGGATGTGAAAGCGCTTTAAGTTTTATCGATAAAGAATCAGTATCCGATTTTTGCAATTTTTTCACTTTTACATTTTAATTTTACATTCTTTCATCGTCAAATTACGATAATTAAGTTTAACGGCAAGTAACCGCGATGTAAAATTTCCTTATGCTTACCGTACCTTGTGAAATTGGAACTTTAATGAATTGAACTAAAGGATGAAATCATCGAATGCAATGGATTTGAATAAACAACAGTTGCAAAATGTGCAAGGTGTAACACTTGGTGAGAAATTTGAAAGGCTTTACAAAATTGTTCAGCTTTTAAGAAAGGAGTGCCCTTGGGATCAAAAGCAAACGCCCGATTCGCTTTTGCATTTGACAATTGAAGAGGTCTTCGAGATGGTTCACGCGGTTGATGTCAAGGATGACAATGAGCTAAAAAAGGAATTGGGCGATATTCTTCTTCATTTATGCTTTCAAAGCATATTGGCTGAGGAGCGCCGTGCCTTTGAGATGGAAAGTGTGTTGGATGCAATTTCAGAAAAACTCATTTTCAGACACCCGCATGTTTTTGGTGAAGCAACGGTTTCGGATGAAGGGGATGTAAAAAGAAAATGGGAAGAGTTAAAACTCAAAGAAGGAAGAAAATCGGTATTAGAGGGCGTACCAAAAGCAATGCCTCAGCTCTTAAGAGCATTTCGTATGCAAGAAAAAGCAGCGGGCGTTTCATTTGATTGGAAGCAAAGCGAAGAAGTTCTCTTAAAGCTTGGTGAAGAAATGGCAGAGTTGAAAAATGCATCTTCACAGGAAGAGCGCGAAGGGGAATTCGGTGATATTCTTTTTACGCTGGTCAACTACAGTCGGTTTATTGGGGTGAATCCTGAAGATGCGTTACGCAAAACGAACGAAAAATTTTTCCGTCGGTTTCAGCACATTGAAAAGCGTGTGGCTGAGAGCGGAAAATCGTGGAAAGATTACGATTTGACTGAATTAGATGTTTTTTGGAATGAGGCTAAGCAAATGGAAGCACAAAAAAATTAAATTAATATTCATTCAAACCATCAAGAATTAAATACCGTTGATAAAGAGCCACAAATTCACTCCAAAGAATTGCATCAGCAGTAGAAATTTACACATTCAATCATGAGAATCATTTTTTTTACGGGAAAAGGCGGGGTTGGTAAAACAAGCTCTGCCGCGGCAACGGCTATTCGTTGCGCCGAATTGGGTCATCGGACAGTGATTATGTCCACCGACCCGGCCCACAGCCTTGCTGATTCACTTGGGGTGCCGCTCAGTGGCGAAATAAAAACGGTTATCACAAATCTTGATGCCATTGAAATCGATCCGTATGTCGAACTCAACGAAAATTGGGGTGTGATTCGCGAATATGTTGCTTCGCTGCTGATTACTTTAGGAGCAGATTCAGGGATTTCCGGCGAGCTTGCCACCGTTCCCGGAATGTCGGAACTCTTCAGTCTTCTTCGAATTCGCGATTTTTTTGGAAAGAATAACTACGATGTCGTGATTGTTGATATGGCACCAACCGGTGAAACGCTTCGATTGCTTTCATTACCGGAAGTATTAGAATGGCTGTTGAAAGTCACACGAACGGTTGAGAAATTTATATTAAGTCCCTTACTTCGTCCTATCTCAAAAGTAACGCCGGGTCTTAATAAAATTGTTGCGCCTGAGGAAGTGGTTGGCGTTTGGGATCGCTCGCTTGATCGGTTAAAAGACATCCGAAATATTTTAGATACCAAAGCAATAACTTCCGCACGATTGGTCATGAACCCCGAAAAAATGGTGATTGATGAATCGCGGCGGGCATTGACTTATTTGAATTTATACGGAATGAGGGTAGATGCTGCGATTGTTAACAAGGTAATTCCTGACGACGCGAAAGAAGGATATCTTTCAGAATGGTATGCTTCGCAGCAAAATCATCTCAAAACGATTGACCAAGATTTGTCACCAATGCCGATTTTCAAAGTACCTCTCTTTCGCTCTGAAGTTAATGGCATTGAAAGATTAAGAGCGCTTGGAAAAGCATTGTATGAAGATACCGACCCGGCCGCTTTGCTTTATGACGAAAGACCAGTTGCTGTAAGATTTGAGGAAGATGGCGCTGTGCTCAAAGTAAAGTTGCCTTTCGCCGCAACAGAGCAAGTTGAGCTTTCCCGATTAGGCTCTTCTTTGAAATTAACAGTTGGAAACCGTTCAAAGGAAATTGCTCTTCCGGATTCCTTGGCCGGTCTTGAGCCAAAAGAAGCTCAAATGTCTGAGGGGTATTTAGAAATTAAATTTAAACCGGCACTCAAAGCAGAACCGGTGGCAGTTTGATTTGCTTTATTCAAAACGAAGTGCCTCAATTGGATCTAAAGATGCCGCCTTAAAAGCCGGATAAATCCCGAATCCAATTCCGATAATTGAACAAACAAAAAGTGAGATAAAAGCCCAATCCCAAGGGAAAACCAATGGGGCGTTGAAGGCAATTGCAAATAAGTTTCCCCCAGTAACACCCACAATAATTCCCATCAATCCACCCATTTCAGAAAGAAGCACGGCTTCAATCAAAAATTGCTTTAAGATGCTGAATTTCTTTGCACCAATTGATTTTCGAATTCCAATCTCTTTCGTGCGCTCTGTAACACTTACCAGCATAATATTCATAATCCCAATACCGGCCGTGATTAATGCAATAAAGCTAATGATAAATGCCCCGATTCGAATTACACCTGCAATTTGCTCGAAAGTACTAATCAGCGATTCATTCGAAACCATTTCGAAATCATTTTCTTCAGTGGCATCAAGCCCTCTTACGACGCGCATTAAGCCAATGGTTTTATCCAACAATTGGTCATAATCGCTTTGTGAAAACGCCTGAACAGAAATTTGAAGGCTACGAAATGTTTTTCCATAGTTTTCAAAGAATTTGGTGATTGGTATTGTGACAAATAAATCTTGACTTTGCCCAAATGAAGTTCCCTTTGGAGAGACGACACCGATTACAACATAATTTTTCCCTTGAACTTTAATCGTTTTACCAATCGGATTTTCTGAAAGAAAAAGCTTTTGTGCGACATCATAACCGACGACACAAACATTTCGAGCATAAAGAACGTCTTCTTCGGTAAGAAATCGACCGTTCTCCATTTCGTAATTATTGGTTAAGAGTGCAAATTGATCAGTACCGTAAATGTCAAGGTTCGGATTAGTTTTTATGCCATTGTAAACCGCAGTGCGCCCTCCTGTTCCAACTTCAAGTCCAACGGATTTCGCGTCGTTTCCCAAAAGTTTGCGAAGCCTTAATCCTTGTTCATAGGTTATTTTTGGGCGGTTCGCGAAGCGAGAAGAACGCGGCCCTCCAAAGTTTATTGCAGGATACCGTGAGATTTTAAAAGTCCCCGAACCCAAAATATTTAAACCTTCCTCTACTTGTGCCTGTAAAGAAGAAATGATGGTCATTACACCAATGACAGAGAAAACACCCACTGTTATCCCAAACATTGTAAGAATGGAGCGAAGCGTGTTCGCCTTCAAAGATGAAAGCGACATCAAAAAGATTTCCTTTAAAAACACGATATTTTTTGGTTTGCTGAATCGTATCCCTCATTACTCACGAAGCAATCATTCACATAAATTTGCTTAATGAAAAATCAATGAATTAGGATCGATGTAAAGGCAATAAGCTGAAATAAGATCACGTTCAAACCTAACACAGTTCACAGATAGAACAGTTCAAACATTACAGTGAATTTGGGAATTGATAACTTGTAAAAGTAAGAAAGTAGAATTTCGAATTACGAATTCGGGAAAAAAAAGGAGGCTTTCGCCTCCTTTTCATCAACAATTAAAGTCAATAAAATTAAACCAATTCTTCCAGTTCCCGTTTTTTCGGTTTGGCTTCGTATGTCGGTTCTTCGATTCCAATGGAAGCGTGGTTATAAATCGATTCATTATGAATGCTTGTATCAAGTCCGGTGACTTCCTCTGAGGCTTCTGCACGGAGCGGAATGATGATGTTAATGACCTTCAAGATGACAAAAGTCATAATCATACTATAGGCAATAACAGCGAAGGCAGAGATTAAATTTGAGATAAGCAATGAGGCACTTCCAAAGATCAGACCATCTGCACCAGCGCCATTGACGGCTTTGCTTGCGAAAATGGCGGTTAAGATTGTTCCTAATGTTCCACCTACCCCGTGACAGGCAAAAACATCGAGCGAATCATCAAGAGGGATTTTTTTCTTAACAAGTGTAGCGGCAAGGTTGCAAAGAACGCCAGCAATCAATCCAATCACTAAGGATGAGGAAATAGAAACAAACCCTGCTGCTGGAGTGATGGCGACAAGCCCTGCGACAGCGCCGATACATGCACCAATTGCAGAGGGTGTTCCTTTTGTAAACCAATCAAGAAGCATCCAAGAAAGAAACGCCATTGAAGCAGCAGCCATCGTGGTAACAAATGCATGTGCGGCAAGACCATTTGCACCCAATGCAGAACCGCTATTGAACCCAAACCAACCAAACCATAGTAACGCAGTGCCTAACATTACATAGCCTGAACTGAACGGCTTTACTTCTGAGTGAGCAACTTTACGATGGCCAACCAACGCCGCGGCAACAAGAGCTGAATACCCGGCCGTCATGTGCACAACCATACCGCCTGCAAAGTCCAATGAACCCATCGAGCGAATCCATCCTCCAACACCCCAAACCCAATGCGCTACCGGTGAATACACGATAAGGGACCAAACCGCCATAAAAACAAGCCAAGCGCTAAAGCGGACGCGTTCAACAATTGCACCAATAATCAATGCCGGAGTGATAATGGCGAACATACATTGAAAAATCATAAACGCGAGATGCGGAATAGTGGCGGAGTAGTCACTAAAAGCTTCTTGCCCAACGCCATTCAAGAACAACCAATTTAATCCACCGATAATCCCTCCGTTTGATGGCGCAAAAGCAAGGCTGTAACCACAAACGACCCATAAAACACCGACAATTGCAATTGCAGAAAAATTCTTAAAAAGAGTGGAAACCACGTTTTTTGATTGTACCATTCCACCATAAAAATATGCGAGCCCGGGAGTCATGAGCATCACTAAGGCTGCACT
The DNA here is from genome assembly GCA_033763895.1 of Chloroherpetonaceae bacterium. Classification (NCBI taxonomy): domain Bacteria; kingdom Pseudomonadati; phylum Chlorobiota; class Chlorobiia; order Chlorobiales; family Chloroherpetonaceae; species Chloroherpetonaceae bacterium. Next base: position 606,332 of record JANRJQ010000004.1, on the reverse strand, counting down.
AATTAACACCCAAGCGGTATCACCGGCACTGATTGGCGGAGCGGCAACCGAATCTTGAGCGAATACGAGATTACTTGTTGAACAAATGGCCAACAGGGTAAGCGCTAAACCGCCAGAGATTTTTTTCATCATAAGAATTTAGGATAAAATTAAAAAGAAGTTGCTTTATTGATAGATAAATGGAAAATGATCTTAATTATGAAGGCAAATATACGCAACACCTAAATAATTTAGGGAACATTTCTTTAAAATCTATTTGAAGTAATCAAGCTTCGTAAAAAAAATAGGATAGGAGAAAAAAAAGCGAGCCATTTGGCTCGCTTTATCATGAATTGGTAGATTCGGAAGTTATGAAAGATGGATTGCTTTAACGATTTCTTGAGCGAACTCAGAGCATTTCACTTCTTTAGCCCCTTCCATCAGTCTCGCGAAATCATAAGTAACCGTCTTATTGCTGATCGCGGCGTTAAGGCCTTTCACTACAAGATCGGCGGCTTCATTCCAACCCAAATGACGAAGCATCATTTCGCCCGAAAGAATGACTGACCCCGGATTAACTTTGTCTTGACCGGCATATTTCGGTGCGGTTCCGTGGGTGGCTTCAAATACCGCGTGACCGGTGATATAATTAATATTTGCTCCGGGTGCAATTCCGATTCCCCCTACTTGGGCGGCAAGCGCATCTGAAATATAATCGCCATTCAAATTTAAGGTGGCAATAACGTCGTATTCTGCTGGGCGAGTAAGGATTTGTTGAAGGAACGCATCTGCGATTGAATCCTTAATGATGATGCCTGCGCCGCGCTTTCCTTCGGGAATTCGACACCACGGACCACCATCAATTTCAACAGCACCGAAATATTTCTTCGCCACTTCATAGCCCCAATCGCGGAAGCCACCCTCGGTGAACTTCATAATGTTGCCTTTATGAACAAGCGTTACATTTTTGCGATTATTCTGAATCGCATATTCAATAGCGCTATGCATCAAGCGTATGGTTCCACTTTGTGAAACCGGTTTAATTCCTAATCCTACTTGAACGGATTCATCAACGGTTGTGCCAACCAATTGCCAGAAGTCGTGAGCTTTCAACTCCGTTCCAAAGCGGATTTTCTCAAACATCTTTGGATATTCTTTTTGAATGAAATCCAAGAGTTTTTGCGATTCCGGAGAGCCTCCTTTGAATTCAATACCGGCGTAAATGTCTTCGGTGTTTTCACGGAAAATGATCATATCAACAAGTTCCGGATGCTTAACGGGAGAAGGAACTCCTTTGAAATACTGAACCGGACGCAAGCAAACGTAAAGGTCGAGCATTTGTCGCAGGGCAACATTTATGCTTCGAAAACCGCCCCCAACTGGGGTCGTTAAGGGTCCTTTGATTGCTACTAAATATTCACCGATGGCTTTAATCGTGTCATCAGGTAGCCAGATTTCCTTTTCATAAACTTTGTTGGCTTTTTCGCCGGCATACACTTCAAACCACTCGATTTTTTTCTTTCCTCCATAAGCTTTGGCTACTGCGGCATCCAAAACAAGTTTAGAGGCCGGCCAAATGTCAACCCCGGTGCCGTCGCCTTCAATAAATGGAATAATCGGATTATCGGGAACGGTGAGTTTCCCATTGACGGTCGTGATTTTTTCTCCCTTTTGTGGTGGAATTAAACGTTCATAGGTAGGGGCGGATTCGGTGACTAACTGCATGTTACGAATGATTGGATTAAAAAAAAGTGCCGCTTTTGGAATTTCTTTTCATTTTTTCGGCACGGAATACAAAATTACCAAAAAAACTATGGGCGGAAGGTCTTTTTTTACCCCTATGTATATGAAAAAGCCGAACATAAGTCCGACCTTTTCATATAGGAAGGATAAAATTAAGCCAATTCGCCTTGCTGTTGAAGTTTGATAAGGTTCAACGCGGAGCCTGATTTAAACCACTCGATTTGATTTTCATTGTAAGTATGATTTGCCAAAATCTCGTCTGTGCTTCCATCTTGATGATGAATCACAACGGTAAGCGGAGTGCTCGGTGCAAAGCTCGTAAGCCCAACAATATCGATTACATCATCTTCTCTCACCTTGTTATAATCCTCTTTGTTTGAAAAGGTAAGTGCGAGCATGCCTTGCTTTTTCAAGTTGGTTTCATGAATGCGTGCAAAAGATTTCACCAAAATGGCACGAACACCCAGAAACCTTGGTTCCATTGCCGCATGTTCGCGTGAGGAGCCTTCACCGTAATTTTCATCTCCAACGACAATTGAGCCAATTCCCGCAGCTTTGTATGCACGCTGCACTTTGGGAACTTCGTCATATTGACCTGAAAGACTGTTTTTTACCGAGTTAATTTTATCGTTGAAAAAGTTTGTTGCACCGGTAAGCATATTGTTTGAAATATTGTCCAAATGCCCACGGAACATCAGCCATTTTCCGGCTGGGGAAATATGATCGGTGGTGCACTTGCCTTTTGCCTTAATGAGTAAACGAAGGCCTTTCAAATCTGTCCCTTCCCAAGCAGAAAAGGAAGCTAAAAGTTGAAGTCGGGTTGAGCTTGGTTCTACCCGAATCGCAATGGACTCACCATTTTGCGAAGGCGCTTGAAAACCGGCGTCTTTGACATCAAAACCTTGAGGTGGAAGCTCATCACCGGTTGGCGCGTCAAGCATGACCTGTTCACCCTTTTCGTTGATGAGTGAATCGGTGAGGGGATTGAATCCCAAATCGCCGGCGATGGCAAGGGCTGTTACAAGTTCCGGTGAGCCCACAAAGGCATAGGTATTAGGATTACCGTCTTGCCGCGCTTGAAAATTTCGATTAAAGGAGTGGACGATGGTATTTTTCTCTTTCTTTTCAGCCCCCATTCTTGACCACATTCCGATGCACGGGCCACAGGCATTGGCAAAAACTTTTGCGCCAATTTTATCAAACACATCCAAAAATCCGTCGCGCTCAATGGTATAACGAATCTGCTCCGAACCCGGGGTAATGGTAAACTCAGCTTTTGTCTTTAAGTTTTTGGCAACCACTTGTTTGGCAAGAGAAGCTGCGCGTGAAATATCTTCATACGATGAATTGGTGCAAGAGCCAATCAATCCGACTTCAACTTTCATTGGCCAACCGTTTTTCGCGGCTTCTTCTTTAAGTTTAGAAATTGGTGTGGCTATGTCTGGGGAGAAAGGACCATTCAGGTGTGGTTCTAATTCTGAGAGATTGATTTCAATGACTTGATCGAAATACTTTTCGGGCGATTCATACACCTCACGGTCGCCGGTTAAGTGCTCGGCGACGGAATCGGCAAGTGCTGCAACGGCTTCGCGGCCGGTTGCACGAAGATAGCGAGACATCGAGGCGTCGTAACCAAAGGTTGAAGTTGTAGCACCGACTTCTGCGCCCATATTGCAGATTGTGCCTTTGCCGGTACATGAAAGCGCGATTGCGCCGTCTCCGAAGTACTCAATGATTGCACCGGTTCCTCCTTTAACGGTAAGAATACCGGCAACTTTAAGAATGACATCTTTTGCAGATGCCCAACCATTTAATTTCCCCGTCAGCTTCACACCAATCAGTTTTGGGAATTTCAATTCCCAAGGAAGGCCGGCCATCACGTCGCACGCATCGGCTCCGCCAACGCCAATCGCAACCATTCCAAGCCCGCCTGCATTGACAGTATGGGAATCGGTACCAATCATCATGCCTCCGGGAAAAGCATAATTTTCAAGAACAATTTGGTGAATAATCCCTGCGCCCGGTTTCCAAAAACCGATGCCATATTTATTCGAGACAGAGGCAAGAAAATCATAAACTTCTTTGCTTTCATCGTTCGCATTTTTAAGATCATCTCCGGCGCCGACTTTGGCCGTGATGAGGTGATCGCAATGAACGGTAGATGGCACTGCCACTGTACTTCGACCTGCTTGCATGAATTGAAGAAGTGCCATTTGTGCAGTTGCGTCCTGCATCGCAACACGATCAGGGTTGAAATCGACATAATCCTTACCTCGCTGAAAGTTCTTTGCTGGAGTGGCGGCATCAAGATGGCTATAGAGTATTTTTTCGGTTAGGGAGAGCGGTCGGCCAAGAAGTTTACGAGCCGCTGAAATGCGTTCAGGCAAGCGTTGATAAACAGCTTGTATCATCTCGAGGTCAAATAAAGCCATAATGAGTTACTCCTTTTGCGGAAGCATTTCCGCGTTTTGGTTTTAAGAAATTTCGAATGAGTTCAACCTTTAGGTTTTCTAAATTACAAAATCTTTATTGCCTGCAAATGTGCGATTTTAGTAAGCATAGTGCAATTCGATTAAAATTCGTAACCGATTGCTGCATAATAAACACTTGGGGCAAAGCGAATGAAAGATTCTTCTCCGATTTGAACCAAACGAAATGGCCTGCCAACACCCACGCGGGCCTCGCCAATTGGCGTACGAAGTGTAAGAACGGCACCAACACCGTGAATCATTTCTTGAAATCGGATTGAGCTAAATTGCTCCCAAGCATTTCCAAAATTATAATGAATACCAATAAGTGTAGGGACAACAAATTGAATTGGGAGCAGCGCTTGAACTTCCGTGCCGGCCACCATAATTTGACGACCTCGATAGTCATCCATTCTCAAACCATAAAACGTGCTGCTATAAGCTGAGCCGAAACCGCCGATGCTAAATTGCTTTGCCAAAGGTGTTCGATCGTCACTGATTGCAAAATCAAAACGAACTCTACCATACAGCCAATCATTGAAAGCAGTATTGAATTCGTGTGCAAAGTAAAGCCTTGAGAATTCAATGTCATTACCCAAGAATGGTGGCGTGTAATCGTAAAAGACTTCAGTATAACTGCCCGTGGTTGCGCCAACGGGCATATTGCGGGTGTCAATGGTAAGCTCTGCCTTAAAACTTAAAAATCGATTCGATTCCAAAATCGGCGGTAAAGATTGCAAAACTTGAGGCGCGGTAAAAAGCTGTCGCGAATTTGCTTTTTCAAAAAATGCTTGAAGTGAAAATGCACCGGCACTTCCAAATTGCCAACCGACACCCGTGCTAATCCCGTAGTTTTCAAAAAAGTATTCCCCCAATTGCACCCGTTCCTGATCAAATTCGGTTGAATTAAATTTCACTTGGGTAGAAAAAACATTACGTCTTTCAAAAAATAAACTTGAGTAAAAATCGATATAAGTATTCCATAAACGAGAAGCGCGAATCTCGGCTTGGGCAGAAGCATTTCGGGTACCGAGAGTAAAAGAACCTCCAATTTCTGTGGTTGTTCCTAAAAAGCTTTCATTTCTGAAATCCAAATAAATTTGACTGGCGTAAAGGTCATCGATTCGAAACCCAACGCGTAATAACTCGGTCAATCGTTCCTCAAGCGAAATTACCAATTTTGTTTTTTTACCATTTCCTAAAGAGTCTTCTTCGGCTTGTAACGAAGCAGAAACCCGATCAAAAATTCCAAGGTTTGTCAGTCGGTCAATCGTGCCTCGTAACGTTTCGGTTTCAAAATGTTCATCCGGTACGATTTGAAATTCACGCAAGATCACGTCGTCTTTAGTCCAACCTCGATCCTTTTTCAAAACAATTTGAGAGATCTTTTCTTCTGAAAGTTCAATGTAAAGCGTATCATCTTTTAATGTCTTTGCGCTCAGTTTTAATAAATTATTTCGTTTTAATGAACGATAGGCTTTCTGGGCTTTATCAAGAATATCAGCGATTTCTTCACCTTTGTAATGGCGGGAGAAGATTGGCGTAAAAAGCGAGTTTAGGGAATCCGTAACCTCACTGCGAAGATTGAACTGAACGGAGTTAAATATTGGAAGTGAGTTAAGTTTTACGGTTAACCGTTTATTCAAAGAATCGCGCACAAGCGATACGTTCTGAAAAAAGCGGGTATCAAGTAATGAAGAAATTAGAGATGTTGTGGTAAGGGAAGCGGTTGCCAATTGTCGAAACAACTCTTGTTGTTCTTTTGAAAAGGTGGAAATGCCTTGAAAAGTAATTTCATATCCTGAAATCGGAAAGTTTGAAATATGAAAATTTGAAGGAGCCCCTTTTCGAATTTCCTGTGAGATTGAATCGATAAAAGCAAGTCCGCAGCGATAACCAATATCAATCAATGGTTTGATGCGGGAGAAATCGGAGCTGCTTATTGAATCTAATGGTGGAGAAATGACACGAGAGGCTTTGGCTAATTGTTGTGCATTTTGCTTTTGCATAAGTATTGATATGACTTGGTCGGCGGCTTTCCAAGGTGCATCAATTTCATTGGGGCGGTAAAGGTCACTCATGACATCAACGGCAATGGTGTAATCTGCACCGAGTAGTTCCGCTGTTTCAACATCCACATTTGCAACTAAACCGCCATCTACCAGTTCACTGCCGTTTCGCACAATGGGTTTATGAATAATTGGTACGGTTGAACTTGCTCGAGCGGCTTCAGATAACGAGCCATCTCGAAGCACAACTTTTTTTCCTGTTCCTAAATCAGTGGCGATGGCGCGAAATGGAACTTTGAGAGAATCAAATCCTTGTTTACCGACAATATGAGGTGCATTCAAAAGCAATAAGTCCATTTCTGTTGTTAGTGGTTGGCTTGCACTTATCGATTTTGGAATTATCAACCGAAGCCCATCAAATTGAAGTGTGAGAATCGCTCGGTCAAAGGTTCTTTTTTGTTCGAGAAATAAGTCTTGTCTTCGTCTTGCAGAACTGAGTGAGGTAAGTTTTGGCCAATTGAGAGTATCAGCAATTTGTTCAAGTTCAATTGCAGTATAGCCGCCGGCATAAAGTGCCCCAACTAACCCACCGATACTTGTTCCAACCAAGTAATCAATTGGAATATGATGTTCCTCAAAGGCTTTTAGAATTCCAATATGTGCTAAGCCTCGTGCGCCACCGCCTGAAAGAACCAAACCAATTTTTTTGAATCGTCCGGTTTTGTATTGGAAAAATTCTGGTAATGTTCGGTTCTCAAAAATGAACGATTGGGAAGAAATGGTTTGAAGGGTTGATGAATCGGTTCCTATAACCGGTTGAGCGAAGGATGAACAAATAATACAAAAATGAGAACTAGAAAGGATAACAAAAGCAATACCTAATTTGAATATTAACGAGTGGCGAAAGATGTGCCTCAAAGTCATTCATTACGGTTTGGTGAGCAAAACATCAATCACAAATGTAGGAGAAAAAAAACAAAAAGAGCCGAGAAACTCGGCCCTTTTATGAACAACAAATGAATTAAGCTTCGACTGCATCTTCGGGCTTGAATTCGCGAACTTCCTCTTTGATTTTCATTTTTGATTTCAAGTGGTCATACACTTTGGTGCGCATGATTCGGTCAATCACGACATTTAGCATTTCTTCTGACTGATAATTTTTCATCATTGCCTCGGTATCGATGCCGTACTTTTTGGCATCTTCAGCGGCGAGGGCTTGAATATCGGCTTCTTCAAGTTTTATCCCGGCGGTTTCAATGATTTTTGTCCTTATCAACATCCATTTTGCCTGCATCTCTGCGCTTGGGCGGGTTTCGCGTCGGAATGCATCAATGTTAAAATTCGGAGGAAATTTTCCGCCTAATCGATATTTCGCATTCTCAACAAATGAATCTGAAAATGAAGCAACGAGCGATTGCGGCAGTTCAACCGTGTTTTCCTTTACAAATTTTTGAGCGATATCTTCCCTTAATGCCTCTTCGGCTTGAGCTTCATAAAATTGTTCCAGTTGTTTATGAATATCCGTCTTTAGTGCGTCGGCACTTTCGAATTGCCCGTTGGTGATCTCTTTGGCTAAGTCATCGGTAAGTTCGGGAAAATCTTGTCGTTTTACTTCTTTAATGGTCACACGAATTTTAGCAAGTTCTTTTGCGCCATTCTTATCGGCAAGTTCTAAATCCACCACACGTTCATCATTTGGAATCACGCCAAGAAGTGATTTACGAAGTGGCGACTCCGGCGACATTGCTTTCAAGTTAAATTCCTGATTTTCAAATCGGCCGCCGATAATGGGCATCCCACCGTTATCCAGTTTTTGAGCATCAGCCACAATCATGTTTTCTTCTGTAGCCGGCTTATCTTCATTTACCCAAACCGCATGCTCTCGAAGCAAACTTTTAATTTCATTTTGAACCGAGCTATCGGTTACTGTGTATTTCGGGCGAATAAACTCATAATCTTCATAAGGCTTTAAATCAAAATCCGGTTGAACTTCATACTGAACAAATACTTGAAGCGTCAGATCGCCCTTAAATTCAAAATGACGAATTCGTGCCCGGCCGACCATTTTGATTTTAAGAGACTCGGCAAGCTCTGAGAATTTTTTTTGGGTAATGGTTTCAACGGTATCGGATTCAATTTCTTTCCCCATCGTTTTGCGGATTAAATCCATCGGGACTTTTCCGCGGCGAAATCCTTTAAATTGTACCGCCGATTGGGCTTCTTTGTACCGATTGTTCAATTCGGTTTGGTAATCATCGTGCTCAAACGTGAGCGTCATTTCTTGTTCTGTTGCACTAAGAACTTTTATATCGTGTGTCAAGGCAGTTAGTATTGTGTTTGAAAAGTAACCCGAAACTTTCGGGGCTTTTACGGATTAAAAAAACAAGTTGTAAAGATAAAAAAACAGGCGCACTTGCTGCGCCTGTTTTTATTGAAACGTTTTAAGCTTGTTAAATCGGTTCTTTTAATGAATGACAATACCAGAACGATTAAATTTTAATTCCGGCCTTTTGCAAGCGTTCAATCGCCGCTTTAACATCGCCGGCTTTTGAAGGATCATTTTTAGCAGTTTCTACAAACTTTTTATAGTAATTATTGGCCTCACCGGTTTTCTCCATTCGGTCATGAACAACGGCCAAATTTTGGTAAGTATCGGCGCTATTGGGGTTGAATGTTAGAATTTCTTTCCATTGTCCAATTCCATCTTGAACTTTCCCTTTATTGACCAAAAGCATACCGAAATTGGAGCGAAGCATTTCACTCTTCGGATTTTTTTCGATAGCGGTTTTATAAACTTCAATGGCTTTTGCATCCATCCCCTTTACGCCTTTCTCGCCGGCTTCGTCACATACTGTGGCTAAGCGTGAATAGCTTTCCGGATTTTCTCCATCAACTTGAATGGCTTTTTCATAAGCCTCGACAATCGCTAAATAATCAGGCGTATCTTTACCAGCCATCCCGCGAATCGCTTGTTCGGTGTAAAATGCTGCTGAGTAAACAGTTTGGCGACCTTCATTGGTACGGGCATCTTTGGCTGCTTCTTGAGCAATCTTAAATTGATCGATGGCTTCTGCGAATTTCTTTTGGCCAATCAAATTATACCCAAATGCAAGAGCCGCTTCAGGATATTTAGATGGATAAAAATTTCTGAAAAATGGGTCGGAAGCATATTTCAATGCTTTTTCGTATTGCTTTAAGTTTTTATAAGTGGTGTATAGTTGAAGAACAAAACCGTTGTATTGATTTTTCAACGAATCGCGGACAGCAGTATCAGGATATTTATCGACGCCATAAGGAGGTGGATTGGTGGAAACTACTAATCCAAAGCCTTTTTCAAAATTAGCCAAGGCTTCTTCCAAATATCCGAATCCTTGGAGCACAATCCCATAATTCCAGTACGCGTTAATATTGGTTGAGTCAAGTACAACAGCTTCATCAAAGTGCTTAAGACCTTTTTCTTTAAGCGCTTCGGCTTGGGCGAGAAGGGTTTTGGCTTTTCCTTCATCAGCGTTTTCTGCTTGCTGGGTTAAGTTTTGGGCTTCGACAATCTCAAGAGTTGCCGATTGCACAAGTGCGTTTGAGCGCTCGGTTGGCGTTCCGCAGGAATAAGCGAAAAAGGCCGTGCAAAGCGCAATCGCCATAAAAAGGGAATTTCTATTGTCTTTCATAAGTGAAGTTGATTACTGATTAAGATTAAAAATTCAAATATGGATATGAAATCTAAAATCTGTTCTAAATGTGGCGTAAGTTACAAAAAGTTTATCAACAGCCATTTGAATGCCTAAAGCAAGTTTTTCTGCGGCGACCTTAAGCTTAAAATCTTAGAAATGGTTTCTTGAAATGGGGGATAGGAAAGAGCGAGGTCGGTTTTTGATTTCGAATGATCATAAAACAACGATTTCTCAGAAAGTGACATTGTGTCGAAGGTAATGAAAGGCTTTTTTACGCCAAGCAAAGCAACGGCATCCATTAAAAGGCCGGCGAATCTCCCCGTTATTTCAGGAATCGGCAACGAGACAGCACGCCTGCCGGCAGTAGCATAAACCAAATCAAACAGGTTTTGATAAGAAAGATTTTCTGCTATGATAACATGCTTTGTCCCCGTGTGGCTCACTTGAAGCGCGGCCAATGCCGCTTTGCAAACTTCTTGAAGACCCACTACACCAACCCCGCCGGTTGGGAAGTAAGGAATTTTCCCTCTTCCTATTTGTCGAATGAGTTGTGTGGCAGAATTCTGATGCCTCACTTCATCACCAAAAATGACACCGGGGTTTATCATTACGGCATTGAGACCCTCTGAGACACCGCGTAAAATTTCAAATTCAGCAAAATACTTTGAAATCATATACCCAATCCGCCGCTGCCAATCCTGAAAGGGTGTTCGTTCATCAGAAAGACTGCCGTCGCCAAAACTGCCAATGGCTGCCGTGGAACTAATATGAAGAAATCGCTTTACGCCGCCTATAAGTGAGGCATCCACTAAATTTCGCGTGCCCACCACATTTGTTTGGTAAAGCGCTCGGTAATCCCTTTGTGCAAATGAAACCAATGCACCACTATGAATAACAATATCAATCCCTTTTAGGGCTTGGTAAAGCGAACTGATATTGTTTAAATCGCCAAAAACTGGTTCATAACGCTCCTCCCCGATATGCTTAAATCGCGCGAGAGCAGATGTATTTCGAACCAGAACACGAATGGGAGAGCGTGGCGTTAGGTTTTTTTCGAAAAACGAAAAAAGAGCGCCTCCAAGAAAACCGGAAGCGCCAGTAATGAGAAGTTTATGTTCAGGCTCAACCTTAAACAAAAAAGCCTCCTCCACTTATTTTCAAAGCAAGAAAAAAAGGTGAATCGAACAAAAGGGTTTTTAGAAAGGACCAGTTTACCCTAAAAAACCTCCTGCTCAGCTTAAAAAATAGTTTATTCAATTTTCATTAAAGCTTGATTCTTTTCAACGGCTTGCTTTTCCTTAACATTAATTTCTTTGACAACGCCGGCCGTAGGCGATTTGATATCATTTTGCATTTTCATTGCTTCCAAAATAGCAACATTTTGCCCTTGTGTAACGGTGTCACCTACCGAAACATTAATTTTTATGACCAATCCCGGCATTGGCGATTTAATGACACCGCTTGATTTTTTTGCCGATGATTTCACGCCCATCGATTCAAGTAAAAGCTGCTTTTCGTCGGAGAGTTCCACGAAAAATTTTCTTCCGTCTGCGAGTTTTACCTCTGCACCTTCGGGGGTAGAGATGACTTCTGCGCGAAAATTTTTCCCTCCGATATTGAGCATCACATAATCGCTGTTCTTATGGGTTTTTGAAAGTTTCGAAAGAATAACGGGGGTTTCAATTCCTGATATCACAAGACTTGCCGAACCGTTTTCCGGCATCGTGTCACCTTTTAGTTCGAGTGTTTCTGTACCGATTTTTGCTCTGTATGTCATCGATTTACGCCTCCTTTAACAAGGTTGGTTTAGAATTCCGATGGATTCAATGTTGAATCAATCGTTTGAATTAAAGATTTCAGAAAGTTTTTTTTGAGCATTAGGCTGCGAATAGCCTTGAGTAAATTTTCGCGTGCATCTTCAGAATTGGTTTGATCGAAGGATTCGCCAAGAGCGTAAATCTCAGCGTTCAATTCCTTTTGTTCTTCTTGAAGTGAGTGAAGAGATGCTTCAAGCGAATGGCGGAGCAAGTCAGACGGGGTGGATTGAAATTCGCTCAAGGTTTCACGAATGTCCATCAGGCGAATGAGCAATTCTGGAGGCGTTTTCTTTTTTTCAACCTCAGGCAATTCGCCAAGTTTTGAATTGACCAGATACCAAACGCGTTTATCAAAATCTTTTAAGGTCAAAAAAGCTTGATTAAGTCTGGCGGTTGCTGAAAGACTGGCTTCTTGCTCGCTAAGATGTGACGTTTGATGAAAGTCGGGGTGAATCTCTTTGGAGAGCGCATAAAAGCGTTTCTGAAGATCTTTGGTATCAAGATGAATTTTTTCAGAAAGCCCGAAAAGCGAAAAAAAATCAATTGGAGTCATAAAAATCCTAAGTAATCGCCGTGAATCATAGTTACTGAAATAGAAAATCGGCGAAGAATCAAAAGTACGGCAGAAGAAGAAGAAAACATAGAGAATAAAAATTGCTTGATTCAAGGCAAAATGGGTGAAATCAAAAACACAAGTGAAATCTTTGGTCTTGATGTATATTTAGCAGTATTTCGTTAGCCGTTTGGCCAAGTGCGAAGCGGACGCGGCTTAAAGCCAAGCGTTGAGGCTTGAAGCGGATGAGCATTTTTTCTGGGTCGCCGCGACTCCCGGTTTAATTAATCATTCAAACGAGTGAGTTCTTCATTTAATCACTCAAAAGCTACGGCTGCAGGCGTTTTGATGACGCTTGGTATCATTTTCGGAGATATTGGCACCTCGCCCCTCTATGTTATGAGAGCCATCATTGGCGATGCACCAATTGATGAAGATTTAGTTCTTGGAGGAATTTCTTGTGTGTTTTGGACACTGACCATCCAAACAACCCTTAAATATATCATCCTAACGCTACAAGCAGATAACAACGGTGAAGGTGGAATTTTTTCTCTCTACGCCTTGATTCGCCGGCGCGGGAATTGGCTTGTGATTCCAACGATTATCGGCGCAGCAATGCTTTTGGCAGACGGAATTATTACACCGCCGATTTCCATTTCATCTGCCATTGAAGGGTTGCATGAAGTAAACCCAAATATTCCAACACTCACAATTATCATTACCATTTTGGTATGCATTTTTCTTTTTCAACAATTTGGAACATCACTTGTTGGAAAATCTTTTGGCCCAATGATGGTGGTTTGGTTCAGCATGATGGCGATATTGGGATTTATTCATATCGTTCAAAATCCTATTGTCCTTCGCGCATTTAGCCCGCATTACGCCATTCAATTGCTTGTTCAACATCCCGGAGGATTTTGGCTTTTGGGAGCCGTCTTTCTTTGCACAACGGGGGCTGAGGCACTTTATAGCGATTTAGGGCATTGCGGAAGAAGCAACATCCAAGTTGCGTGGATATTTGTTAAGACCGCCTTGCTTTTAAATTATTTTGGTCAAGGCGCGTGGCTTTTAAAGCACTCCGGTGAAACACTTGGAAGAAGAAATCCTTTTTATGAGTTGATGCCGGAGTGGTTTTTGATTGTAGGAATCATTATCGCTTCTATTGCCGCAATTATTGCAAGTCAAGCCTTGATTTCAGGATCATTTACGCTTATAAGTGAAGCAATTGGACTAAACATTTGGCCTCGCGTCGAAATTCATCATCCGTCTGAATCGAAAGGTCAGCACTATATTCCAAGCGTGAATTGGTTTTTGCTGATTGGATGTATCTCTGTTCAACTCTACTTCCGCGAGTCATCGAATATGGAAGGGGCGTATGGATTTGCCATCACGATGACAATGCTCATGACCACCACGCTTTTAATTTTCTATTTGCGCTATGTTCGAAAGGCGCAGAAGTGGCTCATTTTTATTTTCCTCACGGTGTTTCTTACAGTTGAAGGAAGCTTTTTTATTGCCAATATCATTAAGCTGAAAACCGGATGGGCGCCGCTTTTATTTGCTGTGTTTACTTTAGGCATCATGCTAATTTGGCAAGGCTCAAAGAAATTGCTCAGTCGATTTACAGTATTTGTCGATTTAGAACCGTTTCTCAAAACGCTTGAAAACCTCAGCCAAGCTGAAAAAATTCCAAAGTTTGCGACTCACTTAATTTACCTAACGAAGTCTGAAAACCCCCTGATGATTGAGCATAAAATTATCCCGAGTATTTTCGGTAAAAAGCCGAAACGGGCAGACATTTATTGGTTTGTGCATTTGGAGCGTACCGACGCGCCCTATACAATGGAGTATTCGGTTCAAGAACTTGTCAACGATAAAATCATTCGCGTTGATTTTCGAATTGGCTTTAAGGTGCAGTTGCGACTCAATCTTTTCTTTAAGCAAGTGATGCAAGAAATGATGCGCACCAAAGAGATCCCCCCCGAATTACCTTCTGAGAGCCGATATAATTTGGAATCTGATTTTCGATTTGTGGTTTCTGAGAAGTTTCTTTCCATTGAAAACGACTTGCCTTTCAAAGAAAACTTTCTTCTCAAAAATTATTTTGCGTTAAAAAAATGGTCGCTCTCGGTTGAGCGTGCTTTTGGCCTTGATGAGAATGATGTTACGGTTGAGAAGTTTCCGTTGGTTGTTGTCCCTGCAACCGATGTGATGCTCACTCGGATTGAACAAACTGCCGTAGAAAAGGCAAAATGATTCGTTTTAACTTACGGTTCTTTGGTGTAGATTGCGAGTAGCCTGTAAGGCTTTGAAGTTTGAAAATGCCCTTTAAGATGAACCTAAACTGCTAAATGCCGCTAACGAAAGATTTAATTATTTTAATGCTGATTGCCTCAACAACTTTTTTTATCATCGGGTTTGTTGTGTGGCAGTTTTTTTCTTTTCGGCGGAAAACACTCCAAAAGAACGAGATGCTTCGAGAGCTTTTCAAAGACCTTTCTGATAACGATTATAGACTAAACTGAAATTATCACATGCTTCATCATTTGGTTGCCGAGCCCCTCAAAAAAGAAACAACTTCAAAATCAAAACCCCCGTTACTACTTTTGCTTCACGGATATGGAAGCAATGAAGAAGATTTATTTGGGATGCTCCAAAGTTTTGATGAGCGATTTTTAGTGATGAGCCTGCGCGCACCATTTGAAATTGAACAAGGGTCATATTTTTGGTTTCCTTACAAGATTTTATCGGACGGCGGTATTCAATTTGATGAAAAAGCCGCATTGCATAGCGGGAATAAAGTTCTTGGGATGATTGACTTTGCAATCGAGAAATATGGCATTGATCCAGACCGTGTTTTTGCAATGGGATTTAGTCAGGGCGCGAGTCTCTCTTTAGGGGCAATGCTGATGTCGCCGAAGCACTTTATGGGAATTATTGCGATGAGTGGCGGCGGTTTGCGCCCTTCAATGATTCCAAGTGAGAAAAATGAAAGTTACAATCACTTGCGAGTGATGCTCACGCACGGCATTTTTGATACCCTGCTTCCGATTCATCACGGCCGCCAAAGCGAAAAGGAACTTCGCCGCTTGCCGCTTGACCTCACCTACCGCGAATATTCAATGGGGCACGAAGTTTCTTCCGAAAGCCTTGCCGATATCACTCAATGGATGTCCCACAGCCTGAACCTTGCGCCAAGAGAAGGGGTGCGAGTGGTGTAATAACCAATTAACCCTTTACTTGAAAGTGATGACCCAAGATTAAGTTGTTTTTGAAAAAATGAATGCAATTTCTCGAGATAAGGAATTATTTAACTGTATTTACACACTTTCATTTGAAAATGAAAGAAAATTATCAATTGTTTCAACTTCTTTTCTATTAACTTTTGAATCACCCAAAGAATATTTACTTGTTACTACTGCTCATACTGTTGATGACTTAGAAAACTGTAAATGGGGAGTCGATAATGGCTTTGGAAAGATATCTACCTTTTACAAAACTAAAAGACCTGCTTTAGGGAGAGATTATGATCGTGCTGATTTAGCATTTGCTTTGATGGATGAAAAAACAAAAATTTTTTTTGAAAATAACAACTTTCGATTTATTTCATCATTTGATATTGGGGAAATTAATGACCACGAATATTTAGGCTATTACACTATTTCTGGCTTTCCGGGTTCTCAAAATAAAAATTTAAATTTTCGTACTAATTACCACTCTTGGCACTTTAAACATGACGTCAATAATGAATTTATTGAATTAAACCAAAAATTTTATAACAGTCACCATTTTGAAAATTTCTATCTTCCCTACAACCTGAAAGTGGCTACTGAAACAGGTAAAAGTGCAGTATTGCCAAAATTTGAAGGGATGAGTGGAAGTCCGATTTGGGGTTGGTTTAAGAAAGGTGATAAAATAATTCCAAAATGGATTGGAATGCTTATAAGTTATCTTCCAAAAGAAAAATATTTTTTTGCTACAAGTTCGGGAAAGACTTTATTTATTTTGAATGACTATTTAAATTTTAACGACAATTATTCTATTCAAAGGAAACAAATACTATGATATTGATATTTCAATTAAATAATAAATTAGAAGCTTTAATAAAATATAAAATTGCCATATTGTTTTTTAAGTAGTTCTAAGAAACTAATTCTTGAAAAAGCGATTATTCGAGAGAAATTTGAAATAACAATTAAAAGAGACCTAAGCAATTGAGTGTCTCAATGTCTGCTTTGAAAGAAGTAACATAGTATTGAAGTGATTTTTTTCGATTGCCAGTATCAGCTTGAAATTGGTCTGTTATTTTTCATGTTGAAAAAGAGCTATTGCCATTTCAAAAATCACATCTACTTTCTTCAGTTTTGAGTCCAATAACACTTAATCGGGTATAGTAGTTATCATACAATTTTCATATTCAATAAAATAAATTAACACTTGGTACACGAAAGGGAAGTCATTTTCTATTCCGTATCTTCACCCCAAAATTTCTGTATCTAATTCAAAAGTTTAGCCATAACCAATGCGTTTCACTGATTCCCTTTGGACATCTATTGATACCATCTACCACGAAATTCTACGCCACCCGTTCAATCAAGAGCTTTTAGACGGAACCTTGCCTCAGGAAAAATTCCAATTCTATATGAAGCAAGACGCGCTCTACCTCACCGATTTCGCCAAAGCCCTTGCGCTCATTGCTGCCCGCTCCGATTCTGCTGAGCAGATTGTGGACTTTGTTCGCTTCTCTGAAGGTGCCATTGTGGCCGAGCGCGGGTTGCACGAGTTTTATTTTGATCTCTACCAAACCAAGCTTGATGTGACATACGCCCCGGCGTGCTTTATGTACACCAATTATATGCTCGCTTCCGCCGCAACTCGCCCAATCGAAGTGGCCGCAGCGGCTCTTTTGCCGTGCTTTTGGATTTACCGCGAAGTGGGCAATGTGCTCTACAAGCAAGTATCAACGCAGGCGAGCTATGATGAGCACCCGTACAAAAAATGGATTGATATGTATTCCGGCGAGGAATACGGCGCGGTGGTCGAAAAGATGCTCGCCATTACCGAGCGAATGGCAACCGAAACCACAGATGAAATTAGAACCAAAATGAAGGAAGCCTTTGTGAATTCTTCACGCTTGGAGTGGCTCTTTTGGGAGAGCGCGTATCACTTAGAAACTTGGAAACCACAGTAAAAACCGCAACACTTTTTTATGATTGAACGCTATTCTCCGCCCGATATGGCGGCACTTTGGAGCGAAGAAGCCAAGATGAACCGTTGGCTTGAGATTGAACTTGCTGCTGTGGAAGCTCGGGTGCAATTGGGAGAAGTTCCAAAAAAAGATTTTGACGAAATTAAGAGGAAGGCAAAGTTTGAAGTATCTCGTGCGTTAGAAATCGAGAAAACGACTAAACACGATGTAATTGCTTTTCTCACCAATGTGGCGGAATATGTTGGCCCCGCTTCGCGGCATATTCATCAAGGCATGACCTCAAGCGATGTGCTCGATACCGCCCTTTCAATGCAAATGCGCGATGCCGGAAAGTTACTCTTGGTGGATATCGAAGCACTTTTGAAAGTTCTTACCAAGCGTGCAAAAGAATTCAAATACACGCTTCAAATTGGGCGAACGCACGGAATCCACGCCGAGCCGATTACCTTTGGATTGAAGTTGCTGCTTTGGTACGAAGAAATGAAGCGAAACAAAGAACGCTTGAAACGCGCAATTGAGATAATCTCAATTGGGAAGCTTTCGGGCGCTGTGGGAACATTTGAGCATCTTTCGCCAAAAGTGGAAGCCTTTGTGTGCAAAAAATTGGGGCTCAAGCCGGCGCCAATTGCCACGCAAGTCATTCAGCGCGATCGGCATGCGGAGTATCTTTGCACTTTGGCGGTTGTGGCCGCCTCGATCGAAAAGTTTTCGGTTGAGCTTCGCCACTTGCAGCGAACAGAGGTTCGGGAAACAGAGGAATATTTTTCGCCGGGACAGAAGGGAAGTTCAGCGATGCCACATAAGCGAAACCCGATTACCTTCGAGCGGCTAACCGGCCTTGCCCGAATTATTCGCACCAACGCTCACGCAGGTTTAGAAAATGTGGCTCTATGGCATGAGCGTGATATTTCGCATTCTTCCGTGGAGCGCGTTATCATCCCCGATTCAACCATTTCACTTTGCTACATACTGAGAACCTTTACGGCCTCGCTCGAGAAATTGGTGGTTTACCCCGAACGGATGAAGGAAAATTTTGATTCGTCATACGGGCTGATGTATTCGCAAACCTTACTACTTGCATTAACGAAAAAAGGACTCACGCGTGAAGCTGCGTATGCCTTGGTTCAGCGTAATGCAATGAAAAGCTGGGGCGAAAAAATTGCGCTTGAAACTTTGGTGGTCGGAGATGAAGAGATAACCAAACATCTCAATGGAAAGGAATTAAGAGCTGTTTTTTCTTCGGATGCACTGCTTAAGAAAATCAAGGGAAATGTGGATATACTCTTTCGCCGCTGTGGGGTGAAATAAGTACGGGGTTTTTTTCTAATAAGAGATTAACAAAGGCACCTTGTTTTTTGAAAGAAACCTAATAAATTTAGGTGAATTGTTCATTAATCATATTATTCGAAATTGGAAACCCAAACTGAAAATTCAACCGCTCTTGAAACTGCTGTTAAACAAAGAAGTTTGTTATTTATTTGCACAGCCAATGCCATTCGAAGTCAGATGGCAGAAGGTTTTTTGAAGGCGCGTTCTAAAGATTTTATCGTTTATAGCGCGGGGTCTTCCCCGGTTCCTTTTATCGACCGGCATGCGGTTCAAGTGATGAAAGAAATTGGGATTGATATCACAGAGCATTACACCAATAGCATTGATGATTATCGGAATGTTCCACTTGACATTGCGATTACTCTCTGCGGAAATGCATATGAAGTGTGCCCGGTTTGGCTTTACTCAAGTTCAACGATTCTCAATGCCCATTGGGGATTTAAGGACGCTGCGGGAAGAAATATTGAGGCGTATCGAAAATTAAGAGATGAATTGGATCATCATATTACAAAGTTTTTAGCGGGTTACAGCCCTTCGATGACCAACGACGAATTAAAAGTGCTGCTTCGAAAATTGATGCGATGAGCATTCAAATAAGAATCCCCTATCCCACGATTCACACCAATCTGATTCACACCAACTGAACTCAATGAGCGACGAAAAAGCACAACCAAACCCTTACAAAAAAGGCGATCGAGTGATAGTAACCCTTTCGGATGTCGCTGAGGGCGATAAGCTTTTTGCCCGAATGCCTGATGGCATATCGGCATTTCTTTCACGGCGGGTATCGGATGCGCCGCTTGCGATAGGCGATGAAGTGGAAGCTGAGATTATTAAGATTAAAAAAAGTTATCTCGAGCTTTTTTTTCAGCGGCTTATAAAGCCATCGGAGTTACGAAGCGACCCAAAGTGTGAGCACTTTGGGGCCTGTGGCGGTTGTAAGTGGCAACATGTGAAGTATGATGAGCAAGTGAAGTTGAAGGAGAAAAAGGTTCGTGATGCGCTTATTCACATCGGCGGTTTCGAAACGCCGCCCTTTGAAGAGCCTATTTCTGCACCGTTGATATTTGGGTATCGAAATAAAATTGAGTTTTCGTTTTGTGATAAACGCTTCACACTTCCCAATGAAATTGAGGAAGGGCGAAAGTCGCTCGACTTTGCGTTGGGCTTTCATGCGCCGGAGAGGTATGATAAGGTGATTGATATCAATCGTTGTGAAATTGCAAGCGACGACATGTCTCGTGTACTTGAAATCGTAAAAAGCTATGCGATGAACTCGGGGTTAAAGCCATACTCAACAAAAGACCACACCGGATTTTGGCGGCACTTGGCAATGCGGAAGGCATTTCATACCGGAGAAGTAATGGTGAATTTGGTGACTTCTGAGTATTTGCCCGAAGTTTTAGAACCCCTTGCAAAATTGCTTGTTCAATCGCTCGGTCAAAATCTTGCTTCGGTGGTTTGCAATGTAACAACTGCAAAAAGCAATGTTTCTTTTGGCGAATCGGAATATCTGCTTCACGGCAAGCCGTTTATTACCGAAAAACTTGGCAATTACCACTTTCGAATTTCAGCCAATTCATTTTTTCAGACCAACACCTTGGGTGCAGAATTGCTTTACGGCGTGGCAGAGGAATTCGCTGAAATTAGTGGGCGTGAAACTGTTTTTGATTTTTACTCAGGAACCGGCTCGATTTCAATTTTCATTTCTGCTCGGTGCAAAAAGGTGATTGGTGTTGAACTGATTGAAAGCAGTGTCAATGATGCCAAAGCCAATGCCGAGCGAAACGGAGTGAGCAATGCTGAATTCTTCCGATGGGATATGAAGGATGTTCGCGATGTGTTGAAAACCATTCAAATCACACCCGATGTCATCATAACCGACCCGCCGCGCGCGGGGATGCATCCGAATGCGGTGAAATCGATGATTGAATTGGGATCGCAGAGAATTGTGTATGTGAGTTGCAATCCGTCAAGCCTTGCGCGTGACGGAAAGCTTTTGGCGGAAAGCGGGTATAAGCTCGAAAAAGTCCGAGCGGTTGATCTTTTTCCGCATACCAACCACATTGAGAGTGTGGCGCTTTTTCGAAAATCAAATGAGAATTGAAAGACGAAAAGGTTAACATTTGGTAACGCGGTAGTTCGTAGTTTTCGGGACATAAAAAAAGCACCGCGATTTTCACAAACTCTGAAAAATGGCTTCGAATATTCCGAATAAAAAAACAGTCGCCTCTCGCTCTTCCAAGTTGTTTATTTCACTCACAATGGCACTGCTATTTTGGGTTATCCCGTCGCAACCCCTCTTAAGTCAAGGAATTCCGGATTCGCTTCTCATTTTAACCGAGGTCATGCCCGATCCGGTAACGGGAGCAAGTACGACGGCTCACGAGTATGTTGAAATTTTTAATTTGAGTTTTTCGGATTCGGTATCGCTTACTGGATGGCGACTTCGCGGCGGACTTTCAGGTACAGCAAGAACTTTAACGGATACGCTTGGTAATTCAGTCAAAATCCCGCCTCGCCGCTTCGCGCTCATTGTGCCATTTTCTTATACCACCACATCGCCTCGTTTTTATGATGCTTTGGTACCATCTGGAACTTTATTTATTCGTGCTTCCGGAACATCGAACACATCGCTTGATCTCTCAAATTCAGGTTCAGGAACATTGGCAAGATTGATTTCTCCCTCAAACGATACGGTTCAAAACTACTTTTATGGCAATTCAACAAAAGGGTTTGCTTTTGAGAAAATTAATCTCACACGCATTAATGATGCTTCAAATTGGCAACGGGGATTGCAACAAGGCGGGACGCCGGGAGCCTTCAATTCAGTTTCGCCAAGAGAGAATGATTTAACAATCACATCACTATCAGCTTTCCCATCAGTTTCAATCACTCAAGGAGATAGTGTGCGTTTGGATGCACGGGTTCGGAATTTAGGAACAGCAGCTTCTGCCGGATTTTTATACGAAATTTATGAAGACCGCGATTCCAATGCGACGCTTGTTTCGAATGAAAGACTTTTTTCTCAAACGAATTCTTCCACACTTAATTCAGGAGATTCTCTCTTATTCTCAAATTGGGTTCGATTGTCGGTGAGTGGACTACGGCGATTTGTTACCATCGTTACTCAATCGGGCGATGAAGTTCGCACCAACGATACCGCTAAAATTAACATCACCGTTTTACAGTCCGCCGGGCTTGATACTGCTTTGATTTTTACTGAAGTGATGGCAGACCCTCCCTCGGGAAACACCACCGCCAATGAATTTGTGGAAGTGTTTAACACAAGCTCAACTGATTCGCTCAATCTCACTTTATATCGTTTTCGGGCAGGGACGAATTCAACGGTTACGATTTCTGATACAAGCGATGGGCGTGTGTGGCTACGGCCACGCTCTTATGCACTGATTGTGCCAAGCACGTACCAAGCCAACGAGCGGATTTATAATGCATTGCTCCCTTCGGGAACATTGGTTGTAAGATCATCGGGCGGTTTAAGCCTTACCAATGGCGGAACAACCATTCGTTTGATTACAAGCACCAATGATACAATTCAGACCTACACTTATGGTTCTCAAACCAAAGGATTCTCTCAAGAAAAAAAAGAGCTTACCCGCGAAAACACTTCGGTCAATTGGGCGAGAGCGTTGGTGAGCGGAGGTTCTCCGGGTGTGATCAATACCAATACCCCAAAGGAAAAGGATCTCACTATTTCCACTTTTCAGCCCAGCGGAAGTTCGGTGCGCTTAGGAACAACGGTTGTGTTAAGAACCGTGATTAAAAACTTGGGAACTCAAACGGCCACAGGCTATCGGTTAGAAATTTTTGAAGATGCGGATTCAAACAATGTGGTATCTCAACCCGAGCGCTTCTTCAGTCAAACATTTGCTTCGACAGACATCGCTCCTGCCGATTCCTTCAATGTGACGGGAATTGAACTCTTAGCCAATAAAGGTGGGCTTCGACGACTGGTCGCAGCTGTTTCTTTCTTAGGCGATGAATCACGCACAAACGATACGGCACGCGCTCAATTTAATACCTTTGTTCCGAATGATGCCGATACAAACATCATTTTATCAGAAGTGATGCCCGACCCACCGGCCGATGCGAATTCAACGGCGCATGAATTTATTGAGGTATATAATTCGTCGGCTACTGATACGATTGATTTTTCCGGGTGGCGGCTTCGTGTTGGCACAGGCTCGGTAATTTCCTTAGCCGATACCGGAGACGGCAGAACACGGCTCGCGCCGCGAAGTTATGCCTTGATTGTGCCTTCTTCGTATCTCAGCACTTTCCCACGATTTTACAATAGCAAGGTGCCAAGTGGGGTTTTGGTTCTCGGCGCCTCAGCGTCGCTCAGTCTGACTAATGGCGGAACGACTATTCGATTGATTACATCGATTGGCGATACCATTCAAACCTATTCTTACTCCGGAAATTTGACAAAAGGCTTTTCACTTGAAAAGGTGCTGCTCACACGCGAAAACACGCTCCAAAACTGGGGAAGAGCTGGGATTTCAGGCGGAACGCCCGGTTCGGTGAATACCATTACCCCAAAAGCATTTGATATTGGAATCAATTCCCTTACTGTTTTTCCATCAACCAATATTCGAACGGGTACGCAAGGAACATTGCGCGCTAATGTTCGGAATTACGGACAGCAAGCCGCAACGAGCGTTCGGGTGGAAGTCTATGACGACCGTGATTCTAATGAAGTTGCTGCTTTAAGTGAGCTTCTCGATACGCGTACACTTTCCTCGAATTTGGCTTCCCTTGATTCGCTCAATCTCGATTTTTCGTTTTCAACTTCAATTCCGGGGCTCAAGCGATTTATTGTTGCAGCAACGCTCAGCGCTGACGAAGCGCGGCTTAATGATACCCTGAAAACCACGGCGCTCGTCTTTGAGCCGAACTTTGTCGATACCAATCTTATCATATCGGAGGTGATGTATGACCCGCCGGCAGAATCGAACAGCACCACCTTTGATGAATATCTTGAAGTCTATAACCGAAGTGAAACTGACACACTGAATCTTCGCAATTGGCGAATTGGCGGTTCAGTAAATTTAGTCATCACCGATTCGCTCGGCAGCAACGCCAATGTTTTGATTGGACCAAAACAATTTGCGCTCATCTTTGCACCCAATTATTTTACTTCGCCACAGTTTTATAAAGACATTATTCCTGCAAACGCTGTGCTGGCAAGGTCTTCCGGTTCGCTAAATTTTTCGAACGATGGAGATTCGATTTCCATCATTACGGCTCAAGGTGAATTGATTGCACATATGGCATATGTGGGTGATTCAAAACAGAAGGGAAAGTCGCTTGAAAAAATTATGATGACACGCAATGATTCACCTTCAAATTATATTCCTTCATTAACACTGCGAGGTTCGCCCGGCAGAGAAAACACCGTAACGCCAAAGCCATTTGATCTTGCCCTGCGTTTTGCTGTGCGATTCAGCACGCCACCGGGAGCGAACATCAATATCGGTTATACCATCATCAATCGCGGCTTAAATGCCTTTGGGGCAGGCGCAACCGTGAAAGTATATGAAGATTTGAATTCCAACACACTTGTTGAGCCTGAAGAGGAAATTTCTTCTGCTTCGTTCACTTTGTCTTCGAACCTGATACCCAATGATTCTACGGTTCGTTCCTTCACTGCTCAAGCCGCGCAGCGGAATTCACGGCGATTTATCATCATACTTACCGCTACTGGTGATAACGACCTTTTGAATAACCGCGCTGAAACCTTGCTACTCACAGGTACACCGAGAAACGCCATTGTGGTAAATGAAATTTTATATCAACCGATTCAAAGCTCGACCGATTTCAAACAAGACCAACCCGACTATGTTGAACTTTTTAACAGAAGCGATAGCACCATCGATCTCCGTGGATGGTATTTAACCAATTTACCCAATGAACGCGGGGAATTTGAGAAGTATGAATTTGCAACCGATTCACTTGCGAACTATGCATTAAAGCCCGGTGATTATGCGGTTATTTCTCCAGATCGGTTACTTCTCCGTGATTCAACGCGTTTAGTGCTTTTCTATTCTTATCTAAAGAGCGACTCTACTGCAAAACTTTTTTTCATCACTTCACGAAGTACCTTCTCCAATTCAACGACCGGTGGACTTGTACAGCTTGTGGATAACACCGATGGCATTATCGATTCCGTTCGTTACTCACCCGAGTGGCATAATTCATTTTATTCCTCAACCTCGGGAATTGCGCTTGAACGAATCAATCCTCATCTTGGCTCAAATGATTCAAGAAATTGGACAAGTTCCTCTAACCGCGAATTTGGCGGTACGCCTGCTCGCCGCAATGCGGCTTTTGCGGAAACAATTACAATTGAAACTCAAGGGAAAATTGAGGTAAAACCAAATCCATTTTCTCCCGATGGCGATGGACGAGAGGACAATGCAGTCATTTCTTATAAACTTCCTGATAATGTCAATCGAATTCGAATAAAGATATATGATGTTCGTGGAAGGCTTGTAAGAACGCTTGCCAATTCAGAGCCAACGGCCTCAGAGGGAAGTATTATCTGGGATGGCTTTGGAGAAAATCGCGAGCGGTTGCGAATGGGCATCTATATCATCTTTTTAGAAGCACTCGGTGCCAATTCCGCCGTGGTGACCTCTCTCAAAAAAGCGGTGGTTGTGGCAAGGCCGCTGAATTGATTTACTTAATAAAGAATCCTTCAAATTCTTTCAAGGTTTTTCACTGATTCATTTCCTCACGATCTCACTCATACCTTCATTAATCGAGCTCATCAAGAGTATCTCCGATTTTTCAGAAGAAAAATTTCATTAAGAATTTCTTTCTCATTTCATCAAGATTTGAGAATTCGCGCAACTGATTTTAATGATTTTTGCGCGAAGCCACAGAGTAAAAAATTTTTTTAAGTAAAGTGGGATTTTTGTTGGCAAAACTCAAATATTTTTTGCTATTTTGGGAGAAAGCGGGAGTAAGTGGTGTGAAGTGGTAGAAAATGGTTTGTGAGATTTTGAACAATCGGATGATAATCTTAAGAACGACACTGAGGTCTCCCTAGAAATTTTCACTGTCTTAAAAGAAGAAAAGCGTATGTCAGGTTTTGTGGGCAAATCCATACACTCTTTGGATGACAAAGGGCGATTGGTGATTCCTTCAAAATTCGCAAAGAAAATTGCGGCTGACACGGCGTCGCTTTTTGTGATGAAAACACCGGAAGGTGCTCTTGACCTTTATGAACCCAAAGCTTGGGAAGAAAAAGAAAGAGCCTTAGCCAAACTTGATGACTTAAAAAGCGAGGAGCGACTGCTAAAGACGCTTCTCTATCAAAGCCTCGAAGAGGCGGAACTTTCTCGCACGGCGGTGAAAGATTCGGTAACTCACCGAATTGTCATCACCAAAGATTTACAAGAGCACTTGGGGGTCAGTAAGGATGCCAATGAGGTTGTGCTTGTTGGGGGAGGAAACAAGTTTAGTATCTGGAAGCCGGAAAAATTGCAACGGGCGGTGAGTGAAAATCAAGAGATGTTGGAAACCTTGACATCTCGCCACTTACAATAACCCCAAGCGTCACCGGTCGAAAATCCTTATTCAACGGGCAAATGACCTATCATATTCCGGCATTGCTGAATGAGTGCCTTGAAGGTCTGGTAACGAGACCCGGCATTTATATCGATGGAACATTGGGCGGGGGCGGTCACACGGAAGGAATTTTACAAAAGCTTGAAAACAACGCGTGGCTTTCAGATTCAAAAATTTTTGGGATTGATCAAGACTGTGACGCCATTGCCTTTGCCACCCAAAGACTTAAGCGATACTTACCGTTCTTTGAAAGCATTGAAACAAATTTTTCAGAGTTGCAAGTTGCCTTGCCGAAAGATGCGATTGAAACGGGTGTGCAAGGAATCCTTTTAGATCTTGGCGTTTCGTTTTATCAATTTGATCGTGGAGAAAGGGGATTTTCATTTCGAAGCGATCACCAACTCGACATGCGGATGTCTGTGGGCTCTGAAAATCGGGCAAGTGATATCATTGCAACCTACAGCGAAAAGGAACTTGCTGAGATTTTTTGGCGATACGGCGAAGAACCAAAATCACGGCAGATTGCAAAACGGATTTTAGAAGCAAGAAGGATTGCGCCAATCGAAACGACAGGCGCTCTGGCTGGAATCGTGAAGTCATTTTATCCGGAGTATAAACCGGCTGAGCAAACCAAAGCGATGGCAAGAGTATTTCAAGCCTTGCGAATAGAAGTGAACGATGAGCTTGAAGCACTGCAAAAAACCTTAAAGGAATCAATTGCACTCTTAAAGCCGGGAGGAAGAATTGGCGTCATCAGTTACCACTCGCTTGAAGATCGGATTGTGAAAAACTTCATGAAAGATTTAAGTACGGATGATTGGGGTGAAAAAAGATTGCCGATTCGAGAGCCGATTCGAAAAGCAAGCTTAAAACTTATCACAAAAAAGCCCTTGGTTCCAAGTGATGAGGAAATCGCGCGCAATTCAAGATCAAGAAGTGCAAAGCTGAGAATTGCAGAAAAAATTTGAATGTGGATAAGGAAATCGCGTTGCCTTATCAATTGAATTGAGAATTCAAAGAGATTTTGATGAGAACGAAAAAGAGATAAAGATGACAAAAGAAGAATCGAAAATATTCGGAAGCTACTCGCCAAAGGTCTCTTACACAGAGGCGTTAAGCACCATCGAGCGCTCAGTTGAAGAGTGCATGAAGGTTCGTGGAAAAGAATTAAGTGATGAGGCAATCCCTGAAAGTGAAATCCAAAAGACCGTTTTTCAGGAAAGTTTTGTCACAAAAAATAGAATTTCAGAATCGGTAAATAGCCGCATTTCAAAAGAACCGAATGAGCTCGAGCGAAACAGCGAAAAGCCGGTGGCTCAAAAAAGGATGAGTCAAAGAGCTCAAGAGAGAATTGAATCTGTGCTTACACTTCAAACATTTGTCATTGTGATTTTCTCTGCCATTTGTATTGGGCTCTATATCTACAATGTTATTTCAATCAATCGGCTTTCGGGAGAGTCTGAAGAATTAAAAGAAAATTTAGAAAAAGCAAAAAGTCTGAATGTAGAGCTTGAAAGCAAGATTAAGCAAGCAGAGCGGGGTGAGCGAATTATGTCGGAAGCCTATCAAAAGTTAGGATTGCGATACAATATCAATCCTCCGGTTGTCATTTCAAGGGAGTAAATAATCGTAAGGGTGGGCGAAAAAGAAAAGGACATAAAAGCCTCACAGAGTTCGGGAAATGAAGTGGAGTCTTCAATAAACCGAAAAAGTGAAAGCGAAAATCGAGAAGAGAAGATCCGCATGACCTTGGTCATTGGCGGTCTTTTTCTTTTAGCGGCGATGGTTGTTTTCCGTTTAGGCTATGTCCAAGTGGTTGCTTCAGGCGAGTATCAAAAGCGTGCGAAAAAGCAATACGAGTATAAACTTGCCGTGAAAGCCAGTCGCGGCGATATTCTCGACCGGAATGGCAGAAGACTTGCAACAACCGTTACCGCGATTTCATTTGCTGCGGACCCTGCCGTGATTGAAAATCCAGATGACGTTGCCTCGCTTTTTTCAGAAGTATTTCAGAAACCGAAAGACTTCTATTTGAAAAAATTGAAAGAAAAAAATCGATTTGTATGGCTTGAGCGGCAAGTGCCAATCTCACGAGCAAATGTGATTTTAGAGGCAAAGTACTATGGAGTTTTGGAGATTAAAGAACAAAGCCGCCGTTACGAAAATCTCGCCTCGCAAGTCATTGGATTTTTAGATGCAGATGGAAACGGCATCAGTGGGATTGAAAAGCAGTATCAAGAGGTACTATCTGGGAAAGATGGCATGATGCTCATGCAGCGAACGGCAACGGGCAGAGCATTTCCGGCAGTTGGGGAGGCGCATCACGAACCTGAAAACGGAGGTTCAATCACCCTAACGATTGATTCGGATATCCAAGCGTTGGTTGAAGATGAATTAAAACGAGGGATGGATGCTTCGGGTTCATTTGCTGCAATTGGCATCGTGATGGATGTACGAACCGGCGAAATTCTGGCAATTGCCAATGAGCCTGATTTCGACGCAAATCTGAAGGAAACTTATACCCCTGAAAATATTCGGAATCGTGCGGTCACCGATGTTTTTGAACCGGGCTCAACATTTAAGATTGTAGCACTTAGTGCCGCAACCGAAGAAGGAATAATCACGCCTTACGATAAATACAGTGGCGAAGGTGGGAAATGGCGCGTCAAAGATAGAATCATCTCAGATCACGAAAAGGTTGGCAATGTCACACTCCGCGAGGCGATCATGAAGTCCAGCAATATCGTTTCAGCCAAAGTGGCAATGAAAGTAGGTACCGAGAAATTTTATGAAATGACCAAAAAGCTTGGCTACGGCGATAAAACGGAGTCCGGACTTTTGGGCGAAATCTCAGGCACCGTAAAACCGGTGAAAAATTGGACTGGCATTACCCTGCCGTGGATGGCCCACGGTTATGAGGTTCTTGTTTCGCCGCTACAAATTCTTTCTTCTTACGCCACTTTAGCCAATGATGGCGAGCGAATGAAGCCAATAATCATTAAAGAAATCAGCGACAATGCGGGGAGTCAGACTTTTCGAGCGGAACCAAAAAAAGTGACTCGCGCAATGGAAAAAGAAACCGCGCGCAAGGTGCGTGAATACTTCAAAGCAGTGGTTGATAGCGGAACAGGGATGGCGGCGAGAGTTCAAGGATTGCCGATTGGTGGAAAGACCGGAACTGCACAGCAATTAACCAATGGCAGCTATAAAGCAGGAAGATATGTGGCTTCCTTTGTGGGTTACTTTCCTCAAGATAGGCCGGAATTTGCTGTGCTTGTCATGATGATAAACCCAACCAACGGATACTACGGCAGTATGGCAGCCGCACCGGTTTTTTCGAAAATTGCCAGTCGAATGCTCAGTACAACAGGCGAAGAATACCGCGACCGAATTGCTTCAGAAATGAAACCCGAAGCTTCAAAAGAACAATACTTCTTGGATACAGCAAGAACTGTTGTCGTTCCAAATATTCGAGGGTTAACAATAACAGAAGCAAAAAAAATATTGCGCTCGCATAGCCTTGATTTCTCTCGCTCCGGCGAAGATGCAGGGATTGTTTCAAAGCAAGGGATTGCTCCGGGTAAAAGAGTCGCTATTTGGACTAAAATTCCGCTTGATCTCTCAGGAGAAACGGCAGCATCAAAAATGCCGGAACTTTTGGGTATTCGAGCCTCGCGTGCCATTGCAGCAGCTGAAGAATTAGGATTGAGGGTACAAGTTGCAGGTGGCGATGGAAAAGTGGTTTCGCAATCGATTCGAAGTGGACAGACAATAGCAAAAGGCGCTTCAATCACGCTGGTTATGAGCAATTAAATCGTAATCGAAAAGCAATGAGAACACTTGAAGAATTGCTTCGCTCGCTGCTTCAAAAAGAATTGACTTGTGAGTTCTTTGAAATTTTGAATCAAGTGCCGAATAAAATTCCACTTGAAGAATTGCTGAAGAAATGGGGCTCTGAAACAATTTCAGCTTTGGTTTATAACTCAAACGATGCGAAAGAAAATGCGCTGTTTGTGGCAATCAAAGGCTATAAATCAGATGGGCACAAATTTATTGCTTCTGCCATAAGAAATGGGATGAGGGTCGTTTTCGGTGAAGAAAGGCCCGAGAATCTTGAATGGCCTTCTGACGCACTCTACATTCAAACCGACGATTCAAGAAGCGCTTTAGCAACACTTGCGAAAAGTTTTTACGGGGCGAGCATTGATCGGCTGAGAGCGGTAGGCGTAACAGGAACAAATGGAAAAACGACCACGGCCACACTCATTCATCAGGTGCTTGAGCATTCGCACATCAAAGCCGGGTTGCTGGGTACGGTCTCTTATCAAATTGGCGAAATGAGAATTGAGGCCGATCGCACAACGCCGGAAGCACCAGAACTGCACCATTTTTTTGAAGTGATGGAGAAAGAAATGTGCAAAGCGGTGGTGATGGAAGTTTCGTCTCACGCATTGTATTTGAAGCGAACCGAAGGAATCAATTTTGAGGTGGCCATTTTCACCAATCTGACACAAGATCATTTGGATTTTCACGGAACAATGGCTCTGTATGCCGAAGCAAAAAAAATTCTCTTCGATGGATTGACTTCAAGCGCAACTGCGATCACAAACATTGCAAGTCCATACGGGGAAATGATGATTCGCGATACAAAAGCAAAAGTTTTGCGGTATTTGGTGAATTCAAAAAATGAAAGCGAAAAGAAAGC
This sequence comes from Chloroherpetonaceae bacterium, assembly GCA_033763895.1. Classification (NCBI taxonomy): domain Bacteria; kingdom Pseudomonadati; phylum Chlorobiota; class Chlorobiia; order Chlorobiales; family Chloroherpetonaceae; species Chloroherpetonaceae bacterium. The sequence continues at coordinate 575,253 of JANRJQ010000004.1, read as the reverse complement.
AAGCCTTGCTGCTATTGCAGATGTACGGTTTATGATTGAAAAGGCATCACTATTGGGTAGTGAAATCAGCGTTCATTTTAGCGGCGCGGTTCTGAAATTTCATTTGCCGCAAGTTGGTCAATTTAATGTTGAAAATGCCGCGGCAGCTTTTTGCGCAGGGCTGGCAATGGGTTTGGAACCGAATACAATCTTGGAGGGCATTGAGTCATGCCAAGCGGTTCGAGGGCGAATGGAAAAGGTGATAAGCCCAAAAGGCAATTTGGCATTTGTCGATTATGCTCATACACCCGATGCCTTGGAAAATGTTTTGAAGACGATAGTCGAAAATCGCGAGTCAAATGAAAGAATCATCGTGATTTTTGGTTGTGGTGGAGATCGTGACAAAGGGAAACGACCTTTGATGGCAAAAATTGCAGAGTCCTATGCAGACATCGTAATTCTGACTTCGGATAATCCGAGGAGTGAAGATCCGGAGATGATCTTAGACGACATCCAAGCCGGATTGGAAGGAAAAAAGCAGATCATGCGAATCGCAAGTCGTGAAAAGGCAATTGAATTAGGTGTTTCACTGTTGGATTCCAAAAGCGTGCTCTTGGTTGCCGGAAAGGGTCATGAAACTTATCAAATTCTCGGCAAGGAAAAACTTCACTTTGATGATCGTGAAGAAATTGAAAAGGCATATCGAAAATTAGATCGTTAAAAAATTCTTAGGGTAAAGTCTATAGCAGCGTGAGTTCAAAAGAAAGCACAATAGAAACAATCTTGATTAATGAGGCCGACCTTCAGCAGCTCGGAAATCTGGTGATGCCCTCCGGCAAAGAGAGCATAGGATTGGAGCAGCCAAAAGTCGTCATTGACTCAAGAAAAGTGATCGGTGGTGAAATTTTTGTTGCCTTGAAAGGAGAGAATACCGATGGTCATGCTTTTCTCAATACGGTGGCTGAAAGGAAAGCCTCACTTGCAATCGTAAGTCATCAATATTGGGCTACTCATCAAGAAGAACTTCCGTTGATGCCATTGCTTGTTACATCTGACCCGCTGGAAACATTACAAAACTTGGCGAAGCAATACCGAAAAAAGTTTTCAATTCCGGTTGTTGCACTTGGCGGAAATAGCGGCAAAACAACAACCAAAGAGATGACGGCCACCGTGCTTCGTGCTTATTGCCATACACTTTCTACCGAAGGGAATTTGAACAATCACATCGGCGTGCCAATGACACTCTTGGGGCTTCGCAAAGAGACAGAGATTGCAGTCATCGAAATGGGAATGAACCACTACGATGAAATGACCGAACTCTGCAACATTGCAGCGCCAACTCACGGGCTGATAACCAATATCGGGAAAGCACACATTGAGTATTTCGGTTCAATCGAAAATGTAGCCAATGCAGAGGCCGAGCTTTTTGAGTATTTGAATGAAACTGAAGGAAGTGCCTTTATCAATACAAACGACGATTTGGTTTTAGAGAAGTCGGAAATGGTGCGCCATAAAATTTTAATGGCAGTAAAAACGCCGGATTGGATAATGAAGCGAGGTGGCTTGAAAGCAGATGTGATTGCAGAAGAAATTGGACTCAACGAAACAGGTGCTGTGAAAATGAGAATATCCACCGGTGAAAAATCATTTGAGATTCAATTAAAGATGACCGGCAGGCATAACATTTTCAATGCACTTTCTGCAGCAGCCGTTGGATTAAACTTTGGTGTTTCTCCAGAAAGTATTACTCGGTCGCTTGAGCAATTTGAAATGGCGCCCGCACTGAAGAGAATGGTGGTTTTTCAAGAAAGTGGCATAACGATCATCAACGACACATACAACGCCAACCCGGAATCGATGCGCGCCGGAATTACTGCACTCTGCGATATACAGCACTCGGGTAAAAAGGTTGCCATTCTTTCTGATATGCTTGAATTGGGAAATCTTTCTCAATCAGAACACCGTGCCATCGGTGATTTTCTGAATGAAACGAAAGTTGACTTGCTTTTTACAATTGGCTCGTGGGCCGAGGAAATAAATAATGCCGCACAAGTGGCAATCAAAATGCACTTCAAAACAAAGGCAGAAGTGGCAGAAGCTTTAACGAACACCGTTAAAGCTGGTGATGCCTTGCTATTTAAGGGGTCACGAGGAATGAAAGTTGAAGAAATTTTAGATCTTTTTATAAAAAATATTCGAAACCAAAAAACCGCTTAGTCCAGTGCTTTATTCACTACTCTATTACTTGCATACAGCCTACGATATCACGTGGCTGCGCGTGGTGAATTATATCACCTTTCGTGCGTTGGCAGCGGCGGTCACTGCGCTTTTGGTTGCGATGTTTATTGGGCCAAGAGTTATTGCTTACCTAAAGTCAAAGGTCATTGAACCGATAAAAGAAGAAGCACCGGAATCTCACCGGCTGAAAGTGGGTATCCCAACAATGGGGGGAACCATTATTCTGCTCTCACTCTTTATTTCAGCCCTTTGCTGGGTAAAACTCACTGATCCATTTGCGTGGCTTATTCTCCTTACCGTAGGCTGGATGGGCGCTGTTGGATTTTATGACGACTATCTCAAGGTGATAAAAAAAGTGAAGGGCGGCCTTTCTGAAAAATCAAAATTGATTGGACAGGTGGCTTTGGGTTTGGGAATCGGAATCTACACCTTGCTTGATCCTAAGCTTTCGGTGCTACTCTCAAACACGACCGTGCCTCTATTAAAAAATGTGACCATTGATTACGGTTGGTGGTATGTCCCGGTTTGTGTTTTTATCGTTACTGCAGTCTCAAATGCGGTTAACCTGACCGACGGCTTAGATGGATTAGCAGCAGGATGCTCAGCGATTGTTCTTCTTGCGTTGGCAGGCTTCGCTTATCTCTCGGGGAATATCAAGTTCTCGAAATATCTCAATATCGTCTATATCGAAGGTGCGGGCGAAGTTACGATTCTCGCGCTTGCATTAGCAGCAGCGTGCATAGGATTCTTATGGTTTAACGCCCATCCTGCGCAAGTATTTATGGGTGATACAGGTTCGCTTGCAATCGGCGGAGCTATCGCGGTAATCGCTTTACTTATTAAAAAGGAATTGCTTCTTCCGTCACTTGCCGGAATATTTTTGATTGAAACCCTTTCGGTGATTTTGCAGCGATACTGGTTCAAGTTTACAAGGCTTCGATATGGTGAGGGAAGGAGAATTTTTAAAATGGCACCCCTTCATCATCACTTTCAAAAAGAGGGCTGGCACGAAGAGAAAATTGTGATTCGCTTTTGGATTATCACACTCATTTTTGCGGTGGCGAGCTTAATCACCTTAAAACTGCGTTAATTAAATGAAGGTTCGAGGCGAGCGTTGGGTGGTTTTGGGTGCTGAAAAGAGCGGAATCGCTGCGGCGAAACTGCTTGCACGAAACGGCGCATCCGTACTTCTCTCAGAAAAAAAGCCTCTTGACTTGATTGGCGTCAGTGATGAAAAAAGGGGTGGAATGCGTCTTAATGAAGAGCTCAATGACTTTGGTATAGCAACGGAATTCGGCGGCCACTCGAATCAGGTGTTAGAGTTTGATAAATGTGTGATCAGTCCGGGAATTGCTTCAAGTGTGGCGATTGTGAAAGAGTTGGAACTGCGGGGGTGTCGGATTATCAGCGAAATTGAATTGGCTGCCCGCTTTTGCAAAGCAAAAATTGTGGCCATTACCGGAACAGACGGAAAAACCACTACAACTACCTTAACGGCTAAAATCCTTTCAAATGCAGGAAATGAAAAGGGCTTTAAGGCAATGGCATTGGGCAATATCGGAGAAGCATTTTCAAATCATGCTGAAAAATTAACTGAAAAAGATGTTGCTGTTGTAGAAACAAGCAGTTTTCAATTGGATCATTGCTATTCGTATAAACCTGCGGTAAGCGTGATTACAAATATAACACCGAATCATTTGGATCGGTACGATAACAACTTTCAAAAGTATGCAGCTTCAAAGTATAGAATCTTTCAGGCGCAAGATGAAAACGATGTTTTGATATACAGTGAGGATAGCGAAACGCTTTCTCAACATATCGCAGCGTTAAGAGCAGAAGGAAAATTAAAAGTAAAAGCAATTCCATTTAGTCTGAAAAAGGATCTTTCAAAAGACTATGCGGATTGCGGTTTTCTAAAAGACGGTGAGCTCACTGTTTGCATCAATGGATTTCAAGAACCAATTATTAAGGAGGATGTCATTTTGAATAGTGTTCATTTTCGCGGAAAGCACAACGCCTATAATTCGCTTGCAGCCGCGATTGCATCGCGCGCGCTAGAAGTTCGCAAAGAAGTGATTCGAGAAAGTATCAAAACCTTTGAAGGTGTTGAGCATCGCATCGAATTCGTAAGAGAAGTTGGCGGAGTTCGCTTTGTGAATGATTCCAAAGCCACGACCGTCAATGCAATGTGGTACGCCTTAGATACCATCCCAGATGGCATCGTCTTAATTGCAGGAGGTAGAGATAAGGGAAACGATTATTCAAAAGTATTTGACTTGGTACGCCAAAAAGTGAAAGCCATTGTCGCTATCGGAGAATCAAAAGAGAAAATCATCAATGCATTTTCAGGTATCACCGAGGTTTTTTCGGCCGATTCCTTTGATGAAGCCATTTTGATTTCTTCTAGAAAGGCGGCTGAAGGTGATACAGTTCTTCTATCGCCTGCTTGTGCAAGCTTTGATATGTTCGCCAATTTTGAAGAGCGAGGAAGCATATTCAAAAGAATCGTCAACGCCTTACCCGAAGCAGTAAAAGCGTAAATGTGAGTTTTTTTATGTTCTTTCTCTATGAGCCTTTTAGTCTGCACCGCGGAGCCCGGGGGCTTCTCGGGCTTCATCCGGTGTGGATATAAAATAATTATGAGGCATAATGAATTTGAACAATGATTTATTAACGGCATTTTTATTGAATAATTTGAAGTGAAAGGTTTCATTTTTTCTGAAAAAGGAATTGGACGCAAAAGCAGTTCAGATACGCAAGTTTCTGTTGGGCAAAGTACCTCAAACGGAAACCTCGGCGGGGCATTGCTCGATCCTTTACAGAAAAAAACCCTAGAAAGCATCTCAGGTAAATTCTTGCTTCTTCTAACAATTATCTTGATGTGCATCGGTGTCTTAATGGTCTATAGCAGCGGTGCAGGGTGGGGTGCTCGAAAATTTCAAGATTCAGAATACTTTTTATGGCGTCAATTGATCTATGTGATATTAGGCATTGGGGTGATTTTTTTCGTGGGTGGGATTGATTACAAACTGCTAAAAAAATACAGCAAAATTATTTGGATGGTGAGTATCGCTTTACTGGCTTTATTATTAATCCTCAAAGCCGGTGGTGTTATCACAGGAGCTGCTCGTTGGCTGGGTTATGGTAGATTCCGATTTCAAGCCTCTGACCTTGCGAAATATGCATTAATCATTCACCTCGCAATGTTGCTTTCTGAAAAGCAATCGTTCATAAAAGATCTTGAAAAGAGTTTTCAGCCAATGATGATTGTCATTGGGATTACAGTCGTACTTGTTGCCTTGGCACCAAACTTTTCTACAGCCGCAGTACTCGCAGCGATAGGTATGATGATACTTTTCGCCGGTGGTGTAAGTGTAAAGCATTTAACAATCACAGGGCTTTGCGCACTTCCTCCGGCGGCATTATTTGTGCTTTTTGGCGGATACCGTAAAGATCGGATTGATTCATTTATCGGAGAAGCCAGTTACCAAAATGAGCAAGCCTTAATTGGATTAGGCAATGGCGGATTATTTGGATTGGGTATTGGTGCGAGCAAACAAAGAGAACTTTTTTTACCTGCATCCTATAATGATTTCATCTTTGCTGTCGTTGGTGAAGAATACGGCTTTTTGGGGGCTGTGGCACTGCTTCTCCTTTTTGTGGGAATTGTATGGTGCGGGTTTACAATTGCGCGTCATGCACTCGATGATTTTGGAAAATACTTAGCCTTCGGTATTACGGTTGCACTTGGGATGTATGCTTTTGTAAATGCTGCGGTGGCTTGCCACCTCTTGCCAAATACAGGCTTGCCTATGCCGTTTATCAGTTATGGTGGTAGCGCGGCGCTCTTTAATGCCCTTGGCGTGGGGCTGTTGATTAGTATTTCTCGAGAGAAAAAGCGGAGATTAAATGCGTTGCCTTCTCCAAACGTAATGAACACCGAAATCGGGCACTTGGATCCGCGAATTCAAAAATTCTCTGGAGAAGGAGCGTAGATGCCGTTAAAGTTCTTATTCGCAGGCGGTGGAACAGGGGGGCACCTTTTTCCCGGAATCGCCATTGCAAGAGAAATCTTGAAAATGAAGCCTGATTCACGAATTCATTTTGCCGGTACAGAGAGAGGGATTGAGGCAACCGAGGTTCCAAAACAAGGGTTTACTCTTCATTTAATTTCAATTGCAGGATTTAAGCGCGGGTTTTCAATTCATAATATTCTAGAAAATCTAAAGTTTCCATTTCGCTTAAAGCAAAGTATTGATGAATCGTATCGTTTGTTGGATCAAGAAGAGCCGGATGTGGTAATCGGAACCGGTGGTTATGTTAGTGCACCGGTCGTTTATGCGGCACAAAGGTGGGGAATCCCAACCATCATTCAAGAGCAGAATGCGTCACTTGGCATTTCAACAAAATTTTTAGCACGTAATGCCGATGAAGTTCACCTGTCATTTGAAAGTTCAAAAAAGCTCTTAAATCGTGAGGGTGTTTTTGTCAGCGGGAATCCGACGCGTGATTTTAAGTTGATTGAAAAATCAGAAGCGAGAAAAAAAATTGGACTATTGCCCGAAAGGCCAACATTATTTGCCTTTGGAGGAAGCCTTGGTGCAAGAAGCCTAAATCGATTTATCGAAGCAAATCTTGATCGATTTCTAAACGAAAATAATTTGATTTGGCAAACCGGAAAATTGGAGTTTGAATCGATAATAAAAAGGATTGGAGAGAGGCAACATTTGTGGGTCAATCGCTTTGTCGATGAAATGGATGTCGCTTATTCAGCAGCAGATTTGGTGCTATGCCGAGCAGGAGCTTCAACGCTTGCGGAGTTGGCACGAATCGGAAAACCCTCCATTTTGATTCCATATCCATTTGCTGCAAATAATCATCAATTTCACAATGCAGAAAGTTTCACTGAAAAAGGCGCTGCAGAATTAATTGTTGACGCCAATCTCACAAGTGAAGAAAGCGTTGTAAAAATTGAATCGCTTTTGAAGAATGATTCAAAGCTCAGCGCAATGTCAAAGGCTGTTCAAACTTTTGCAAAGCCCAATGCAGCTCATGAGATCGCAAAGCATGCCATTGCTTACGCACAAGTTTTTAAGGATGAATTGATTAAAGAAGGTGAATTGGATGAAAAACCATAGCAATCACTTTAAACGCAAAAAATGAATAAAGGCAATACACAGCAATCCGTGATTTCACAAATGGGTCTTCCGTTTGGAAAGCTCAAGCGAATGCATTTAGTCGGCATTGGTGGAGCAGGGATGAGTGCTATTGCAGAAATTTTGCTGAGTAAAGGGCTGATTATCAGCGGTTCAGACGAAAAAGAATCGGAGGTGACTGACCGATTGAAAGAGCGAGGGGCGAAAATTTTTATCGGTCATCAAGCCGCTCATGTTATTGGTGTTGAGGCTGTGGCGCACTCTTCTGCCGTCAACCCGAAAGAAAATCCCGAAACATTGGAAGCCTATAAACAAGGGATTCCTGTCGTTAAGCGTGATGAATTGTTGGGAGAAGTCATGCGTCACAAGGTTGGAATATGTATTGCAGGAACTCACGGAAAAACCACGACCACCTCGCTAACAGCCACCGTGCTTCACGAATGCGGGTTAAAACCAACAGCATTAATTGGCGGCGTATCGACATATTTCCGAGAGCAAGGGTTTGGAGGAAGCAGTTTAGTCGGTTCAGGAGAATATATGGTCATCGAAGCGGATGAATATGACAGAACATTCTTAAAACTTACCCCAACCATTGCCGTCATGACAACGCTCGAAGCCGAGCATCTTGACATTTATAAGGACTTGGATGATTTGAAAAATGCCTTCACAACCTTTGCTGAAAAAGTCCCATTCTATGGATCTGTTATTTTGTGTGCCGATGAGGAAAATCTTCTGGAAATTGCTAAAAACCTGAAACACCGCAAGGTCACGTATGGCTTAAAGGAAAACGCGGATATCAGAGCATCAGATTTCAATACTGATGGGGTTTCACAAACATTCCGTCTCTCAATTCGGGGCAAAGACGTCGGGTTGATTTCACTGGCCTCCGCAGGAATTCACGATACAAAAAATGCACTCGCGGCAATCGCGGTAGGTCTGGAACTTGGACTGGATATTTCGTCCATAGCCGAGTCACTTAAAAAGTTTGTCCGCGTTGGTCGTCGGTTTGATGTTCGTTTTTCAGGATCGAGTGAATTCCCTGTCGTGATCGATGACTACGCACACCATCCCACAGAAATTAAAGCAACATTGAGCGCGGCACGAAATGCATTTCCAAAGAAAAATATCAAGGCAGTTTTTCAACCGCACCTGTACTCGCGAACAAAAGATTTTGCAAAAGGATTTGCTGAAGCCTTAGATCTCGCCGACTCTGTTGCGCTTTATGAAGTTTTCGGATCTCGTGAGAAAAAAGAAGACTATAACGAGGTAAGTTCCGCCTTGGTTCTTAATCAAATTCAAAGCGCAAAAGGTGGTCTTGTCACAGATCGAAAAGCATTTATAGAAACCTGTATTTCACAAATGCGAGAAACCACGGATGTATTTGTTTTTATGGGTGCAGGTGATATCACCAAAGATGCAGCCGTGCTTGCTGAGCAATTCATTATGAAATCAGGGCAGCAAACCGCTGTCGTAACCGAAAAAAACAGAATCAGCTTCGAATTGGCAGCCGAAAATGTTCCGCTAATTATTGTGCCTTTAACGATTCATTCAAAAAACAAAAAGTTCCAACTAAGTGCCGTACTTGATACAGGTGCCACAGATTGTTTGATTTCAAAAGATATTGCGGAAGAAGGAGAATTTGAAGAGTTATTGGGTGAATATCTTGATCGAGAAGTTCATAGCGTTGATGGGGCAATTCATATTATTGATGTTGTAAAGGCCGAACAAATGGAAATCGGAAATACTTCACGAAAAAATATTCATGTTGGCATTATGGACCTCTCTTCCGTTCGAACCTTTCTCGAAGAGCGAGGTGCACAAACAGCGGCATTACCAAAAGCAATTATCGGTTATTCATTCTTTAAGGGTATGAAATTGACAATTGATTATGCAACTAAGCATTTAACCTTAGAGCACGGCAATGCCGCGCTTGAAGCCTAAAGGAGTATCAATGGTTTCTTTGGAAGAAATGAGAAAAGCTATTCGTGGTGAAATTCTTATCGCCGAGAATCTAGCGAAGTATTCAAGTTACCGAATCGGTGGAAATGCGGATTTCTTCATTAAACCGCTTGACAAACAAGATGTCCTTTCTGCAGTCTCGTTCTTTCAGAAATCAGGGATTCAATATGTTGTTTTAGGACGGGGTAGCAATGTGCTGATTTCGGATGAGGGAATTCGTGGCGCGGTCATTTCACTTCGCGAAAATCTTGAAAAGGTTGAAGTGGAATCGGAAGATGAAGAACATATTTACTTCTATGTTGAAGCCGGGGTTGACTTACCCGAGCTCGCTGCAAAAACACTAAAGAAAGGATATGGCGGGTTAGAAAATCTTTCCGGTGTGCCCGGGAGTATTGGCGGAGCTGTATTAATGAATGCCGGCGCTTACGGAAAAGAAATTTTTGAAGTCATTGAATGGGTCGAGGTTTTAAGGAATGGCAAAATTGAAAAATTACACAAAAGCAAAATTGCATACCGATACCGAGGTACCGATCTTGGGAATGATATCATTCTTTCAACCAAGTTGAAATTGAAGAAACTTAAAGAAAGTGAACTGAAAATTGCAATCGAAAAGAAGAAAGAGTGGATGGAAAAACGCCGCTCGTCTCAACCGCTCAATTTGCCAAATGCAGGAAGTGTCTTCAAAAATCCGCCACCGGATTCAGAGGGTAATCCAAGGTTTGCCGGTGTGATGATTGAAGCTTGTGGACTAAAAGGCCTTCAAAGGGGAGGCGCTCAAATTTCAGAAAAACATGCCAATTTTTTGGTCAATGCAAATGCTTCGGCAAAAGCAAGTGAAATGCTAGAATTGATTGATATCGCTAAAAGAGAAGTCTTTCAAAAGTTTCGTGTCTCGCTCGAATTAGAAATTAAACTCTTGGGATTTTCTCAGAATGCCTTGAAAGCTCAAGAAAATTCCTTTGGCCAAACTGCCGGAAATCAAACATCATATTTAGAGGTATGAAAGGATATGTTGACTTAGGGGAAGATCGGCCGTTTGAACCAAAAAATAATCGGGCAGATTTACCAAGCACAGCTCAAAGCTATATCACAACCGATGAGAAACCCTCATTGGAACTGAAAGAGAATATTGAAAATAGTGAAACCGAAAGGGAAGGAATAACGGAGCCTGATGCAAATGATTCACGAAAAAAATTATGGGTTATCGGTGCGCTGGTTTCTGTTCTCATTGTCGCTTTTATCGCATCTCGGTTGCTTCTTGGTGAGTCAAAATTTGAGAGGCTCATCGTCACAGGGAATCAAACCGTTGCTGAAGAATCAATCGTAAAGCTCACCAAAAAGTGGCGCGGAATGTCGCTTTCAGAGGTTTCAATTACGGCAATAGCAGATACGCTTCAATCTGAGCCATTTATTGCAAAGGCTATTGTGTCAAAAGAATTACCGGATGCCATTCGAGTTGAAATTGTTGAAGAAATTCCTGTTGCTATGGCCTCAGTCTCCGGGAAATGGGTTATGATTTCAAGAGAAGGAAGTTTACTGCCTTTTGCTTCCGAAGCAATGAAGGGCTCAGGAAAAATTCCGGTACTCAGTGGCTTTCAGAAAATTGTAAAAGAAGAAGGAAAGCGAAAGTTAGATCGTACGGAGGTAAGCGATGCCTTATTTTTCTTGAACGAGCTACAAAAAAGTGAATTTGCAAAAATGGTCATTGCTGAAATCAATGTTGCAAATCCAAAGCGAATTATTGCTCTTACAAACGATGGTGATACGCGATTCTACATTTCAGGTGGAGCCATAGAAACGCCGCAGGGAGAAAGTGAAAAATTAACGAATGAAAGGGAAGAGAAACGTCATCAGGAAGTATTGGTCAGTTTTGAAACATTCTGGAAAGCAGTGATTACCAAAAAGGGAATTAATGCTTTTGAGTATGTCGATTTAAGGTATTCAGGAAAAGTATTTGCCAAAGCATCGGGATATGAAAGATAAAATTGTTGTAGGGTTGGATATCGGCACCACCAAAATTTGTGTGGTTGTCGCTAAGAAAGATGAATTCGGAAAAATTCAAATTCTTGGCGTTGGAAAAGCAAAATCGGAAGGGGTTTCAAGAGCAGCAGTAGTGAACATCAATAAAACAGTTGATGCCATCACAAAAGCCGTTGAGCAAGCGGAGCAACTGTCGGGCATACGCATCAAAGGGGTAAATGTGGGTATATCGGGTGAGCATGTCCAATGCATAAAGTCGAATGCCGAAATTACCATTAACCCCAGCGGAATTGTTCGAGAAGACGATGTCCGCCGGTTTGTCGATAAAGCCAAAAATAACCTGATTAATCTGATCAATCTTGAGCGAGAAATCATTCACTCGATTCCGCAAGAATTTATTATCGATGATCAAGAAGGTGTTATTGACCCAATTGGGATGGTCGGTCAAACGATGAAGGGTGCCGTGTATGTGGTGGTTGGAATGAAGAATAAAATTCGCAATATCGAGCAGTGTATTGAAAAGGCTGGTCTTGTCATCAATGGAATGACCTTTGAACCCATTGCATCGGGGCTTGCAGTCTTAAAAGAATCAGAGAAAAAGTCTGGCGTTGCAATTATTGATATCGGCGGAGGAACATCCGATATCGCGATTTATACAAAAGGTGTCATTCGTCATTCAGAAGTCATAAAATTGGCAGCCTTTGATGTTACGAACGACATCGCTTACGGCCTTAAAACACTTGACTATGTTGCAGAAGATCTTAAAATCAAATACGGATTTGCCTACTCTCGCGATCTTATTCGTGACGAGGAAATTCATGTCCAAAGCATTGAAGGCCGAGCACCAAAAATGTTTATGCGTAGTCAACTGACAAATATTATCGAAGCCCGATTGATTGAAATTTTTGAGCACTCTGTAAAAGTCCTAAAAAAATCTGACTACTACGATTATCTCAATGCCGGTGCAATTCTCACCGGAGGTGGTTCAATGATCGACGGTACCCAAGCTCTCGCCCAAGAGATTCTTGGAATGGATGTTCGAATCGGAAAACCAGAAGGTATATCAGGAGGTATGCTTGGTGAAATAAATTCACCGATTTACGCAACGGCCGTAGGGCTTGTCTTACGCGCACTCGAAGAAATCGAACAAAATCCGATTCGTGCCGAAAATTCATTGCTCTCCGAAGAAAGAGCCGCAACCGAGGTGCCAAAAGAAATTCCCAAAGAAAATGATAACTCTTTGGTGAATCGACTTAAAAACTGGTTTGATCAAATTTAATTATTCGAAAATCGACTTGCCTAAACGCATCATGAAATATTATCACAACACAACAATGCGACTTTCAATTGAAAGAAGCAACCGGACTTTAAGCCGTATTAAAATCTTTAGAGGAGGAAACGATGACGTCAACATTTGAATTTGACCGCGCTGCAGAGCATTTGGGCGGTGCCAAAATTAAAATTATTGGAGTTGGCGGTTGCGGTGGAAACGCAGTCAATAACATGATTGAACGGGGAATTACAGGCGTTGAGTTCATCGTCTGCAATACCGATAGACAAGCCCTTTCAGCCTCAAAAGCTGATGAAACCATACAACTCGGACGCGAAGCTACAAAAGGCTTAGGCGCAGGGTTTAATCCGCTTGTCGGTCAAAAAGCCGCTGAAGAAGATCGTGAAAGAATTTCTGAACTGGTCAGAAATACTGATATGCTTTTCATTACTGCCGGAATGGGCAAAGGTACCGGAACCGGCGCCGCGCCTGTTGTAGCGGCAATTGCTAAAAACTTAGGCATCTTAACTATTGGCATTATCACGAAGCCGTTCAATTATGAAGGCCCGCGTGTGACTCAAACAGCTGAAAAGGGTATTGAAGAATTACGAAAACATGTCGATACCCTCATTGTTGTTCAAAATCAGCGTATTCTTCAGCTTGCACCAAAAGGGCTGAAATCTCGCGATGCCTATAACCTTGCCAATGAAGTGCTCTATCGCGCCGCTAAAGGAATTTCCGAAATCGTGACCAATCACGGGCATGTCAATGTCGATTTCGCCGATGTTCGAAACATTATGACTGAGGCCGGTGATGCCGTGATGGGCTCAGCCGTAGCATCAGGCGAAGAGCGTGCGCTCCGAGCGGCAAAAGAAGCCATCTCAAGCCCCTTACTCGATGGCCAATCAATCAAAGGCTCCTCAGGTGTATTGGTGAACATTACAGGTGATGTGAGTATCGACGACGTCGAGATCGCAATGAATTACATTCAAGAACAAGTTGGAACTGATGCTCACATCATTCACGGTATTGTGGAAAATGAGGAAAAGCAAGGTGAAATTACAGTAACCGTTATTGCGACAGGATTCAATAAAAAGGGGGTCAATTTTGTCCGCAATATTTCCGCGGCTACTCAGCAGCCTATCGCAACCCCAAGTGGATTAAAAGTCGTTCGCTCAAGCGGTTTGCAAGAGCCCATTAAATCGCCAATTCAAGCAAAAAATGTTGATCCCGATCAAACTCAAATTTTCGGATCAAATTCAGTAGGGGTGCCAAAGGCTCCGGAAACTCATTTGCCGAAACCCTTTGATGTCAATGACCAAAGGCCATTTCCAACAGGCCGCCCGCAAATTTCTGAACCGCAAAATATGCGCGATATCTACGAGATACCCGCCTATATGCGAAAAGAAAATCAGCAACCGATTCAGCCCATCATTAAGGAAAAACCACCGCTCGATGAGGAAATCACTGAGAAGCCAGTGACTGACTTAAAATCGTTTAACGATGAACGAATTCGAAAAAATAATCCCGATCGCCCGGCGTTTCTTCGAAGAATTATGGACTAATCATATTGAAAGTGATAATGGGTGAATGAAAAAAAGGGAGTCAATAAACGACTCCCTTTTTAAGTTCTAAAAACAAACCTCAACTGACGAAAAAAGTTCAATGACGATGAAAATTTGATGGACTCGTCGAGCGACTTGCCGTTCCTTTGCACCCGCATTTACCCTTAAAAATCACTTCATGATTGATATCGGTAAATCCGGTTATGGAAGAAATTTCTTTCACAAGCAAATCAAGATTGCACAAATGAATATTTGAAATTTTTCCGCAATCGACGCAAATGATATGATGATGGTGCGATTGAGGATATTCAAATCGAGTCGAGCTATCGCCCAGTTCTACTCGGCTCAAAATACCGGTGTCTGCAAATTGATTTAACGAGCGGTAAACTGTTGCTAAATCCGCCTTCACAGGAGGCTCAAGATTTTTAAGCTTCTCGTGAATTTCAGCCGCAGTAAGAGGGATGTGAAGTTTATCAATCACCTCAAGCATTTTGAGGCGAGCCATAGTAACCTTGAAGTCGTTATTCTTCAAAAGGTCGTAATACTTTCTCTGCGCACTTTTAATTGATGGCGTCATGAAAATCAACTAAGGTTTAAATTGATGAATCTTAGCCGAGCTTGAAAAAAGCGTATCATCTTTAAGAAAAACCCCCTTGCTTCCAATTGCAATGGCCTTACCTCGCAACTTTCGCCCGTTAAAGGGAGAATTTTTTGATTTCGATTGAAAGCTTGAATTCAATGCAAGATATTCAATGGCAGTATCAATCAAACTGAAATTTGCAAGGGCACCCTTGCGAAACGATATAGCAGGAAGTTTTAAGAGGGCACGCGGTGCCGAAGAAAGCATCGAAACAATCTGGGCATGAGAAATCCCGCGTTTGAAATGAAGCTCCGTCCAAGAAAGTCCAACAGCCGTTTCAAGGCCGACAATCCCAAATGCAGCTTGCATAATGCCGCATTCCTTTTCATGCGGAGCGTGTGGGGCGTGATCTGTTGCAATCACATCAATTACGCCTGTTTCAATCGCTTCTAAAATGGCTTCCTTATCTCGCTCCGAGCGAAGTGGCGGGTTCATTCTAAAATTTCCGTCAAACCCCGATTCAAAAACATCACGTTCGGTTAGCGTAAAATGATGCGGAGTTACTTCTGCCGTTACACAAAGCCCCTCCGACTTTGCCTCCTTGACCAATTTAATCCCCTCTGCTGTACTGATATGTGCCACATGATATCGGGGCGCATTCGGGAAAACGGATTTCTTTTTATCTGAAAGATATCGTAAGAGTGAGAGATCGCGCGAAAGAATGATGCTTTCAGAGATTGAAGGAATTCCGCGAAGCCCGAGTATCGAAGAATAAACACCTTCATTCATAACACCACTCTCTGCAAGGCATGTATCTTCACAATGCTGAATGACAAGCATATCAAATGCAGTGGCATATTCAAAAGCCATTCGCATTGTGCGTGAATTCATCACCGGTGAACCATCATCCGAAATTGCGGTAACACCAACGGTGGAAAGGTCGCCATAACCACAAATTTTTTGACCTTTTCGTCCCTCAGTTATAGCCCCAATAACGGATGTTTCAATTGGAAATTGATGGGTTAAGTGATAGATAAAAGCAGCGTTCTGCGCATTATCTATGGGAGGTTCAGTATTGGGCATTAGCGCAACACCAGTGAATCCACCGGCAATTGCAGCATTTTTTCCGGTTTCAAGCGTTTCTTTGTATTCAAAACCCGGTTGTCGAAAATGGCAATGCATATCAAATAGGCCGGAAGCAAATAATACTTCACCCCCGCGGTGCGTAAAGTCATAAATAAGGTCATCGGTTTGTGCCAACTCTTGTGCAAAACCACCACGACCCAATCGAATATCGGTAATGACGCCTTCATGAGAAATACGAACACAACCCAATGAGTCGATCGATTCAGCTGGATTGATTAGCCTTACACCATCAAAAATAATTGCCATAAAAATTAAAATGAATCTGATTGATAGCCTCACTTCTAAATAAGCCCCCTTAGGGAATCATCACTGAAAGAAAGGCTATGGAAGTGAAGAGAGCTTCCTAAAAAGCCACTCAAATCCAAAACTTAAAATAGTCAAAAAGAGTATCCAAGCGCTCGCAGATAAATCTTGCTTTGAAGTTTGTTCTTGAACTTTCGGTTGAATGCCTGCTGCAAGAAGATCCGATTCGAGCGATGAGAATTCGGACGCTAAATAAAATTTCCCCCCCGAGCGTTCAGCAATTTCTCTCATTGTACCAATATCTGCTGATGTATTTCGAAATTCCTTTCCAGTTTGAACAATTCTAAAACTCCCGGTGGCTTTGCCTAAAATCGTTCCTTCAGAAGACTTGCCTTCTTTGGCTTCAGATTCAAAACGGTAATCACCCGTTGGCAAGCCATCCAAAGAAAGCGAAAAAGATCCCGCCTCTTTGGTTGAAAAGAAAGTGCCGGAAAAACTTTGCTTGGTTTGAAGATTAATAGCACGAAGCGTAATCTCTGCTTTCGAAACCGGTTGTAAAAATTCATCTTGTAGGTTCGCTGAAAATTCAGCTACAGAACCCGCATCAAATACTTTCGCGATTGGCTCTACGCGAAATCGTTCTCCGGATTCCGACTGCATCAACCATTGGATTGTACCGGAAATCGTCTGTCGATAGAGTTCCTGAACCGATTTATCTTCTGAAAGCCTTAGCCTCCAAAACTGAGGTGTCGTAAGTGTGGCGGTTTTTCTTCCGTCAGTGTTTAAGATTGCGAACGCGATTTTCTCTGTTGGCCGAGTGTTAAGAAATAGCTTCCAAAGTATCTCCGTACCGGATTTAGGGCGAAAATCATAATCAAGGTAACCCAATGGTGGTGCGGCAGTAATCGCCTCTTCAAGAATCGGCGCAATTGGCTTAAAGCCGATAAAGCTAGAGCCTTTCGGAGTATTTCTTAGAAAGGCTGTGTTTTCAATCGCTTCCCCAAATACCACCCGACCGTTTTTAAGTGCCAAAAAGGAATCGAACTTCTGTAATTCTCTCCCTGAAGTTTGAAACGTGAAAATGGTAAAAACAGGAATCTTTTTGGATTGCAGAAACGCAAGAATCTCGTTTGTTCTTGCATTGCTCATTGTTGAATTCGGTAATCCAATCAAAATCGCAACATCCGCATCTTGATGAGTGACTGCTTGAAATACCCCTTCATAAAAATCGTTAGGGGTTTTTTGTGAATAAAAAACTGAATTGAAATTCGGCAAAGAAGCCAAGGCATTTCTTACAGCACCGATTTCCGCATCGGCAATCCCGGAAAATACCACCACCTTGCGTTTGTTCTTTAAAACACTTATAGAGGTTGATTGAGTATTATTCAAAACGGAGAATTCACCATCAACCGGAAGAATACTGACCTTAAGTGGCATTTCACCGTTTCGCGACTCATCATAAGTCACGTCGAGCTCAAAGCCTATGGTCATTTCGGTCGATGTAAGCGTCAATTCTTTACGCGCTTTTACCTCACCTGCTGTTTCCAAAAGAATATCTATCTTTGCACCTTGAAATCCTTGCGATGAGATAACCGCAGTAATTGGAACCTTTGAACCCGAAACAGCACCTTCTGGCGCAAGAACTTTTTTTAGGATGATATCTCGCTTTTCCAAGGTATCACCAATGAGAATCGTGAAAATCGGCAAGTTGGAATTTTCCGCGCTATTTTGCGGGAGTTCACCGGCATTAAAACGCCCGTCGCTTATCACAATCGCAGCGTCATAATTCTCTCGTAAAACTTTTTGGAGGGCAAGAGAAATATTGGTTTCAGTGTCTTCAAACTTAAGGTGATAGAGAAGGCTATCGATTGAAACATCGCGAGCCTGACGACCAAATATCGAATAGTTTTTTTCAAATTGCTTGAGTTTGCCAAGTCGAGATAGAAGTTCAACGGTAATGCTGTCTCTTCGGTAAGAGTCATTTGATTTTTTATCGATAATCGTCATACTCTTTGAGTTATCGGTCAGTATGACCATTCGGGGCTCTTTCGTGAAACGATTTATTTGTTCAAGCGATGGCTCCAAAAAAAGGCTTAGGAGTAAAAAAAAGCCGATTGTTCTTGCAATCGTCAGAATCCAACGTTTTTTTGAAGTAATGGGTAACTTGTAATAAGTCGCAAATGCAATACCAAAAGAAACGATGAAGAACAGCACTAAAAGTGGGCTGTTTGAGAAATTGAGAGAAAAAAGTGTGAAAAAAATCATGAATAAGTTGGCCAAAAAAAGGACGAAAATCAAAATTCAAAGCCTAAGGTAAAGAAATATTTGTAAAGCAATTTTCCCGAATATTCCTGCACGCAAAAGCACTGAAAAAAATGAAATAAAAACTTACCTTCAATTTTGGTGTAGTAAAAGTTGTAAAACTCTGAGAGAGAGGAATGTTGAATAAGTAAAGCGCTAAGCAGGCGATTATTTGAAAAGCAGAATGAAATTTATCGAATGAGAATAGAAGAAAGCAGAGTGCAGGATTCAAGCCAAAGGTTAAGACCAAAGCCCCCGGCTCGCCACACCCTAACTGGTAATTTCGTCGTGCACAAAGATTTTCCATCAATTTATCTGGAAAAAGATCGCACGATTATTGTTTATCTCCCTCCCGATTATGAGCGTAACCTTCGAAAGCGTTACCCGGTTCTCTATATGCACGACGGGCAAAACCTTTTCGATGGTGCCACATCGTTTATTCCGGGTGTTGAATGGAGAATGGATGAAACAGCCGAAGAGCTCATTTCAAACGGAGAAATTGAACCTATGATTATCGTTGGAATTTATAACACAGGGGAGTCAAGGCTCGATGAATATACTTTTATCAAAGATTGGCGAGGGCGAGGCGGTAAAGCTGATGATTATGCAAAAATGATTATCGAAGAACTTAAACCATTTATCGACGCAAAGTATCGAACCCTCAGAACGCCAGAACATACCGGTGTCGGCGGGTCGTCTTTAGGTGGGTTGGTTTCCTTGTATTTTGGTCTTCGCTACAACGAAGTATTTGGCAAACTCGCGATTCTCTCGCCTTCGACTTGGTGGGCAGGCAAAGCCATCGTCAAAGAAGTTGCTAAAATTAAACGTAAGCCAAATCAAAAAATTTGGCTCGATGTCGGTCTTAAAGAAGATATGCACACAATGGTAAGCCCGACAAGGCTTCTGAAGTATTCATTGATTGCCAAAGGGTGGGAACTTGATGAAGACCTACTCTATTTCGAAGCACCAAACTCAGGTCATAGCGAAAGCGATTGGGCAAAGCGTGTCGGCCCAATGCTTAGATTTTTGTTTCCTGTTCAAATGAAATGATTTTTCACAAGGGGAGGATTGTCCCTTTGATAATTCAAATGCCAGAGGGTAAATTCACAAGATTTTTCAAACCATACAATACGCGTGAACACAACCGCAAAATCTTTGAACCCTTTTTCTTTTCGTTTTCAAGAAAAGTCAAAAAAGGAAAATAAATCAACTTCCGATTTGAAAGGTTCCTCCGAATCCTTTGCGACAGCCGCGCTAGAACCAAATTCACCGGAAGATATTCATGAACAAAATGCCCTCAAATTAAGCGGAGAACTTCCCAAGCATATTGCCATTATAATGGATGGTAATGGCCGTTGGGCAAAAAGCCGCGGAAAATTGCGCGTCTCGGGGCATAGCGCAGGAATCGATGCTGTTCGCGATACCGTTGAAGCATGCGCTCAACTCGGAATTCCATATCTCACCCTCTATGCTTTTTCAACTGAAAATTGGAAGCGACCAGAACAAGAAATTTCCGCCTTGATGCAACTCCTCATTGAAGCACTTCGAAACGAAACCAAAACCCTTCACGATAATAACATTAAACTCAATGTCATTGGAAATGTCTTTGACCTTCCTTCCCGCGTTCGTGAAAAGCTAATAGAATCTCAAGAGCACACAAAAAACAATAATCGGATGACCCTCTCGCTTGCTTTGAGCTATAGCGGCCGTTGGGAAATTTTAGAAGCTGTTCGAAAAATAGCTTCACTCGTGGAATCAGGAAAAGTGAAACCCTCCGAGATTACATCCGAGCACATCGAACGCCACTTGGCAACTTTTGGAATGCCTCATCCGGATTTACTCATAAGAACAAGCGGTGAATTTCGAATCAGCAATTTCTTATTATGGCAATTGGCTTATACCGAAATACATTTTACCAATTGCTATTGGCCCGATTTTCGCCGTCACAAACTTTATGACGCAATCAAAGATTTTCAAAAACGCGAACGCCGTTTTGGTATGACCGCAGAGCAGTTAAAGGTTTCTGCTGAAGCCGCGACCTCCGAAACCATAAATCCATTATTTATTAAAAAGTAGTAACACCCATTTTTTAGCCCTATGAATTTTCATATGGCACAAACAAGTTCTGAAATAGTCTTTAATTCAACGAATGTCCGAAATCATCAATAAATTTTCTCTTGTTCTCATTGTTCTGAATTCCCAGCTATCAAGTCCCAAACCATTTCCCGTCAGAAGCATAAGAATAAAAACCAAGAACCGCTTGTTATCGGCTGGGTGCATTGTTCTGCTTTTCTTATTTATGCAGTCAAAAACAATTGCTCAAGAGACGCCTGAAGATTCCTTGAAGCAAGGGCAAAATCTCGATTTTTCTGAACCTGTTTATGATGGCGATACCCCAACCCGTTACCGCATCCTTGGGATTTCAATCGAAGGACTTTCAACGATAGAAGAAAAGGATGTTCTTGCACGCTTTCCGATTCAAGTCGGTCAAGAAATCACCGTTCCCGGCTTTGAAATCGCCAACGCGGTTAAACGATTGTGGCGTCAACGGCTCTTCAGTGAAATTAAAATTGAAATAGAAAAGAAAACCGATGAAGGCGTGTTTCTTTTAGTTCGAGTTCGTGAGTATCCCGTGCTCTCCGCAATTGAATTTGAAGGGAATGACGAACTAGATGAAGAAGACCTTCAAAAGCAAGCATTATTGATAAAAGGCTCAACGATCACCGAGCAATCGATCGCCGCTGCAAAAACCAGAATCCTTAAGAAATATGAAGAAAAAGGATTTCTCCGTGCGGAAATTACTCACGAACTCCTAGAAACATCAAATGGAAGAGCTACCCTCAAATTTAAAATCCGAGAAAATAACCGTGTCATAATCGACCGAATTACCTTTCACGGCAATCAAGTCATTGATAGAGGAGATCTCTTAGGTGCCCTTGAAGAAACCAAACAGAATAACCTTTGGAGAAGTATCTTCGGCCGACCAAAACTCGACCGCCGCAAATATGAAGAGGATAAACAAAAACTTCTTGCATTTTACCGTGAGCGAGGGTTTCGCGACGCCCGTATCCTGCGCGATTCAATCACCTATTCGGAAGACAAATCCAATCTTTTTCTCGATGTCTTCATTTCCGAAGGTCCTAAATACGTTATTCGAAATGTGACTTGGGAAGGAAATACACTTTACCCAACCGAAACACTCGAATCCGTGTTTGGATTTAAAAAAGGAGATGTGTTTAATGATAAAAAAATCAAAGAACGCTTAACTTTCTCTCAAGATGGCGGTGATATCAATTCGCTCTATACCGATAGGGGTTACCTCACATTTCGCGCAATGCCCGAAGAAACTGTCGTCGCCGGCGATTCCGTCGATATCCGCATTGTAATAGTTGAAGGTAATCAATTCAAAATCCGTCAAGTCTCTATCAAAGGAAATACAAAAACCAAAGATCACGTCATCCGCCGCGAACTTTACACCCTTCCCGGAGACCTGTTCAGCCGAGAAAATATTATCCGAAGTGTACGCCAACTTGCAACCATTAATTATTTCGATTCCGAAAAAATTAATCCCGATATACAACCTCGAAGCGAAGATCAAGTTGATATCACCTACGAACTTGCAGAAAAACAAACCGATACCTTTAATGCTTCCGCAGGTTACAGCCAATTTATCGGACTCACTGGCGCACTCGGCCTAACATTCAATAATTTCTCAATTCAAGATGTTTTGGATGGCAGCGCCTATAAACCGCTTCCCCACGGAGACGGTCAGCGGCTTGATTTCCAATGGCAATTCGGAAACTTCAATTTCCAAACCCTATCACTTTCGTTTACCGAACCGTGGGCTTTTGGAACACCGCTCACACTCGGAATGAGTATTTTCGATACACAGCAAAACTTCACCGGGTTTATTCGTCAAACCGGCTTTACCATCTCTGTCGGTCGAAGACTCACATTCCCTGATGATTATTTCAGACTCGATTATTCATTCCGCTATCAGCGAAATGAAGGGGGTTTAATCAACTTCGGCATTTTTGATGCCAATGCACCAAATGTTGCAAGCGAATTCAGCATCACTCAAATAATTAGCCGAAACAGTACCGATAACCCAATCTATTCTCGTCGTGGCAGCGATTTTTCATTTACCGCCCAACTCTCAGGTGGTCCGCTCCCCGGTTCGGTCAATTTTTATAAATTCACGGCACGAAATGCGTGGTTCAGTCCATTAGCCGGCGATCTCGTTCTCATGCTCTCCGCAGAAGGCGGTTACCTTGGGCGCTTCAGCGAAAATGATTTCATTCCGTTTATCAATACATTTTTTATGGGAAATAACGGGATTTCATTTATTCCTACAATTCCACTGAGAGGATATGAACCACAATCGATCGGAGCCCTTGTTGCCGGAAGATACACCGGTGACCTTTATACAAAGTTTGTATCTGAAATTCGCTACCCACTCTCTCTGAATCCAAGTGCTCAAGTTTATGTCCTTGCTTTTGCTGAAGCTGGAAATGTCTGGCTGCGAGGGAATGATGTCAACTTAGCAGACTTAAAGCGCTCCGCAGGAATCGGGGTTCGTATCTTTTTACCCATCGTCGGACTCGTTGGTTTCGATTACGGATTTGGCTTTGATACTGTTCCAGTCGATCGTGATAACAACACCGGCGCACTGCTTCGTCAGAATCAAGGATGGAAATTTATCTTTACCTTTGGGCAATTTGCACGATAGTCAATATGAGTTCAATAGTTATTCTGAGTGGGATGCGGCCAACCGGCAAACTCCACATTGGCCACTTCGCAGGAGCACTCGAAAATTGGGTTCAACTCCAAAACGAAAAAGACGTAAATGGAAATCATCTCTATCAAAATTTTTACCTCATAGCAGATTACCATTCTTTAACGACAAACCCTACATCGACAGATATTTTTCAACATACAATCGATATGGTTATCGATTGGCTCTCAGCCGGGATAAATCCTGAAGAGAGCCCCATCTTCCGGCAATCCCAAGTCAAAGAACACGCCGAGCTTTTCCTGATTTTTTCAATGCTCATTACAACCTCAAGACTCGAGCGAAATCCTTCTCTTAAAGAGCAAGTTCGCGATCTCGAAATGGATACAATCGCTTATGGTCATTTGGGTTATCCGGTGCTTCAAGCTGCCGATATTTTGCTTTACAAAGGAAATTTTGTTCCTGTTGGTGAAGATCAATTACCGCATGTTGAAATTACCCGCGAATTAGCAAGACGCTTTAACCAACAATACACCTTAGCCAAGGCAGTATTCCCCGAGCCAGAGCCGAAATTGACCAAGTTTTCTCGCTTGGTCGGGCTTGATGGAAAAGCGAAGATGTCGAAATCTCTTGGCAATACAATCCTTCTTTCTGATAGTCCCGAAGAGGTTCAAGCAAAAGTAAGAACCGCCGTCACCGATCCCGCAAAAGTGAGAAAAAATGATCCCGGTAACCCTGACATTTGCACCGTTTTTGCTTATCATAAAAAGTTTTCAACTGAACCGGAAATCGCATCCATTGATTCAGATTGTCGCACCGGAACTTTAGGTTGTGTTGCCTGCAAAAAAATGTGTTCCGAAAGTATCTCACGCTTTCTTGCTCCGATTCTTGAAACAAGAGCATCTATCACTCAAGAAAAAGTATTAGAAGTTCTGCACGATGGTGAATCGAAAGCACGAAAAGTGGCTGCTACGACAATGCAGCAAGTTCATGAAGCAATGAAGCTCGGTTAATTTTTTTGAAGTACCTAAACCATTATTTGTATGTCAACAGCAGGAAGCATCTCTCACGAACACCTTACCATTTCAGATCGGCATCCCAAAGCATTATATCTCCTTTTCTTTACCGAAATGTGGGAGCGCTTCAGCTACTATGGCATGCGGGCACTTCTGACTCTTTATATGGTCACCGAAATCGCTGATGGTGGTCTTGGATGGGCTTCTCAACAAGCTGGGCAACTTTACGGCATCTACACGGGTCTTGTTTATGTTACCCCACTCATCGGAGGATTCATTGCCGATCGCTTGATCGGGTTTCGATACGCAGTTCTTATCGGCGGGTCAATAATGGCATTAGGTCATGCATCACTCGCAGTGGATAGTATGATCTTTTTCTATCTCGGTCTTTTTTGTTTGATTATTGGAAATGGGTTGTTCAAACCGAATATCTCCTCTATGGTCGGTCAACTTTACCCTGAAGGAAGTCCCTTAAAAGATTCAGCCTACACCATTTTTTATATGGGCATCAATATTGGTGCGTTTATTGGAGTTTTGATTTGTGGTTATTTGGCAGAAAAAATCGGATGGCATTGGGGCTTTGGAGCCGCAGGGATTGGTATGGTTTTTGGTCTTGTTTTGTTTTACCTCGGTCAAGGCATGTTGGGAAAAATTGGGTTAAAGCCTGAAAAAAAGCAAAATGAAAATCAAGAACCGAAAGAACCTCTAACCAAAGTCGAAATCGATCGGCTGGTTGTTGTTTTTGTCATGTCCTTTTTCTCAATCATTTTTTGGATGTGTTTTGAGCAAGGCGGTGCATCAATGAATATCTATGCCTTAAAATTTACAGATAGAATCATTGGCGGATGGGAAATGCCGGCCTCTTGGTTTCAATCGGTGAACTCAATGTTCATTTTCATGTTCGCCCCTTTGTTCTCTTGGCTTTGGGTAAAACTTGAATCATACAATCTCAATCCCAACGGCTTAATGAAATTTGCTATCGGGCTTTTGCTTCTCGGGTTTGGATTTATTTCATTAGTGGTAGGATCTTCACAAATTCCTTCAGGTGCTGAAACCGCCAAAGTCAGTATGCTTTGGTTAGTTCTGGCATATTTGTTTCAAACTTATGGCGAATTGTGTCTCTCCCCTGTAGGACTTTCTTTTGTCAATAAACTTTCCCCAAAGCGATTGCTTGGAATGATGTTCGGAATTTGGTTTTTGGCTTCTGCCATCGGAAATTATATCGCGGGCGCAATCACAGGCTTTATTGATGAAATCTCTCGCAATGCCTCGCTATCCTACTTCTTCGGAATCTTTGTCGTCGCTGCGGCCACGGCAGCATTGGTTCTTTATGTATTGTCGTTTTTCCTTCGCAAATTGATGCACGGAGTCAAATAAATTATTATGATTATAGCCATTGGAAGCGACCACGCCGGGTTTGAAGGAAAAAAAATCGTTGAAGACTGGCTTTTGAAAAATGGTCATCAAGTTATCGACAAAGGTACCTTTTCCAAAGATTCCGTCGATTATCCCGATTATGCAAAAAAAGTGGCACAGTCAGTTGCAAGTCTAGAAAGCGAACAAGGAGTTTTGCTTTGCGGAAGTGCCGTTGGTGTCAGCATTGTTGCAAATAAAACAAAAGGAATTAGAGCAGCCCTTGTTTTTAATCCCGAAATCGCCAAACTTGCTCGCGCTCACAATAATGCCAATGTCATGTGCTTACCAGCCCGATTTCTTTCCGAAGCGGAAATGAAGGAGTGTTTGTCAAGTTGGTTTTCAGCAAGTTTTGAAGGAGGAAGGCATTCAGCGAGAGTCGATAAAATTGAACCTTAGGTTTTTTTATTTGAACGAAATAGAATAGAGAAACATTCAAACATGTAATTCGTCAAATAAACGCCGAATAAAGATTGATTTTTTGATATAAAATCCTAAAAATCAAGAAATAGGTCGGTTGAAACATTGTTTTTGTTTTTTACAACTCAAACTTAGGCTCCGGCAAGAAGTAATAAAAGGGAGTTATATATGAGTCGCTATCCAATTGAGAAAAAACTGCCAGTCCTATCCTCAAATGATAAGATTGAAAGCAGTTTGGCTTTAATTAAGTTGAATGGTTTTGGGGCTTTACCTGTTGTCGATAACCAAAAACTAAGCGCAATTTTAAGCCTTCATTCACCCGAACTTTCTCGCTTATCATCGTTAACAGGAAAAGCAATTAAGGAATTATCACTACAATTTCCTCCCTCCCTCTATGAAGAGTCTCATCCTTACCAAGCTGTGAAATTAATTTCACAAACTGGTTTAGGCTTCTTGCCCGTTGTCAATGAAAATCAACAGTATCTTGGAGTTGTCTTACATCGAGATATCCTCGAAGAGTTGAGCAAAGTGTTTTCTTTAAGTAATATCCACCACCTGATTGAAATTGAAATACCCGCAGGTGCATTTAAGTTATCCGATTTAGTAAAACTGCTTGAACAAAATGAAACTCGTGTGATTAGCCTTGCCACCACTCAATCCCACGAATTCCCCGATACAAACTTGATAACCCTAAATGTTGAATCAAGAGACGCTTTTCGACTCCAAAAAACTTTAGAGCGCTACGGCTATCATGTTACGTATAACTCACAAGAAAGCGAAATCTTGATTGACGATGCTTCGTTTAGAGCGCAAGAATTAATGAGATATCTCGAAATTTAATTCCCTTACCCCTACTCTCCTCAAACCTCGAGACTTACCGAGTAAATCGGCCAAAGCGGTTCTTAAACAATCAATACTTTAGCCCTTTTGATTGATATACTTACACCCACTCCCTATCTTTCAATTAGAAACAACATCCACTGATGGTTTTTTTGACTAAGTAATTCAAAGTTTAAGATGTTCGAATTAAAAAAGTATTCCGAAATTCCCCAATTGACCAACGTGGAGGAAGTAAAAAGTGAAAAAATCCAATCCTTTGAACTCAAAAAGAGATTAATTGGAGAAAAAGCCAACACGATTTCCGACCCATTCGAACACTTTAGAACCCTCTCGCAAACGGATTCAATCCAACGAATTCTTCAAATCTCCTTGATGCAGGTTTCTACCGCAATTTGCTTCGTTTTACTCAATAGTACACTCAATCGTGTATTAATTGTTGAATTCGGTGTCTCGGCATTCCTAGTTGGCATCTTGATAGGGTTCCACAACCTCTTTGCTTTCATTCGTCCCTTTATTGGATATTATTCAGATCATCATTTTTTTTATGGGTTTAGAAGAACTCATTTAATACTTATCGGGAATTTGCTTGTTACCGGAGGAACTCTTCTCTCAGTCTATGGAGCAGTCATGCTCGCACAAAACTTTAATCTCGGAATATTAATCCTCCTAATGAGCTTCACCTTTTATGGAATTGGGATTAACATTACAGGAACACTTTTCTATGCCCTTCTCGCCGATAAAGCTGGGGAAAAGCAAAAATCAAAAGCGGTAACAATAGGGTGGTTTATTCTTATCCTTGGAAGTATCGTTGCTTCTGTGTTCGTTTCAAAGGGGCTTGAAGAATTTAATACGCAAAATTTAATCCGTGTTTTTTGGATAGGCACCTTGTCAGCCGTAGGATTCACTTGGGTTGCAATGCTTTTTAGTGAAAAGAGATTTCTTCAGAATCAAACGGCAACGCCTATCACCATTAACGAATCAAGAAAAGTTTCAATAAAAAAGCTTGCGGCAAACCCTACAGTCTATCGATTCTTTTGGTTTATGTTTGTTACTGTTTTGGCCATACAAGCCCAAGATGTTATTCTCGAACCTTTCGGCGCACACATTTTTTCGATGTCAGTTTCCGAAACTTCTAAGCTCACACAAGTTTGGGGAAGCGGAACAATGGCCGGGTTGTTGTTGCTCGGATTATTTTTTGTAGGAAAAATCGGGGCAAAAAAAACAACATACTTGGGTTGCGCCATCTCAGCAATCGGATTTCTTGTAATCGCAAGTTCCCCAAATTTCGATAAATCAATCTTTATTTATGGGGTTTTCCTCCTTGGAGTCGGGAATGGTGCACTGACCGTCGGCAGCCTGACAATGATGATGAATATGACAACCTCCCAAAATGCCGGCTTCTTTATGGGGCTTTGGGGAATGGCGCAGGCAGCCGCAAATTTTTTAGCAAATGCTTTTGGGGGTGCTGTAAGAGATGTAGCATTGTGGCTCACTGGAAATCAATTTATAGGCTATTCAACTGCATTTGCAATCGAAGTCGTTGCGCTTGTAATGGCAATAAAAATCTTAAGTACTGTAAGTGTCGAAGAATTCAAAAAACGAACTTCCGAAGTTCTTTCAGAAGTGATAAGTGTTGCAGATTAAATCTCAATGCAAACGTTCGCTTCAAAAGCCATCCCATTCTATAAAAACTTGCAATTCCCCAATTCCATAAAAATTCCGAAATCTGTTCAAATCCTTAACCCATTCAACAAAGCGCCTCACTTCTACAAAATTTTTTTTAATCGATTCTTTAACAATTCACAAAAAAGAACATTTATCTTTGGAATCAATCCCGGCCGATTTGGCAGCGGAATTACAGGAATTGCATTCACTGACCCCGTTACACTCACAGAAAAACTCTCAATTAGTAACGACTTACCCCAAAAAAGAGAACTTTCCGCAACTTTTATCACAGAAGTGATTGAGTCAATGGGTGGATTCGATTCCTTCTATAATCATTTTTATATCACCAGCCTATCGCCGTTAGGTTTCACAAAAAATGGGGCGAATTTTAATTTTTATGACGATAAACAATTGGCATCCAATATAAAACCTTTCATTATCGAAAAAATAAATGT
Organism: Chloroherpetonaceae bacterium; assembly: GCA_033763895.1. Classification (NCBI taxonomy): domain Bacteria; kingdom Pseudomonadati; phylum Chlorobiota; class Chlorobiia; order Chlorobiales; family Chloroherpetonaceae; species Chloroherpetonaceae bacterium. The sequence goes on along the minus strand of JANRJQ010000004.1, from coordinate 546,295 downwards.
ACAACTTACCTTTGGCGCCAATCGTAACTTGGCTTTTTGCTTAGGAAGTGCAAAACTCTTCAAATACTTTAATGAACTCAACAACGAGCATAAATTTTTCGAGAAAATTATTCCATTGGAACATCCTCGTTTCATCATGCAGTATAAACTGAAAGAAAAAAAGGTGTTCCTTAAAAAATACTTGAAACACCTTTCACTAACACAAGTGTATTCAGCCAAACTATAAGTTCTCTTCAAAAAATGAGGTCATCGCCCGCATCAAATGTGCCCGTTGCTTTCCCCTAACTCCGTGATACTGTTCGGGATACATCATAAATTCAAACATTATCCCGTTTTCTTGTAATTGTTTTGTAAGTGTAACAGAATTTTGAAAATGGACATTGTCATCCGCAGTCCCGTGTATTAAAAATAGGTTCCCTTTCAATTCTGATGCATAAGTAAGAACAGATGACTTTTTATAACCATCAGCGTTCTGAAGTGGCGTTAGCATAAACCTTTCCGTGTAAATCGTGTCGTAAAATTTCCAATCAACAACGGGTGCGCCAGATATTCCTGCCTTAAATATTCCGTTTCCTCTACTCAAGCAATAAGCCGTCATGTATCCGCCATAACTCCAACCAAATATCCCAATCCTCTTTGAATCAATAAAAGACATTAATGCCAATTGATTAGCTACAGCAACCTGATCCTCACATTCTTTTACACCCAATTCCAAATAAGTTGAAGTCTTAAAAGCATTCCCACGAAATCCAGTTCCACGGTTATCAACACTTACGACCACATATCCTCGATGTGCCATCAAGCGAAGCCATAAAACAAATCCGCTCGAATATCGATCCACCACTGTCTGTGAACCCGGCCCTCCATACACATACATAATTACAGGATACTTTTTTGTCGAATCAAAATTTTGAGGAAGAATCATAAACCCATTGAGCATCTCTCCTGAAGGCGACTGAAAAGTCGTAAACTTTGTATGACTGAGTTTGAAAAGGCCTAATGACTTTTGAAGTTCTTGATTCGTTTCCAATTCTCTGATCACTTTCCCTGTCTGAGTTCTTAAATAAAACTTAGGTGGCGAATCAAAATTTGAATAGGTGTGGCTGTAAAATTTTCCATCAGGAGAAAATTCGGCACTATGACTACCTGCTTCTTGTGTAATTGCTCTTAGATTCTTCCCGTTAAAATTAACTGTATATAGATGTCTTTCAGTCGGCCTCGAGGAATTATTGACCATAGCAGCCGAAAATGTTATAGACTTTTCCTTTTCATTGACGAATAGAAGTTGCTCACAA